>NZ_QTNF01000001.1:45133-415440 GCF_003603455.1 Bacteroides sp. AM37-9 | reverse complement strand
TTGCTCAGGTACTTAAAAAAAATATTTTATAATAGTGTTGCGGAATTAAGGTTTGATTGAATCCGTTACCAGATTGCGGGCTTATGTTTGACATATAGAATGTTTGTTGATTGGCCTCTTTGGAGTACTGTCTGTCTGATGATGCGCATAAATGCCCTCTAGTATATCCGGAATTTGTATAGTCGTTGTGCTTTGCCGCATATTGTGATGGTAATTCAGGATCGGGTTTGTATGCTTCATTACGTCCAACATTTCCGCCTGTTGTATTGTCGAAACGATAAGCTATCCAATAAGAATGTTTATACTTGTAACTGTATTCCAAACTATAAGTTGGGTAATCTTTGCCATTCCGTTTAGTTGTATGAGTGATAAATTGGTTCATACTTCCACCTTTTAACGCTGGAATCTCAAGCATGCTTGCATATCCCGAAGGTTTTTCCGGATCTGGAACAGGATTTGAACCATTGCCTGCTAATTGTTTGAGTGTGAATTTGGCCTCCTCTTTTCCGGCTGTGATTGTAATAATGACACTTCGTTCAGCTCCGGTATTTGCTTTCATATATCCACTGATAGAGCCATTTCCATTGCCGGATGTTCTACTCAATGTACACCAAGTCTCACTACTTGAAGCCTGCCATGTGCCATCAGCTTTTACACGAATGATAAATCCGCCTCCATTGGCATTGATTTGTGTTTGGTCAATAGAGGCAATTCCTTGATTGGTATTGCCTGAGTTGTCTGGAAGTTCAGGCGAATCCTGTTCACTACATGAGATTGCAGTGCTACAAGTTATGAACAGGATGAATAGTTTAAATAATGCTTTTGTCATTTCACTTCTTTAATTAGATAAATAATAGTAGGCAAGTGATCGCTATATCCGTTTAGCCATACACCACCTGCCTGTGTCCGTTTAGGATATCCTTTATATTTTCCTTCTTTTTGGAACATAAAATCACGGCTGAAGATTTCATGTTTATAGAATTTCAGTGTACTGCGGTCAGTGCCCAACAAATTTCCGGTGAATACAATTTGATCGAACAAATTCCATTTACCTTTGTACATCAGAGTTCCATATCCTTTCTTCAAAGTATCCCACCATGGATTGTACAAGTCTGTAGGACCTGCATCAACAGGTTTCCGTTTAGCTCCAAGTGCTACAGCCATACTTTTATCCATCGGGTCATCGTTCATATCCCCCATGATAACAATTTTGGCTGCGGAGTCTTCCCTTAACAGTGAATCTTTGATAGCTCTAACTTGTTCTCCTGCGCGTTCACGTGCTGGAGAAGCGGCAGCTCTCGAAGGCCAGTGATTGACGATAAAGTGCATTTTCTCATCTGCGATATTGCCGCTGGCAATCAGGAAACCACGTGTCTTATGCACTGTATCATTGATATATACATAAGGTACGAGTTTACTATTTGTCAGTTCAAACAATTTGGGATTATAGAAGAAAGCACAGTCCACACCACGTTGATCTTCTCCTTCGTAGTGAACATATCGGTACCCTCTGTCTGCTAAAGCCGGTTGCTTCAGTATGTCTTCCAATACTCTGTAATTTTCGATTTCAGAAACGCCGATAATGGCGGGACCCATTGGCAACTTGTCGGTACTTAACAGGCTTAATATTTCCGACATGTTTTTCAGCTTAGCCTTATACTTCATCGTATTCCACTGATTAGTACCGTTAGGAAGATACTCGTAGTCATTCTTACCTTCATCGTGAATGGTATCAAACAAATTCTCCATATTGTAGAACGCTACACTGTAGAGGGCAAATTTCTTTTCCTGTCCATAGGCCATGAGGACGAAAAGAGCGAGTACACCTAAAGTCATTAAGCTTTTTTTCATCTTTGAAATTGATTTTAAAAGTGGGTAATTTGTCATTTGTATGACAAATATCTAAAAAGAAAACGAAAAACCCACCCTTACGAGTTACTTTTTTTGTGAAAAACATTGTTATTTATAAAATTCTTTGTTATTTTGCGTAACAGCTTATTTCATTTGTATTGCAAGGCGAAAGACCAATTAACATTAATATAAATTAAATTATGAAACAACGACTAGGGTTAGCGATCGTGCTATTTTGCTTAATGCCAGCACTTTTTGCTCAGCAAAAGGCAAAGCAAAACGCCCGTGAGGACAATGCTTCTTTCATGTTTACAGAATCACAATTGAATGAGGATGATGATGCAGCACAGAGCACATCTGCATTGGTCACTTCTAACAATGATGTTTATCTGTCAAATGTAGGTTATCTGTTTAGCCCAATGAGATTTCGTGTGAGGGGATATGATTCCCAGTATAGTGACATGTATATCAATGGGGTACAGTTTAATGATGCAGAAACAGGACGTTTCAGTTACGGATTAATAGGAGGATTGAACGATGCTACCCGTAATAAGGAGGGGATCGGTCCTTTTGAAATTAACAACTTTACTTTCGGAGCCATAGGGGGAGCTTCCAATATCAATTTACGCGCCAGCCAATATGCGGCCGGTTCAAAACTAACCTTATCAGGTAGTAACCGCAACTATATCTTGCGTGGAATGTATACTTATTCTACAGGTCTGATGAATAATGGATGGGCCTTTACCGGTTCATTGGGATATCGTTGGGGTAACGAGGGAAATATTGAAGGAATCAAGTACAACTCTTTTTCTTACTTCCTCGGTGCAGAGAAAGTATTCAATGATCGCCATAGTCTTTCTTTGGCAACTTGGGGAACACCTACAGAGAGAGGGCAGCAAATGGCGGCAACTGAAGAAGCCTATTATTTAGCAAACAGTCATTATTATAATCCGAACTGGGGATATCAGAATGGAGAAAAAAGAAATGCGCGTATTGTACGCCAGTTCGAGCCATCAGCCATCGCTTCATGGAATTTCACCATTGATGATAATAAGAAACTGGTGACGAGTGCCGGATTCAAATATTCCAATTATGGCAAAAGTGCTTTGGGCTGGAATGGTAATGCAGCCGATCCGCGTCCGGATTATTATAAAAAGTTGCCTAGCTCTATCTTCGACGTGTGGGAATCCGTTCCTACTGCCGATGAACTGCAGCAGTTTAATGAGGTTACTGATAATTGGAAGAATAATAAAGCTTATCGTCAGTTGGATTGGGATGCTCTTTATTTTGCCAATAAACAAGCGAATGCATTAGGTAAAGAGACGCTTTATTATGTGGAAGAACGTCACGACGACCAGTTAGCTTTCAACTTAAGTTCTGTATTCAATCATCAATGGAATGAGCGCAATAGCTATGTTGCCGGAATTGCAGTGAATACAACCAAAGGTATGCATTATAAGAAAATGAAAGACTTGCTGGGTGGACAACTTTATACGGATGTCGACAAGTTCGCAGTACGTGACCATGGCGCTAGTTCCAGCATGGTGCAGAATGACCTCGATAATCCTAACCGTCGTATTGGTGAAGGTGATAAATTTGGTTATGACTATAACATCTATGTGAATAAGCAGAGCGCATGGGTACGTTATCAGGGTAATAATGGTGGATCATTAAATTATTTTGCTTCCGGTAAAATCGGATCTACACAAATGTTCCGTGATGGCTTGATGAGAAACGGACGTGCGCCATTGAAATCACTAGGTAGTAGCGGTACGGCGAAGTTCCTGGAAGGCGGTATAAAAGCTGGTCTGAATTGGGCTATCAATGGCAATCATTCCTTTACGTTGAATGCCGGATATGAAGAACGTGCACCGCTGGCTTACAATTCTTTCATCGCTCCGCGTATTAAGAACGATTTTGTGAGAGATTTGAAAACAGAGCGTATCATTGGTGGTGATTTGACTTACAACTTCAATACTCCTTGGGTGATGGGACGTTTGACGGGTTATTACACTCGTTTCCAGAATCAAGTAGAAATGGATGCTTTCTATAACGATAGCGAAGCACGTTTCACTTATCTTTCTATGAACGGTATTGAAAAGGAACATTGGGGAATAGAAGCTGCTGCTACCTTTAAATTGACAAGTGAGCTGTCATTAACAGCTATCGGTACTTGGAGCGAAGCTAAGTATACCAATAATCCGGATGCTGTGTTGACGTATGAAAGTGAGAATGAGTCAAACCTCGACCGTGTTTATGCTAAAGGTATGCGTGCCAATGGCACTCCGCTTTCTGCTTATAGTCTTGCTTTGGATTATAACGTAAAAGGTTGGTTCTTCAATTTGACAGGAAATTATTATGATCGTGTATATATCGATTTCTCAAGCTATCGTCGTCTTGGCAGTGTATTGGATAAGAATGGTGCTGGTGTAGATGCTAACGGAAATCCGGTTCTCAATGTACCGGGTCAGGAGAAACTGGATGGCGGATTTATGTTGGATGCTTCTATTGGAAAATATATCCGTTTGCGCAATGGAAAGAGTATTAGTCTCAATTTAAGTTTGACTAATATCCTGAACAATACAGATTTGCGTACAGGTGGTTTCGAACAAAACCGTGATGATAATTACAAAGACGGTGACGCACGTGTTTACAAGTTTTCCAAGAATTCTAAGTATTTCTACGCATTCCCGTTCAATGCTTTCTTGAACATTGGTTATAGATTTTAAGAATGTGTAGTTATCAATCCAAAACAAAAAGAAAGGAAGAAACAATTATGAAGAAATTACTATCTATATTATGTACCGGATTACTGCTATGTGGCGCAGGCCTCACTTCCTGTGAGAACTATGATAATCCGGTGACGGGAAATGCTTATGGCAATAACTCGATCCCGGAAGGACGTACGATTTCAATAGCGGCGTTGAAAGAGAAATACAATGATTTCATCGATACAAGCAAAGATACTTATACGACTATCGAAGGTGAAACGCGTATTGAAGGGGTAATTACCTGCGATGATGAAAGTGGAAACTTGTATAAGAAGCTCGTGGTGGCAGATGAAACAGGAGCGATCGTTATTGGTGTTAATGCAACCGGATTGTATGCATTCTGCCCGGTAGGTCAGAAAGTAGTGATTGACTGTAAGGGTTTGCAGATAGGTAGCTATCGTAAACAGGCGCAGATCGGAACTGTTTATAATAATGCAGTAGGACGTATGCCGGAATATGTATGGAAACAACATGTACGTTTGATAAACGAACCTAAGTTATACTATTCGGAATTGACACCGATTGAAATTACCACTCCTGCCGAACTTGCTGCTATAAACTTGAAAGAAGCTCCGGTATTGGTTACCTTCAAAAATGTGAAACTTACCGAAGCAGATGGAATTGCGACTTACGCTCCGGGTGATGAGGGATCGGTAAAACGTTATTTTACTTATGCCGATGGTACGGAGAGTGGAAGTAACTTATTCCTTTATACCAGCGCTTATGCTAATTTTTCAATGGAAGTGATGCCACAGGGCAGTGTAAATATTACAGGTATTTTATTGCGTTACAATAACCAATGGGAGGTTGTTGTTCGTACTTTAAACGATATCAAACGAAATAATTAATTCAATTAACACATATAATTATGAAAAAGATTCTAAATGCTTTATTCTTGACGCTGCTTACAGTGTTCACATTTAGTTCATGTAGTGATGTACCGGCTCCTTATGATATATTGGGAGAAGGTGATGTTCCGGGACTGACGGGTGATGGTACGAAAGAGAATCCATATAATATAGAAGCTGCACAACAGAAACAAGACGGTTCCATAGCTTGGGTGCAAGGATATATTGTGGGTGCTATAGAAAATGTATATGATGATAAAGGGGAATTTGCAGGCAATAAGGCCAGCTTTACAGCTCCTTTTACTATAACATCTAATGTGCTGATTGCTGAAAGTCCAGATGAAACCAATGAAAGTAAATGCTTGCCGGTTAAAATAAAGAATGGAAGTGAACTGTCTACTGCTTTAAACTTGAAAGACCATCCTGAAAATAAAGGAGGAATCTTGTTGATTCAAGGTGAGTTAAGTGCTGGTTTTGGAAAAGCAGCATTGATAAATACAACAGCTGCAGTATTTAATAATAAAGAGATTGGCGAAGAACAAGGTGGAGAAGATTTAGATCCTGATAATCCTCTGGGATTAGATACTTCAGTAGCTCCATTAGTAGATTTATCTAATAATTTTGACGATGTTCAACATCAGGCAGATTATTCAAAAGCTGGTTGGATTAATAAGGCTGTTAAAGGAAATAGAATTTGGCAAGGTGCTATTTATGATCCTCAAAAATATTTGGCAGCTTCAACTTATGGGGTAAATAGTGGTGAGACAGCAGAATATTGGTTTGTGACTCCTTATTTTACAGTTAATGCCGATAAGCAATTTACTTTTAAAGCTACTGTAAATAAGTATTCTGAAACAATGTCTCTGAAGGTATTCTTCTTGCAGATGAAAGATGGTAAAATGGAACGCCATGAAATATCTGTTACTGGTATCCCTACTTCTGGTACATATCAATGGACAAGTGATTTAAAGGTAGATTTAAGTACTTATGCGGGGCAGAATGGTTTTGTTGGTTTCCAGTATATGGCAATGCGAGGTGAAGAGGTACAGACTTATGGAATTGATGATATTTTGTATGGTGAAGGAGGCGGAGAAGTTCCTGGACCGGGAGAAGGTACTGAATTGTTAACTAATGGAGGTTTTGAAAACTGGGCTGATGGATATCCGACGGGTTGGAAGTCTGTATCTACAGCAAGCAGTGCAACTCTAGAACAGTCTACTGATAAGCGGAGTGGTACATCGTCTGTTTTAGTAAAGGGAGACCCATCAAGCAATAAGCGACTAGGTAGCATAGAAATGACATTGAAGGCTGGTACTTATGTGTTTTCTGCTTATTTTAAGGCTGCTACAGCTGATAAGACTAGTGCTCGTTTGGGGTATGTTCCAATTGATGAAGCTGGTAAACCTGGAAGTTATGTATATGATGAATATGTAAATGAGATCACTAATGCGGATTGGGTTACAAAAAGTTACACATTTTCTTTGACAGAAGAAAAGAAGATATGTTTGGTTGTTATGAATCCTAAAAGTCCGGGAAAAGATTTGTTGATAGATGATGCAAGTTTGAAAACTGAAGATGGAGGTATTGTAGGAGGTGGAGGAGTAGACCCGGAGCCAGAACAAGGTAATTTGGTGATTAATCCAGGATTTGAAATTTGGACTGCGGCTTTACCTACGGCATGGGATAATGCAACTTACAATACAGGTATCACCAAAGAAGCATCAATAGTGCACGGAGGTAACTTTTCCGTGAAACAGGATGCAACAGCTACCAATAAACTTCAACAGGAAATAACAATTGAAGGAGGAAAAACTTATCGAATATCATATTGGTATTTGGATAATACTCCAAATGCAAGAACTCGTCCGTGGATATTCTGGGTAGATGGAACTACTACTTTGAATGATCATGTTAATGATTTACGTCCTAGTACTTATTCTGTTGATAATGTAGAGTGGCAACAGTATTCTAAAACATTGCTAGCACCAGCTACAGCAAATAAATTACGTTTTGAAGTGAGAACTTATAAAGAAGGCGATAATTCTGGATTTATTTATTTTGATGACTTTGAAGTTGTTGAAGTGAAGGAATGACATACATTTTATGACAATAAGTTAATTGCAATCTTTTAATCTAAGTTTAACATCTCTCTTGTTCTATTCTTATCCTGGAAAGAAGAATGAGAGAGATGCTAATTTTATGAGTTTCTCATATTTGTTCGTGAAGCTTGTATGGCTTATTTAAATGAATTTATTTGATAGATATAATTTCGTCCATTTTGTTTGATTATAATAATACAATATATGAATTATAGATTTTTATATTGGGGGTTGAGTCTGTTATGTATAAGTTTCTGTGCTTGTGATAAAGATGATAATAACGACTCCAATAATTTTGCCACTGGCATCGTAGAACTACCTGCACTTCGCAATGGTGCAAACGATGTGTTTGTAACACACTACACCACTTTCAATGGGCAGAAAGTAACCTCTTTCAGTATGGAATACGATAAGAGTAAGAAGCATTCCCGTTGGGTTGCTTTTCGATTCGATAATCAAACTAGACTGCAAGGGGCAACTCGTGGCGATAATTTTATTCCGGACCCTTCTCTTGATACGGAATATCAGCGTACTCAAGTAGATTTTGGGAAAAAAGGTTATGATAGAGGGCATCTTTGTGCTTCTGCCGACAGACTTTATCGACAAGAAGCTAACGACCAAACCTTTTATTACACGAATATGAGTCCGCAACGGAACAATTTTAATACAGGTGTTTGGTTGGCATTGGAAGGGCAAGTACAGTCATGGGGGCGTAGCTGTACAGCTTCAGATACCTTGTATGTAGTAAAAGGCGGAACGATTGATAAGGAAGAACAAGTCAAAGAATATATAGGTGGCGACCGTAGCAAGCCTGTTCCTAAATATTATTATATGGCTTTGTTGTTTAAAAAGGGAGATTCTTTCAAAGCAATTGCTTTCTGGATGGAACATACGGACAGCAAACCGTCAAAAACAATAAAACTTGTTGACTATGCATTATCAATAGATGAACTGGAAGAAAAGACAGGAATTGATTTCTTCCCAAATCTGAATGATAATTTAGAAAATGCGCTTGAGTCTACGTATTCAACAAAAGCGTGGCCGGGATTGGAATAAGATCACCACGTTAATAATAACAGTCTCTTTTCAAGGCGGGGTATACTTCAGGATTCTACCACCCATTTTTCGATATTACGGGTTTTCTCACTGAAGTTAATTCCTATCTTGAATAGTTTCCGTCCATCCGCTTCGAAAGGTAGCGCATAGCGTTTGTCATTAATTTGCTGCAAAGCCTCTTCTGCTGTTCCGTTTAGCTTGAATTCCATTATATAAATGAACTTCTCTGTCTGTAGCACGAGATCTATACGCCCGTCATTAGTGTGGTATTCCACCTTGGTATAGAAGCCAACCAGCTTGAAAACGATGAAAAGTACGTTCTCATAATGTAGTTCCTGCTCCCGGATTACTTCGTAAGTCGTATCGGCAAAGAAACTCTGCAGGCGGTGGAAGAAAGAATCATAATCTCCCGTTTCTACTTCACGGACGAATTTTTGAACTTCAAATGGGGATTCCACCTTATTCACATTCGCGTAAAAAGGAAGCAGAAAGCGAATGAATCCTTCTTCTACTTCACGGTTGGGGAAACCTAAACGGTATATGCCAAAACGTTCGTCATATCCTTTAATGGTGAGGTATCCGCTTTGGTAAATCACTGGAATCGGGTTGGTTGATTCGGAGTCGATGCTATTCAGTACTTGTGCATCAGTTTCTTCGTGTGCCATCCGTTCCAGATCATAATGATGCTTTTTTAGTAACTTAACCAGATAGGTAGGTGTCCCCGTCTCAAACCAATAACTGCCGAATTCTTTATATTTGAAAGCGTTGAGCAGACTAAACGGATTATATATACCGATAGAATTATGTGTAAAATGATAGCCATCATAATATTCTTTTAGTTTTGTACAGAGCTTGTCATACGACAAACCTTGCGTCTCTGCAAACTCATGAAGTTCGATATCTAAGTTTTCATGAAGCTCCTGATCGCTGACACCGCAGATTTCAACATAATCTTTTCGCATTGAGATGTCATCCAAATTATTCAAGTCGCTAAACACACTGACTTTGCCAAACTTTGTAACGCCGGTCAAGAACGCAAACTTTATATAGCCATCCATTGTTTTGAGTGCCCCATAGAAAGGTTTTAAAGTGTCCCGGAATTGTTTTTGCAATTTTTCGTTGCCGATGGCTTGCAACATGGGCTTATCATATTCATCTACCAAAATAACTACGCGCTGTCCTGCCTGCTTGCAGGCGCGTTCTATGATACCGGCAAAACGCAGGGAAAATGAGCGTTCGGATGGCTCGGCACCATAGAGCTTTTCCCATGCAGTCAACGATTTTTCGAGTATATTATCCAGACTTTCCGGCGTATCATATTTTTCGATATTAAGGTCCAGATGTAGTATCGGATATTTAATCCAATCCTTTTCCAACCTTTCTACAGCCAGTCCTGTAAACAGTTCTTTTTTTCCTTGAAAATAGGCTTCAAGAGTAGAGATGAGCAGACTCTTTCCGAAGCGGCGCGGGCGGCTTAAGAAATAGTAACTACCGGTTTTTACCATTTGATACATCAATGCCGTTTTATCAATATATAAATAGCCGTCATTACGAATCTTTTCGAAATTCTGTATGCCAATGGGATAAATTTTAGTGCTCATATACTCCGGTTTTATAAATCAATTACACAAAGGTAATAAATTTCCGGGTACTTCATTGCTTTTAAAAAGAGGAAAGTATAAGTATAGTTGCTTTTAACTGAATGAAGTGTAGAAAACAGTCATACTGTATACATTAACTTCCCGTTTCCAGGCGGGGAACTGTCGTTTCCGGCATTAGAAATTACAATTTCCACGGTAGGAAACGAGAGTTTCTAAGGCGGGACACTACAGTTTCTACGTAAGGATACTGTCGTTTCCCCGTAGAGACACCACCATTTCTCCATAGAGTCACCCCAATTATCCCATAGCTTTGCATCAAGGAATCAAGGCTTTTTCTTTGATTATATAACGTGTTGCAGATACTTTATCTGCAACCTATCTGCCGCAGGTATCTGCAACGTTCCAACTGTTTGTCAACTAGTGTATTACACGCGTTTGGTTGCAGGTGCAGATGTTTTTATGTTTTTTCAACTTTATAGAGGAAGGATTACGCATCAAAATTAGGGTCACAACCGTAAGTCATAAACCCAATTCACCTCTGTGTCCTCCGTGTCCTCTGTGGTGAAAAGAATCAAAACTGCATAGAAACGAGTTAAACGGTGCGCTAATGAATAGGTCCAGGGTGAGGGGTGGTGAGGGTAGATTTATAACTTTCGTATTTTTTTTTGAGAATAAAAAAAGGAGATAGTATAGAAAATAATAAAATAAAAGGTTATAAATCTACCCTCACCACCCCTCACCCTGGACCCATATCTTATAATAAAAAGATAACGGGGAATCTTAAAAACTCAATCATCTTTTTCAGATTTACCACAACGTTTCCAGAATACTCCATTATTTTATTCAAAACCGTACAGAGAATGAGCCAAACCCGTACGGGAATGAATCAATTTTTAGGGATATGGCTGTCCTGAACCAAATCCCCAAGAATTATAATTGAGCTGGCTTGCTGAATATACATAACTTCCAGCATTTATTTCCATATTTCCACCACATTTAAAAAAATATGTATATCTTTGTCACACGCTTTCTGCTCATCAGCGTGATGAAATTAGCGGGAGGCGCTATATATTACTTAAATTAGGAATATGTAAGTGTTATCTCTCGGAATCAGAATCTAGCGATTTAAACCAAGGAGAGATGATGCGACAGATGTTCCACGTTAACGGCTTATATCAACATATCCGTAAAAGATGTGTTATATATAAACGATTGACGTGGGTGTCTGTTGTCATTATTATCTTTTGGGAGGGTTTCGCTAGGCCTTGATTCCGGATAATGGTGCAACAGCATTCACGTCTTTTTTGTGTCCGGTCGGTTATGATTACCCCTAAAAGTCTAACCTAAACAATTCCCCGTCCGCCCGAAATACAGAAAACGTGGATGTCCGTTGTGCCACATAAACAAAATAATACTCCATTTTTATTGTGGAACACATTAAAACAAAAGCATTATGCCAAAATGGATTAGCGTAGAAGAAGCGGCGGCCAAGTATGGAATCAACAAAGAAGTAATCTGGCTTTGGGCGGATATGAAAAGATTCCCAATGTCGTATGAGAAAGGTATCACCACTGTTGATGAAGAAAGCCTTATCGGATTCCTGCATCAGAATAAGGATCGAGTTACAGCCGAGTATATCGACACATTGGAAGACCTATGTATTGAAAAAGCAAATATCTGTAACTTATATGCTGAAATTATTGGCTGTCAAGACAAAGAACTCTTGTATCAAAGAGAGCAAATAGCTCGAATGAAAGAGATACAAACAGCTATGAAAAGGCAAAACAGCCGGCTCCGGGATTGTGAGAAAGTGTTCACGAAATATGAAGAGAACTTTAGTACCTGCTGGGTTGGAAGAATCTGCGCTCACTTAAGGCGGCTGATATGGTTGATACGACGGTAAATACCATTCTATCTCCTTTTAAATAAGGAATAACCGATACCGTTGAGCGGAAATGTCTAAAAGTACTCTTGAATAGAAAATTTAAAGATGCCCATGAATAGATATATTTAAAGATATCCCTAAATAGAAATGTTTAAAAATACTAGAAATATACTGTAGTAAGATTTTTTATCCATTCGTTTTATATTCTTAACTCCGAAAAATTCGTAAGTGTAGATAAACCAACTACTTTTGGCTCTCGAATTTACAGCATTTTTGAATGTCTTGCGTCTAATAAACATAAACTAATATATTTCTAGTCATGAAACACAGACTGTTACTACTAATTCTATTCGTATTCGCTACCTCCGTGGCGGCGGGGTGGGCACAAAAATCCACAGCTCCTTCTTATACAGTCAAAGGAGTACTTATTGATTCTTTAACACAAGAGGGAGAACCGTATGCTACCATCAAAATAGCAAAGAAAAATGCTCCGGATAAAGCAGTCAAGATGGCGGTGACTGGGGCGAATGGTAAATTTCAGGAGAAACTGAATGTCGCTGCGGGCAATTACATCATCACTATTTCTTCGATTGGTAAAGCGCCGATAGTAAAGGAATTTACTCTAAAACCGTCCGTGAAGGAGGTTGACTTGGGCACAATGATTTCTTCAGAGGCCAATAACGTATTGAAAGGAGTGGAGGTAGTTGCACAAAAACCTTTGGTAAAGGTAGATGTGGATAAGATTGAATATAATATTGAAGATGACCCGGACTCAAAATCGAACAGTATATTGGAGATGCTTCGGAAAGTGCCTTTGGTAACGGTGGATGGAGAAGACAATGTACAGGTGAACGGCAGCAGCAGTTTCAAGATACATGTGAATGGAAAGCCCAATAATATGATGAGCAATAATCCGAAGGAAGTACTGAAAAGTATGCCGGCAAACACGATCAAATATATTGAGGTGATAACTTCACCGGGAGCTAAATATGATGCGGAAGGTATCGGAGGTATTCTGAATATCGTCACAGTAGGTTCCGGATTTGAAGGATACACGGCTACTTTCAGAGGAAATGCTAATAATAACGGAGTAGGTGCCGGCACTTACGCAATGGTGAAACAAGGTAAACTGACTGTTTCTGCCAACTATAACTACAATTATAATAATAGCCCGCGCAGCTATTCCGACAGTTATCGCGAAAACTACGAACCGGATAAAGAGAATGAAAAATATCTGGAATCGGAAAGTAGCTCCAAGTCGAAAGGGAATTTCCAGTATGGCAATTTGGAAGCCAGTTACGAGATTGATACGTTGAGGTTGCTGACCGTGGCTTTCGGAATGTACGGTAGCAGTGACAAAAGTAACAGTGGCGGAAATACGATTATGCACGGAGCTGATCGACAGGATTTTGCGTACCGTTATAGAACCGACAATCATGGAAAAGGGTCATGGTATTCTATCAACGGAAATATAGACTATCAACGTACTTCCCGAAAAAATAAAGAACGGATGATTACGTTTTCTTATAAAATCAATTCCCAACCCCAAACGAATGATTCATATAATACTTATCTGGACATCGAGCCTGATGAGAATAAACTGGATATCATCAAAGAATTGTCATTAAAGAATTTCCATTCGGACGGAAAGACAAATACGATGGAGCAGACTTTCCAGGTGGACTATACTACTCCGATTGGAAAGCTGCATACAATTGAAACCGGTGCCAAATATATTTTCCGACGTAACTCCAGTGATAATCGGTTTTATGAAGCCGAGGGAGCAAGTGAAAACTATGCATATAATGAGAATCGTAGTAGCGAGTACCGTCATTTGAATCATATTCTCTCTGCTTATGCCGGATATACGCTGAAATACAAGGGATTTACTTTCAAACCGGGATTACGTTATGAGCAAACCATACAAGAGGTGAAGTATCTGGTGGGTCCGGGCGAGAACTTTGATTCGAATTTTAGTGATCTGGTTCCTTCCGTTTCCTTGGGAATAAAACTAGGAAAGACGCAGAATTTGCGTGGTGGATATAATATGCGTATCTGGCGTCCGGGTATCTGGAATTTGAATCCTTATTTCGATAATCAGAATCCGATGTTTATCAATCAGGGAAATCCGAACCTGAAGAGTGAGAAGAGTCATTCGTTCGACTTGTCTTACAGCAGTTTTACGTCCAAGTTCAACATCAATCTTTCTTTGCGTCATTCTTTCAATAACAATGGAATTGAAAGAATCAGCCGCTTGATTACTGATAAAGACGGAGAAATCTTTGAAGGCGGGCATAAAGCTCCCTACGGTGCACTGTATAGCACATACGGTAATATCGGAAAGAGCCGGGAAACAGGATTGAACTTTTATTTGAACTGGAACGCTTCTCCTAAAACGAGAATTTACGTCAATGGACGTGGCAATTATAGCGATTTGCGGAGTCCTGCCCAAGAGCTGCACAATTATGGATGGAATGCTTCTGCTTATGGAGGAATTCAGCAGACCTTACCGGGAAAAGTACGTTTGAGCCTGAACGGCGGAGGTAGCACACCCCGAATCAGTTTGCAGGGAAAAGGTTCAGGATATAGTTATTATAGTTTGGGATTGAGCCGTTCTTTCTTGAAAGAAGAACGTCTTTCTTTGAATATTTATTGTAGCAATGTTCTGGAGAAATACAGAACTTACAATAATCACACAGAAGGAGCTAACTTTATTTCGAAGAGTTCGAGCAAATATCCGAGCCGGTATTACGGTTTCAGTATTAGCTATCGGCTTGGAGAGTTGAAAGCCAGTGTGAAGAAAGCCGCACGAAGCATCGACAATGACGATGTGAAAGGTGGCGGCGGAGGAGGTGGAAACACCGGTGGTGGAGGTGGTCAGTAGACCACTTCCGCACACCGAGATTCCCTCTTATTTCTGTCTCACGTCTTGCTTGTTGGTGTTAAAACCAAGTTTGGTTAATCCGGCCTGTACGTCGGGATGGCTCATGAAGAGTTTCCACAATAATCCGCTCCGGTAGTTTTCGATCATGACAGCAATAGGACCCTGGTCGATAGCCAGATAACGTTGCGGATACCAATTGTCCGTTTCGCTGAAAGCATCGTAGAATCCGAAAGGGCCGAACACTTTATCTCCCATACCATATAGATGGCGCATCACTTGCATGGAATATTCCGGTGTATAGACAATGGATGAAAGTGCGGCGGTAGGGGAGATCACTCCTTTGTCCTCCTGCTCATTGGGCGAATGAGCCGCATATCCATCGACGGAGTAGCTGGCGGTCAGTCCCCAACAATCCGGTCCGAAACCTTTGTAATGTTTAGGGTTGCGGATGCAGTAAGCACGGTTCACCAGTGTCAGGTTGCGCATTTCGTGGAAGTAGCTGGGGCAGTATTCATCTTTTAGTCCCACCGGGTCAAGTCCGAGGAAAGAGTATTGAGCCCAGAAAAGCGGTCCGGCTTCGGTGCCCTGATAGCGGAGGTGCAACTCGATTCCTTCCACTTTATGCGGAGAAACGATGGCCCCGTTCTGTGCCCAACCGTCATGATAGACAGCCGCAGGTACTCCGTGGGTAGGAGAAGCAGCAGCAAGAATATACATAATCATACATTCGTTGTAGCCGTGTACAGGGAAATTCATTTCCCAGCCATACGTTGGACTCCAATGCCAGTAAAGAACGTTTTGCCCGCCTTGCCGATACCAGTTCCAGTCGACATCCCGCCAAATCTGGTCGATCCGTTGGGCGAGGGCTTTCTCTTTCTCGTTTCCGTTGACGTAATATTGGTGTACGGCCAGCAGCCCTTGGATGAGGAAAGCTGTCTCTACCAGATCGCCCCCATTATCTTTCTGACCGAATGGTTTCACTTTGCCCGTATCACCATACCACCAATGAGGGTAGGCTCCGTGGAAACGGTCTGCCTTTTCGAGGAAAGAAACGATGCGTTCCATTCGTGCCAGTCCCTCTTCGCGGGTGACGTAACCGCGGTCGATTCCCGCAAGGATAGCCATGATGCCGAAACCGCTGCCGCCGGAAGTGACTACGTTGGCATCGTTTTCTGGATAAACGCCGTCCACATGATAACGTTCGGGAGCTAAGCCGCTATTCGGCTCGGCACCTTCCCAGAAATAGAGGAAAGTCCGTCGCTGGACGGTATCCATCAGGGCGTCGTCCGATAACGAGTCGGTGGCTGCGGAAAGGTTGTTGCTTTTGCTTTTCCCTTTACAGCTCTGGAAAGTCAGGGCAACGGCGGATAGAAATAGTAACATGAGCGGAAGTGCACTCATTTCTATTATTCTTTTATATTTATCGTTCATAATCAAGGTGATAAAAGTTTAGTTTAACGTGAACTTCGCGGTTTTCACATCACGGCTGTTCGTACCGATCATCACTTCAAAGTCGCCCGGTTCGGCAACCAGTTGCAAGTCATAATTATAGTATCGAAGCATTTCCGGAGCAATCTTGAAACGGACAATCTTCATTTCTCCCGGTTCGAGGAATATCTTTTGGAAACCTTTCAGCTCTTTGACGGGACGGGTACTGCTACCCACAACGTCGCGGATATAAAGCTGTACCACTTCCGAGCCGGGCCATGTTCCGGTATTGGTAACCTCCACTGCCGCGGTCAACGAACCGTTCATGTCCATGGAAGAATGACTCAAGTCGATGTCACTGTAAGAGAATGTCGTATAAGAAAGGCCGTAACCGAACGGATAAAGCGGATCATTATCCACATCGAGATAGTTGCTGCGGAATTTCTCGAACCATTTGCCATCTTTCAATGGGCGTCCGGTATTTTTGTGCGCATAATAAAGAGGTATCTGGCCGACATTCTTCGGGAAAGTCATGGTCAGTTTTCCACCCGGATTGACGTAACCGAAGAGGGCGTCACCAATGGCGTAAGCGGCTTCACTACCTCCGAACCATACATTCAGAATGGCAGGCACATGCTCCTGTTCCCAGTTCAGCGTAAGCGGACGTCCGGTGAATAACACCAGTACCACCGGTTTGCCTGTCTTTAAAAGCTCTTTCAACAGATTCTGTTGTACGTCGGGAATATTCAAGTCCGTACGGCTGCTGCTTTCACCACTCATTTCAGAAGATTCGCCTAGCGCTGCGATGATGATATCCGACCGACGGGCTACGTTCAATGCTTCGTCCAACAACTGCTGGTCGGTGCGGTTGTCACGGTTCAGGGAACGGCCGAACATCGTTGCCCGTTCTTCGTAACTTGCATCACTAATCAGGTTGCTTCCTTTAGCGTACATGATATTCGCTTTTCCGGCTGTCATCTCTTTCAATCCTTCTACCAAAGAAGGGCAACGGTCGAGCACAGCTGCTACGCTCCATGTACCCGGCATATTGCTACGGCTGTTTGCCAACGGACCGATTACTGCAATATTTCCTTTAGGGTTGAAAGGCAACAACGGATTTCCGTTCGGATTACCGTCGGGACTGTCATTCTTCAGAAGAACGAAACTTTCTGCTGCAATCCTGCGGGCTGCATCACGATGGGCTTTGGTAAAGATGTCGCGTGCCGGACGTTTCGGATCGCAATATTTATAAGGATTATCAAACAATCCCAGTTTATATTTGGCTTCCAGAATACGACGGCAAGCCGTATTCAATGTTTCCATAGAGACTTTTCCTTCCTGAACGGATTTCTTCAGTGTCCCTACAAAACCCTCGCTTACCATATCCATATCCACTCCGGCGTTGATGGCACGGGCGGATACTGTCTGAAGATCACCGATACCGTGGTCGATCATTTCTGAAATGCCCGTATAATCAGTTACCACAAAACCGTTGAATCCCCACTGTCCGCGGAGAATATCCGTCATCAGCCATTTATTGGCAGTGGCCGGAATACCGTCTACTTCATTAAAAGAAGCCATCACGCTGCCTACACCCGCTTCAACGGCTGCTTCATACGGCAGCATATAATCATTGAACATTCGTTGGCGGCTCATATCCACGGTGTTATAGTCGCGGCCGGCTTCGCCTGCCCCATATAACGCAAAGTGTTTTACGCAGGCCATGATTTCGTCATTCCGTTCCATGTTTTTCCCCTGATAGCCGCGCACCATCGCTTCGGCAATCATGGCACCGAGAAACGGGTCTTCGCCACTACCTTCGGATACGCGTCCCCAACGAGGGTCACGTGAAATATCCACCATCGGGCTGAAAGTCCATGAGATTCCATCAGCACTTGCCTCTACGGCTGCAATGCGGGCAGACTCTTCAATGGTTGTCATGTCCCAGGTGCAAGACAAACCGAGCGGGATAGGGAACATCGTTTCGTATCCGTGAATAACGTCCATCCCGAACAATAACGGAATACCCAGCCGGGAATCTTCCACAGCTTGTTTCTGTACTTCACGTATTTTCTCTACTCCTTTCAGATTGAACAATCCTCCCACTTCGCCTTTCTTGATTTTTGCGGCGATGTCGCTGCTTTTAGCTTGTCCCGTAGTGATCTCTCCGGTGACGGGAAGGTTTAACTGTCCGATTTTTTCTTCCAGCGTCATTTTATTCATCAATACGTCGATGAAACGATCCATATCCTGTGGCGACTTTTGTGCCGACGCGGTTAGAAAACCTGCGGCAAACAACAGGACGGATAGGCTTAACTTTTTGTATATCATATTATTATGGTTACTTTTATCTCTATTCATATAAAGTCCTCCTGATGCGTTGAATGTTCGGCACCGAGGAGGACATTGTTCGACACCGAGGAACAGTAGTTTCGGCACCGAGGAAACAACCGTTCGGCACCGAGGAACTTTCTTATTGGTAGTCGGGGTTCTGTACTAACACTCCCTTAGACTTGTCGATCTCTGTCTGCGGCAGTGGAAGCAGTGCGTTTTTGTCCTGATAATTGGTTTTACCGGCTGCGTGCAACACTTCTTTTGCAATGCCCCAACGAACGAGGTCATAGAAACGGTCGAATTCCAACCCTAATTCCACACGGCGTTCGTGGCGGATGGCCTCACGCAATTCTCCCTGATCGGTAGTCGTCACTTTAGGCAATATATTGCTATTGGTGCCTCTGGCGCGTGCGCGTACTTGTTCCAAATAGTCGATTGCTTCACCCGGAATACCTTTTTCATTAGCTGATTCGGCTCCCATCAGCAGTACATCTGCGTAGCGGATCAGACGAATGTTTACCCAGAATCCTTTGTTGGTATATTCTTTACGCAATGCCGGGTCGGTATAGGCTTTCTTATTGAAATAAGCACCCATTGCCGGGGAAACCGGAGACTCGCCGTATGGTTCGTTGGTGTTTTCCGGTGTGATAGGATCGCTGTCCGAGTGGCGGAAGTAGAGTAGGGTAGAGTTTTTGCGTGGATCACCCTGTTCGTATGCTTGCGCCATATACTCTGTTGCCATGTGCCATCCCCATCCCAAGTCCCATTGACCTGCTCCGCGTACACCTTGTACTTCACAGAACTGGCTACCGATAACGGTACTTTGAGGAAGAGCGGCAGTAGCTGTACATTGCAACTCGAATATAGAACCTCCGTTATTTTCACCATCATCCGTGAAAATCTCATTATACGGAGTCTTTAAGTTGTAGAGCCCCTTTTTGATGACGTCGGTGGAGGCTGTGTACATATTGTTCCAGTCGTTGCGCATCATATAAGTACGCGCGTGTAAGGAACGGGCAGCTCCCCAAGTCAGTCGTCCGGTGTATTCGCTGCTCCATGTTTCCGGCAATGACTCTTCTGCTGTTTTCAGGTCCTTGTCGATTTGCTCATAGATTTTATCAGCACTTGTCTTCGGGATATTGGCTTCCGAAGCATCGTTGATTTTATAAGTCACCAAAGGAACTTCGCCGAAAGCTCTTACCAGATTGAAGTAGCAATAAGCACGGAAGAAAGAGGCCTCTCCCTTATTGATGATGTCTTCAGTTTCTGTTTGTCCGGCTGTTTCTTTTTCTGCAATGGCATCAAGAATCTCATTACATTGGTAGATGATGGCATAATTCTGTCCCCAATAAGCACCCAGTAGGCCGTTGGTCGGTGTATACACAAAATCATCATACATTTCGGCTACATCAGAGCCATCGCTGGCAATACTTCCTTTTTCCGAATCTTCCGAACGGAAACAGTGGATGGCAAAAGCAGGAGGGCCGGCTGTCACATTATAGTTACGCATCATCGTATAGACATTATAAATCTTCCCGTTGACCAGAGCGTTCGGATTATCATCTTCCGTAAACTGTCCTTGTGGACTACGATCCAGAAAGTCACTACAGCTGCCTAGAAATAATGTAGTTGAAGTAATAAGGGTTGCAAATATATATTTATTCAGTTTCATATAATGATAGTTTTAAAGATTAAAGTTGTGTTCCGCATGGAAAACTGGCAGTGGCACCTTGTCACTAGAATGTTAGGTTGATACCGAAGGTATAGACTGCAGGTACAGGATAACTGCCGTTATCTACTCCGAATGCGGTGGCAGTTCCTCCAAGTTCGGGAGTATATCCGGTGTTATGTTTCCATGTCTTCAAGTTCTGTATGTTGACATAGACTTTCAGAGCTTGCAGACGTATTTTGGCAATTAAGCTCTTGTCGAACGTATACGCTAACTGTACGTTGCGGATACGGAAGAATTTGCCGTCCTCAATGTAATAGTCGGAGTTGAGGTTGTTGATGGAATGTTTGGTGTTCAGCAACGGTTGGGTGTTGGACGTACCTTCTCCGTGCCAGCGGTCCAAGCGTTGTTCCAGGTAGTTGAACTGGGCAAAATTGTAGTTATCCCATGTACGGAAAATCTTGTTTCCACCTTGTCCCATCATGTCGATGCCTAACGACCAATTCTTGTAGTCTACTCCGAGAGAAAAACCGTAAGTGACCTTTGGAGTCGGGTTGCCTATCATGGTACGGTCTTCCGGGGTGATTTCTCCGTCACCGTTCACATCGGCGAATTTTAGGTCACCGGGGGTAACGGTAGCCAGTGTATTTTTGGGTGATGCGTCAATATCTGCTTGTGACTGATAAACACCTGCCACTTTGTAACCATAGAAATATCCGATAGGATAACCTGCCATTGTGTAACTTTGCTGCTTATCTCCGGCAATGATGGAGTATCCTTCCTGAACAAGACTTTTTACCTCATTCTTGATAGTAGTCAGGTTGGCACTGACGGAATATCCCCAATCACCAATCTGATCGCGCCAGGTTACAGCCATTTCCACTCCTTTATTCTGAATCTCTCCCAAGTTTCCGATACCGGGGATAGTTCCGGAAATTCCGGGAACTTCGGCTAACAAATCTTTGGTATTCTTCTTATAGTAAACACCCTCAAAATGCAAGCGGTTGCGAAGCAGGTTCGTTTCAAATCCGGCTTCCCAGGCTTCTACTTTTTCCCAACGCAGGTTAGGATTAGGAAGATAGGCAAGCTGGTATCCGGGATAAATGATGGACGGTTTACCGAATACGGCCGAATAAGCATTGGTCAATAAGGGTTCGGCAGGATAGGCTTTATCCAGGTTCTGGTTTCCTAACGTACCGTAAGATGCTTTGATTTTCAACATATCCAGCCATTTGATGTCTTTCATAAATTCTTCTTCAGACATCAACCAACCTCCACCCAATGAGAAGAAGTTCTGCCATTCATTGCCTGTGTAGGAGAAAGCGGAAGAACCATCCCGGCGGAAAGATCCGTTGAACAAGTATTTACCTTTATAGTTGTAGATCACACGTGCAAGTACGGATAATGTACTGCGTTCCCATTGAGTACTTCCATTGGTAGCGGTAGCTGCATCGCCGATGCTGACAAACCATTTGTCCGGATCATCCGGAATGACCAGTCCGACCCCCTGCTTGCGTGCTCCGTCCAATCGGCTCAACGAATTATAATAGGTAGTAAAACCGGCGGTAGCTGTCAGGTTATGATTTCCATTATCAAAGCTGTTGGTGTATGTCAACAGGTAGTCGCTCTGAACTTTGGTTTCATTCTCTTTAAACTGGCTGACCTCGGTCTTGCCTGTTCCCAAAGTAGAGATCCCTCCGTTGACAGCGGCATCGTATACTTTTACGATCGGTGTATACGTCCGTCCGTTGTTCGACGCATAATCCATAGAGAACATCGCTTTGAACGTGAAATGTTTCAGGAAGTCTACCTCACCATAAATGTTACCGGATGCCCGGTAGTTCTCCGCTTTGGTAGTATTTGCTTTCAATTCGACGTCTACCATCGGGTTGTTGATCTGCGCTTTCTGGAATTCGGGCAGAGCCGTATATAATCCGTATTCGTTGTTATATACCGGAGCGATAGGAGTTGCACGCAGGGCATTCAACACCTGTTTGGAATCTGCAGGAAGCATACGTGCACCGTTGAATTGGAAACCGACTTTCAAAAAGTCCGTAATCTTATAATCATTACTTGCGTTGATGGTTACCTTGCTGAATTTCTCATGCTCGATGTTGCCTTGTTCGTAAGAGTAGCCTACACCCAGATAGAAACTGTGTTTGGGCGAGGCCCCTGTAATACTGATGTTATTGTTTGTAATGAAAGCAGTCTGGAAAATTTCGTCTTGCCAGTCGGTATTGGCATCCCAGCCGGTATAATCGAAAGGGTCATCTTTCTGATTGGCAAGCTGTTCGTTATATAGTTCCTTGAATTGTGAACCATTCACCAGTTTCACTTTATCCACTACTTTCTTGAAACCGAAAGAAGTATTAATATTGACCAGTGTCTGTCCCTCTTTGGCTTTCTTTGTGGTAATGATGATAACACCATTCGCACCGCGAACACCGAAGATAGCCAGAGATGACGGGTCTTTCAGGATTTCCATAGATTCGATGTCCTCCGGATTCAGGAAATTGATGTTGTCATTGAATAATCCGTCGACAATGTACAGCGGTTTATATCCGTTGATGGAGTTTGTTCCGCGAATACGGATTTCCGGGTCCGATCCGGCTCGTCCGGAGTTTACAATCTGCACACCTGCCACTTTCCCCTGAAGGGAAGACAGCGGATTCATTGCCGGTTTGTTGGCTAACTCTTCTCCTTTGACATTGGTGATAGAACCTGTCAAGTCTCTTTTCTTTGCACTACCGTATCCGATAACGACTGTTTCGGCTAGTACTTGTGAATCTTCTTTTAAAGTGACATTGATGACATTCTGTGCCCCCACCTTAATGGTTTGCGAAGTCATCCCCACGTATGAAAATACCAATACGTCCTCCAGAGTGACAGAGATTGAATATTTACCGTCCATGTCTGTGATGGTTCCGGTGGAAGTTCCTTGTACGAGTACCGATGCGCCGATCAATGGTTCATTGGCAGCGTCCGTCACTGTTCCTGTCACCGTCTTTGTCTGTGCAAAGGCTGATGCAGAGGCCAGTAGCAGGCAAACAAGCGTCATGATGCTCCTTGACCTGATGGCTTTTTTCTGAAGATGTTGTAAAAGTCTAGTCCTCATTGCATTAAATTTTTCCATTTGTTATTATTTAGGTTGAAGTCTTTTTTCTGCCGTCTTTTGGCGAGAGTAACAAAGGAAACAAACGAAATTCAAAAAAGATTTTGGAAAAAAGAGGGAATGGTTGATTTTAACACTAAAAGGGAGGTGACTGTTGAAAAAGGTTCAGGCACGAACCGGTGTTGTTCGTGCCTGAATAATGGGATGAAGATTACCCGTCGGGGGAGGTATATCCTATGTATACGTTGTTCGTTCTATGATTTCCTGTTTTAAAACATCTGTTCCGCAGTGGTCATACATTGAATGACATCTTCTTTGCTGCCATTGAAAGGACCTGATTTCTCTATTTTTAGAGTTGACATGGCGGCTGCAAAGCGTCCTGCTTCTTCAATGCCGGCTCCTGATACCCGTTGGTATAGATAGCCGATGGTGTAAGTGTCTCCACACCCTGTTGCATCTACCACTTCTTTGGGTTTATAAGCCGGAATACGATAGAAGTCTTCTCCGTCGAAAATAAGTGATCCCATGCTTCCCAAGGTGACAAGCACTTCTTTCACGCCCCATTCGTATAATTGACGGGCAGCTTCATGCGGATCGGAAAGACCTGTCAGCACTTCCATCTCGTGCTCGTTGACTTTCAGGAAATGGATATATTGCAAAGCTTCCCGCTTATCTGTCCAGTCCACCGGATAGACGTGAGTGTCACGCACTTCACGTAAATAGCCTTGTGAGTCTACTGCAATCAACCCTCTTTGAGATAGTTCTTTGATTACTTCCAATGAGAAGTCGTCAGACAGCAGAGAGCCGAGATGGTAGATTTGTGCATCTATATCTTTCAGCTGACCGGCAATGAACGGATCGGCTTTTGCTAATACACGTTGAGTACGGTCGTCCGGATTGGCGCCATAGATATTCTCGAAGTATACGGAATATTTGCTTGGCAGGGCGGTTACATGAATACCCATTTCACGTAGTTGTTCTACAATGTTCATTTCAGTGGTGCCGACTGCTGTTACTAAAGCGTAATCGATGTCGTTAAAATGGCGGATGGCATGTGAACAATAAAAAGCCGTTCCTCCGGGCATATAGACAGTATTTTGGGGAGTGACTACTTTGTCTAATGTGATGTGACCGATGCAGCAAAGTTGATGTTTATTCATGTCTAACCAATTAAAAAGCCTCCAAGATAGTATCTTGAAGGCTTCTAGTTTATTTTTAGTGCGGATGACGGTCACTAAATACGGACTATCTTATGCACTGTTGTTTCATATCTTACAGAGCCCTCGCATTGTTCATGTCAGCGAATAAGTCACCGAACGTATAATGAACTCCTTATTTTACCTAAATCAATGAACTTTTAATTCTGCCGCAAAGGTACTTTTTATTTCTGATAAACCTAGTTAAAGTGATAAAAAACGCCCCATCTCATACCTTATCCTTTTGAGATTCTTCTGTTTATTTTATAATTAACCACTCACTCTACACTAATTATCAACTCCTTTCCTTCCTTTAGCTTGTCATGAGTGATAAAGTAACTTTCTACTTTTTCGTTGTCATAAGTAATGTTTGTTATCTTTTCTCCGTTTCCTTTTTTCTTGATAGTGAAATCTTTGCCATTCAAATTAAAGATTGTCTTGTCGAATAAGGGTACAGTGATAATATACTTAGGGTCGGCAGGTGAATATGTATATAACCCTATGGAATTCAATACATACCACGAAGACATCTCTCCTGCGTCATCCATGCCGCAATATGCTAGTTTTTCGGGTCCCATGCGATAATAACCGTTCAATATCTTATTCAGTATTTTCTGAGACTTTTCCTGTTTGTCCACAAAATAATACATATAAGGAATACTATGCCCAGGTTGGTTGCCATGACAATATTGACCGATAAAAGTAGTCAGGTTATGTGCTTCATACCCTTCCCATGGGATAGTAAATAAGGAGTCTAATTTAGTTTCAAATGCCTCTTTGCTGGGGAATAAATCAATGAGACCTTGAGGATCGTGGAGAGCAAAGAAGGTTGATTGCCATCCATTAGCTTCACGATACATATATTCATAGAATGGTCTCTTAGGGTCGAATGGAGTTACCCATTCTCCATTTTCCAATCGGGGACGCATCTGCTGAGTGGTGGGATCGAATAGATGTTTATAACTATCTGTTCTCTTCATCAGTATTTCATAATTTTGCATATCGCCCAATTCTTTGGCCAGCAAGGCAGTAGCATAATCATCGTATGCATATTCCTGCGTCTTTGTCACAGCTGCTTTCGCTACTGTTTCTAATTTGGGATCTTTAATATCCATTTCGGATATCCATCCCCGCTCCATATACTCTTTAATATGAGGTCTGCTGCCCTCGCCTTCGGCAAAGGCATTGTTTAAGAGTATTTTATATGCGTGCTGCACGTCAAAATCGCGGATACCTCTTAAATAACTCCCTGTAACAAAGGTAGAAGCATGATCGCCATGGAAAAATCTGGGCATGAATCCTCTAATCTCTCCATAATCTGTAATAGATTTTAGGACGTCTGCCGTGACATCGGGAGAAACCATACCCAGCAAAGTTAACTTATTACGATAATCATCCCAAAAAGAAGGTTCACTATAGTAACGGAATCCTTTGTTTACTACCTCGCCTTTGGCATCAACATATTCTCCATTTACATCGCTTAATAATATGGGCCATAGAAATGCTTTGTAGAGAGCAGAATAAAAGGTTTCTTTCTGTTCTTCCGTACCACCTGATACTTGAATTTTAGATAACAATCCTTCCCATGTGTCGCTTGCCTCATTTCTTACTTGTGCGAAATCTTTGGTGAGTATTTCTGCCTCCAGATTTTTCTTTGCATTTTCGACACTGACATAAGAGAAGCCGACTTTCATTTCGAGAGGATCATTGATGTTCTCATTATTGATAAAGTTTACAATACGAACTTCCGCATCCCCATCTTTCAATGATTCTATATCCTTGATTTTATGATTGGTCACCGCATAGAAATAAAAAGTAGGGCCTGTCTGTTGATAACCGGAGAATACATTATCGTCCGACTTCTCTATATTCCAGCTTCTTATATGCTCATTAGAATGGGATAGGTCGACCAATAGTTTTTTCCCTTTCCCATTTTTATAAGTATATTTATGATAACCACATCGTAAGGATGAAGTCACTTCCGCATTAATGTCATATTTTTTGAGATAGACCTGATAATATCCCGGACTTGCCGATTCGTTATCGTGGCTATACCCTGTATAATAAGATTTTGGATCAACATTCCCGCTTACTGCTATCAATGGAACATAACAGAGATTCCAATGCCCTTTGCTGGTATGAACAAAAGCATGGATAATGGTATCTTCATACTGATAGCCCGAGCCGCTTCGCCACATGGTGACGGGAGTGACTTGCACCATTGAGTTCGGTAAGGATGAGCCTGGGAAAGTCTCCGCTCCCCATGCCCTGCGAGTGGGATTGTATCCTAAATCGATACTGTCCCACAAGGTGGTAGTCCCTATAAATGGATTGACATAATCGGTCAAACGTTTGTTCTTATCCTTCTGAACTGCACATCCTGCCACAGTGGCTAGAAGGGCGAGAATGATAGTAGTTTTAATTTTTCCAAACATATATTTTCTATTTAATCAATTATCATCTGAATACAGGAGCGCTATATCCGGTATAAGTGGGATATGTATTATTCACAACCGGCCATCCATTTATCCAATTTACTTTATCGAGCATCAGGCAACGATAGTCGAGCTCATCAACATATCCATGATACAGAATCCAGTCCTGACCCGCATCGTCTGTGATGATGCGCGAACAATGTCCGGTTGAAGAGAATCGGTTATTGCCTTTCAACATTAACTCATGCTTGACATCGTTCATATCTTCCCCTTTTTTATTGGTATATGGCCCCATGATGTTATTTGATTGTCCAACAACTAAACTGTATGTACCACCTTTATGATATTGGCCGGTAGATAATATCAGATTGTATACTCCGTTTCTCTTGATAACATAGGCGGCTTCGTATTGGCCTCCGGCAACTTTCTTTCTTACTGCTCCTTCCTTGATAGACATTCCATCGGCAGTTAGTTCTATCACACTAATTTCGCGAAAACTGCCCCAGAACAGGTAGTTACGCCCATCCTCCTGATAAAGATAAGCATCAATGGAAATATCGACTCCCTGCTCATTACTGTCTATTAGTTTTCCATGATCGGTAAAAGGACCAGTTGGCGAAGATGAAGTAGCGACACCGATGGCATGTTTCCATTCGGGTGCAGGCTGTGAGTAGTATATGATATACTTGCCATTCACCTTGCTTACAGTAGGTGCCCAGATACCGGCATCATTCATTCCTGTTATTTGAGGATGAGTTGCATCTGTGAAGATGGATCCAGCTCTTGTCCAGTTTATAAGGTCTCGCGACTTCATAATAGGCGCATTTTTCATATTCGAATCTGTCAGAGAGTGTTCCGTTGCATACAGATAGAAGTAGCCATCCTCCCCTCTTATCACATCGGGGTCGGGTAAGGAGAAGGCTGTAAATACAGGGTTTTGGTACTTGGCAGTATACTCTTCTTGAGAAGTGATATCTAGAAAATCATGAGTATAATTCTTCTCGGCCGTCATTGAGATCAAAATAGTGGTAGTATACCTGTTCAAGTCATTTTCATCACATAGTTCGGCTGGAAATTTAAACTGTGCCCCATCCCATTGTCCGTTTGCGGTAGGAGCCATATCTCTGTAGCCGGCTCTGTCAATTGGCGGTCTTTGTCCGAATTCTGGTCCGAGTTGTCCCCAGGCTTCTTCTTGTTCGTTAATAGTGAAGATTATTTTGTATCGTTCGTCAAAGCCCCAGTCGGTAGCGAATAATTGTACATTATAATCTTTTAGTTCCCAGCAACCTCTTGAGGTATAATTAAATTCATTTTCCCGCCCTGTCCAGCTAAAACGAATTGCTACCTTATTTATTCTTTCTGTGGTAGCCTGATAGGTATCGAAGTTCAAACGGATACGATAAGTCCCTGTCTGTGTTACTGTTGTTCCAGAGAATTGCTGTCCGGTAGTCTCGTTCAATGTTATACCATCTTCTTTCAGGTTGAATGTTCTTTTTTGCTCACCTAGTTGCGAATAAAAAGAATAAGGTTTGCTAGCTGCCAGTTTCGTATATATTTCATAAATTGTGGAGCCGTTATATTCTACTTTTTTCACTTCTTGACCATCTTCTGCCCCCTCTCCGGTGATGTATAATTTCTCTCCCTCTTTGATGATGCCACCTAAATCGGCTGGCAGAGCGAAAGTGATACTTCGAAATTCTTCAGACAGAATGGAATTTAAACCTTTAGTGGTCTGTATAGCCCATTTTAGTTTTATATTGTTGCCGGCAATACCTCCGGCAACGGTTGCGATATCTTTAAGTTTGCGTTGTGTGATTCTGATATTGGTATTCGCCCCTGCATTATCTGATGAAACCTTATATATAGGAGCTGAAAAATTACCATTCTCTTTATCGAATAAAATCGTGTAATTAACATCTTTCGTTTCGCTTTTGGACCATTCGAATAATAGGTCTGTAACAGATTGTAGTACAATGTAATCACCATTCATAGGTGCGTTAAGATTCTTCACTGCAATGAGTTCCTCATCTTCTATTTCATCTTTATCGCCACAAGCAATTAAGTTGATTCCCAACAGACTTATTATGATTGCTAAAGTGAGTAAGGACTTTGAGTTTATGTGTTGTTTCATCTGATATTATTTATAATTGGATAGAACAAGGTACTATTACCCTGCAATCTTGGCTAATTGCAGGGTATAAATAGATAAATACTTTATTTGTTATGGATTTTACTTAATCTACCAATCCATTTTTCTCCAATAGGGCCATAGCTTCTATTGTTGTTGTACCGCTTATGGCTGAACGTAAGTCGCCCCATGCTGTGTCCCCTTTCGGCATTTGCCACCACGTAGGACTCATTTTGATATCCGGTTTTTCGGTGCCAAGAGTCCATAAATAGTTTGCATTATTTTTCAGGAAAGCAACGAAACGCATCCTGTCACCTTCCGAAAGATCCGGATGCTGTATCAGTATGGTGAAGTAGCGTACAAATATACCTTTGAAGAGGTTACAGTCATGTCCGCCTCCATCGCCGGTTTGTTCGCCATAATCCCTCATAACCTTGTAGGCGGTGTTTACATTATTGGCTATATGATAACGGGCAACTTTTACTGCATCATTAAAATATACTTTTTCTTTTGTTATATTATATAACTCGATCGCTGCTCCCATAAATGTTCCTACATCATAAGAATAATCCCCGTTTGTAGTGTCGTAATTTTCGAATATCCGGCCTGTAGACAGTACAGTCCGGTGATATTTCATCCATTCATATATCCGTAGTGCCCATTGCAGATTGGTGAATCCGTTGATGGTCTCATCTGGGTACTTTTGTGCAAATCTGGCTGCGATGATAGCTGCAGGTCCGTTTGACGGTATACCTTTTCCCATACTTTCAGCATCGGTTCCAACTTTCCATTGGATACCTCCACCGTCATAATCATTCCAACCTTCTGTGATCCATGTCCACAGATCGTGAGATGATTGTAAGAACCGGTCATCATTGGTTGCATAGTATGCGCGTAGATGAGCCATTGCATGCCAACCCATATCGTCATAGAAGTCGTGTCTCCATTTGCCTCCATTTTTGTTTTTTACTCCATCATAAAAGTCCCAGATCACTTTCTTATACTTTTCATCATTGGTACGCAGGTAAGCATCTACTATTACATCCAGGCCATGAGCTTCCGGCCAGTAGTCATTTTGTGCTATTTGTCCGTCGAATGTATTGTTGAAGCATCTCACAGAGGTGTTCCAATACCTGTTTACAAAAGCTGTTGAAGCACTGTCGGCCGCTGCTACCCATGAGTATTTGGGAAACTGGTTTACTTCTATATATTCATCTTCGTATGTGCCACACGACATCAGAGAACATGAAAATGTAAGGAGAATTCCGAATAATATATTTTTCATAATTGATTTCGTTTTTAGCAGTCTGTTTCCCTTACGAGAAACAGACCGCGTATTGTTTAGTCACCTGTATTTATATTAGTAAAATCGTGAGTGTAATTTTTCTCAGCAGTCATAGATATCGTAATATCGGTGAAATATTTGCTGAGATTATTTCTGTCACAAAGTTCTTCCGGGAATTTGAATTGTTTACCCTCCCATTGACCATTATTGGTAGGAGCCATATCACGGTATCCAGCTCTATCTATGCTAGGTCTGTTGTCAAAGAACTTCTCTTCTATTTGTCCCCAGTCTTCTTGTTTTCCGTCTACGGTAAATTCAATCTTATAACGTTCGTCAAAGCCCCAGTCGGTTTTTTGTAATTGTACATTATAGTTCATAAGTTCCCAAACACCTTTCTCGGTATAACTAAGAATTCCGCGGGCATTTGTCCATGAATTACGTATAGCAACCCTATTGATTTCTTCGAAAGAAATCTTTTTGCTCTTGAAATCAAGTTTAATACGATAGACCCCTGCTTTATCTACTGTATAAGGAAGTGCTTCGCTTCCAGCAGTTTCTTCAATAGATTTTCCATCTTCTTTGATTGATATGATCCTGTCAGAGTTAGCTTGTAATCTGGTGTAGAAATAGATTGGTTCGCTGGCCTCCAGTTTCGTATATATTTCGTAATAAACGGTCGATTCTTTGGTCTCTATCATTTTCACACGCTGTCCTTGTTCCGAACCAGCTCCACCAATGTACAATCTTTCTCCATCGTCCAAATCTTCGAGACCTGCCATACGGAGCAAAGTGATTGTTCTCGATTCTTGAGCCAAAGCGAAATTCATTCCCCTGTTTGAGCGTACAGTCCACTTTACGGTTGCTTCTTCTTCAGACTTTGCCCCTGCAAGACGGGCTATTCTGTTCAAGCCTTTTTTCGTAATAGTAGCTCCGGTATTCAAGCCATTGCCATCTGCCTGATAAATATAGATGGGGTTCGAAAAGTCTCCGTCAAGTTTGTCGAATAATATATCGTAATAAACCACGCTGTTATCTTCTGCTTGGGCTTTTCCCCATTCAAAGTACAGGTTTGATACATCTTCTATTACTGCATACCGATCTTCAACCGGTTCATATAACTTAGGAACTGCAGTGACAGATACACTCTCAAACTCTTTCACTTTTTCACAACTTGTAAATACTCCTAATGCTAATGTCAGGAATGTTATGGCCGTAAATAATATTTTGTTTTTCATCTTTTTATAAATTAAATGATTAAAAATAAGCGTCATGATTAATATCCGGGGTTTTGTCCCAGATTTGGATTGATCGTAAATTGTTTTCTCGGCACAGCCCATAGATAATCCCGATCCCTGTTAAATGAGTTCTCATGATAGGAGAAGTAGGTCAAATCACCGCCGCTCAACTTAAATTTGGCTCCTCTGAATGGCTCATTCAGAACCTCTTCTGCGATTTTCCAACGACGTATATCATAAATACGTGTTCCTTCCAGTGCCAGTTCTACACGCCGCTCGTCTCTGATAATCTGACGAATATCTCCACTTGTCGGATAAGCCATTGCTGCTGGTGTCTCATTGAATCCGGCACGGCGGCGGAGCGCTGTTATGGTTTGCTCCCAGATTTCGGGAGTCATTTTATCCAATTCGTACATAGCTTCTGCATACATTAACAAAACATCGGCATAGCGCAGTGTTACAAAATTGATGTTGCAACTCCATGAAGTACCTACTGTCCACGCACTCGGACTCGGATCATAGTATTTTCTATAGAAGTATCCGGTTTGCGAACCACTGGCATGACCAATCTTGTCTTTGTTATCTTTTGATGCACCATTAGGATTTACATTTACTGTATAGGACGAGCCGTCTCTCTTTTGTACTACACTACCATTGCGCACGATGGTCATGTCCATACGCGGATCACGGTTGTCATAAGCGCTTTTTGCTTCATCCCATTTGCTTCCATCCCTCATGAGATAGGTATCTATAAGGCTTTGGGTGGGACTTGCTACTATGTATTGCACCGATTCCAAATTGAATGGAACATATGTTGATATTTCACTCCATGTACGTACTTTAGGAACATACTGGATATCCAGCATTATTTCGTTATTATATTCATTCGCTTTATAAAATAGTTCCTGATAATTAGAGTGAAGCGAATATCTACCATAGTCAGCTTTGTCAATCAACTTTTCCGTATATATTTTCACTCTTTCCCAGTCATTGAAATTTAAAGCTACACGAGCGTTAAAAGCTACTACCGCTCCGCATGTAATCCGTCCTCTGTCAGCTCTTGCATACCGTTCTTTGGTCGGCAGTATCTCAGCTATTTCTTCCAACTCCTGATGTATCCATTCTACTATGGTAGCCTGTTTGGTTCGTTCAATGGTTCTTGCAGTTTGTTCATCAATATCCTGCGTAAAGAAGGGGACATCTCCATACCAATTTGTCAATTGGAAATAAAGGAAAGCACGTATAAAGCGGGCTTCCGCTTTCATCCTGTTTTTGAGATTTGCGTCCATTTCTACTCTGTCGATATTGGCAAGAAGCGTATGGGTTGTTTTTATACCGCCATATAGTTCGCCCCAGACTTTATCAAAAAGACCTGTTGAAGAGGTAGCCTGTCCGTTACTGATAGTCTTGACATCATCACCACCGTATCCGTTGTAGAGGTTGTCGCTCAATCGTTCGTCACGGAATACCCATTCCGTACTGTTCATCTGGCGATATGCCATATGCAAAAGTGAAGCTGCTTTTTCTTCTGATGTCCAATAGTTATCGTCAGTAAATTTATTTGTAGGAGATACATCCAGATCGACGCAACCGGATGAAAATATGCAAATAAACAGACACCATGAAAAATATTTAATTATTGTTGTTTTCATATATTATACTATATCTGATTATTGTATTTAAAATACGATCTCAATACCACCACCATAATACTTCAGCGTAGGGTAGTTACGTCCACTGTTTGCACCACCGGCATTCATGCTGTTGCCAAATTCGGAAGATTCCGGATCAATAAATTTATTTTTTGTGATTGTTAATAAATTCTGTCCAGTCACATATACCCGTACTTTGTTTATACCTATTTTCTGTGTTATATTTTCCGGAATAGTATAACCAATTTGTAAGTTTTTCAATCGTAGATATGCTGCATTATAAATGTTCCTGTCGGACGAATGTTGGTAATTGTTGGCATATGAGGATGTTGCATAGTCATTTATCAACCGTGGATATTTGGCATCTGTGTTGCTCGGACTCCAATAATCCAACTGGTGTTCGAACATGACAAAATAATAACTTCCATGAAACGGCTCAACCATTTCGCCACGTAATGCCATGTCTCGTTTGCCTACACCTTGCCACAACATATTGAAATCAAACCCTTTCCAGTTGAGTAAATAGTTGAATCCAAATATGTAGCGGGGGAAAGCATTACCCAGGATATAACGGTCGTTGTCATCTATCACTCCGTCGCCATTGCGATCTACATACTTCACATCTCCAGGCGACAAGTTTGCTCCGATAAACACTGCAGAATTTCGTATTTCTTCTTCATTCTGATAGAGTCCATCTGTTTTAAATCCATAATAACTATGCAGAGGCACGCCTTCGCGAACAATACGTTCTATTCCGTCTACTTGAAATATATCCTGTTTTCCGTATTTTATTACTTTATTAAAAGAATCTCCTATATTGAATCCGAAGTTATGAGTAAAATCGGAATGACTTAGCCGGTAGTTTATCGACAATTCCCATCCCCTGTTTCTCATCTCTCCAATATTCTTATAAGGTACGGCTCCTCCTAAAGTACTCGGGGTTTGTGGCACTAACAAAATATCGGTAGTGTATTTATTGAAGTAATCGAAAGATATGCTTAAGGTGTTTTTCAATAAAGTAGCGTCAAATCCGATGTTGAATGTCTTCGTCTTTTCCCATGACAACGCTTCATTGCCAAAAGTATAGCCTGTGCCTGTTACCGGAGTTTTATTAAATCCATATTGATTTTTATAAATATCGTAAGTGGTGAAATACTGGTAATCTGGCACGGATTGAGTTCCCAACAACCCATACGAACTTCTTATTTTCAGGTCGCCTATTTTTTCTTTCCAGAAAGAGAAAAAGTCTTCTTCCGAGATTCGCCATCCAAGGGTCGCTGATGGGAAAAATGCCCATCGATGCCCTTTTGCTAACAATGACGAACCATCGTAGCGGGCACTTACTTCAGCATAATATTTATCCATATATGAATACCCTAAACGACCCAGCCACGAATGAAGCGCACGCTCTACTGTTCCACCAGGTGTGTTGTAACTGCCGGGATCTATTTCGGTGTCATCTGTATCCGTATAGAGATCAGGATCGACATATTTTCTTTTTATCTCGTTGGCTTCTCTGCGGTATGACTCTGTTGTATATCCAAATACCCCCGTAACATTATGCACTTTGTTGAAAGTACGGTTATACTCTAAAAGAAACTGGGTATTCAACATGGTTATTTTTCCGTTATAATCCTCAATGCTATAATCTTTATTATCGCTTTCATTTATGACTTTATCCCTGTCGATATAATCATATACCGGGTGATAACGTCTTTTTATAAGACGATGTTCAGATCTCAGGTCGTAGCCTAATACAGCTTTCGCTTTCAACCCTTTCCAAATGTTTAGTTCCCCGGATACAACCCCTTGAAAATGGTCGTCGTCGTTAGTTGTAAGACCACCATGATATAAGGTGGCAAGGAAATTGCCTCCGGTGGTGACGTCTGTATTGTAATATTTTCCATCCGCATCGAGATATATGTCATACGTATTGTATGTTGGCACGCGCATAACATCTGATAACCATAAGCCACCTCTGTCCGAACGCCCTTCCTGCCTGTCATAAGCCAATAATGCAGTCAGTTTCAAACGGCCTATGTCAGATACAACATTACTTCTGAAATTGTATCTTTTAACTCCAAAGTCTTGCCCTTTATAGTTACTCTCCTGATCGTAATATCCGAAGGAAATATTGTAAGAGGTAGTCTTAGAGCCTCCTTGTACACCTACATTATAACTTTGTTGCAGAGCATTCTTCAATATAGCTTTATATCCCCACTCACTGTCTCCTTGAGCGAACTGGTGTATTTCTTCGGCAGTGTAAATAGGGTCTTTGCCAGCGTTTACATACGAGTCGTTACGCAACAGCGCATTTTGATAGCCTGGTAGAGGCTTCAATAAGATATCTGGGTTTTGCGTTCCAATAGAGGCGTTGAAAGAGACTTGAGGTTTCATATCCAAATGCCCTTTCTTTGTGGTAATCAGTATTACTCCATTGGACGAACGTGAACCGTAAATGGCGGCTGTACCAGCGTCTTTCAATATGGAAACGTTTTCTATGTCACTTGGGTTAAGCATATTCATTGCTTTAACATCGTTGGCAATCATGCCGTCTATAACAATCAGAGGGTCGTTGTTATTCATTGAACTGACACCTCGAATATTAATATTCATTGAGTTGTCATTCGGATTCATACTACGTTGCTGAATCGTGAGACTAGGTGACGCTCCTTGCAATGCCTGGGTAAGATTGGCTACCGGACGATCTTTAATAAGTTTATCTTTTACCTGATCGACTGCCCCTATCACATGTTTACGGGTGGTGGTACCATAACCGATAACAATAACTTCATCCAATAACTTCGAGTCTTCTCTCATTATAAGAGCTTGAAATGATGTGTTTCCTGCTTTCTTCTCAATGGTTTGAAAACCAATATATGAGATTACTAACACATCATCACCATTGCACATGATGGAAAATTTTCCATCTACATCCGTCACTGTACCATTGGTGGTGCCTTTTACAATAACACTCACGCCAATCAACGGTTCTCCCTGCTCATCTTTCACAGTGCCTTTTACAGTTTTTTCTGTTCGAGATTGCTGTGTGACACCAGTTTGAGCAAATCCTTTTGTGGTAATTCCTGCATATAGCAGTATTAAACCGGTTAACATTAATAGTTTACATATTCTACTAGTCATATTATAACTACTTTTATTGATAATAAATTGTGTTTTTTAGTATACCTTATAATCATCCTGCAACGCTGGCTGCTTTGTTGCAGGACAACTATAAAGAATCAGTTTCCCCTAATACCCATAGTACATTCTTTATTCAGATAGTGAATTACTGATTTCCTGATTGATCTTTCTAATTCGGTCTTCCTCTACTTTAATAACCTTTCTATCATAGGTTATTAAACCATTTACTTCTCCTTCTACATCTGTCGTTTGTGTGTATACGCCACCAGATATTCCTTTTTTTACCAATTCTAGTAATTGCTGTCCGTATTTCACATATTCGTCTGTTACCTCTTTTGCGCTCTTGAATTGTACATATCCCCAATTTTTGTCGGGTTGCCACAAATGGCCTGTAAGCGGCATACCTATTCCTCCGTATTCACCGACAACAGCAATTCGTTCGTTATCATACATCATCAGTTCCGGTGAAGGATATTTATGGAAATCGAGTATGTCTCCAACTTTTAGATAATGATTGCCACCACTTGCTGAATTTACTAGACGTGATGGATCATAATACTGAGTCCATTCCGTAATTTCTTGTGTTTTGAATTGTCCCCATGCCTCATTGAACGGAACCCATACGGTGATAGATGGATAAGGCATCAGGTAATCCATTATTTCTTTCCATTCTTTGCGGAAGTTTTGTTCTGATTCGATGGAACGTGTGACTTCTTTTCCGTCAAAGTAGTGGTGCATATCCCAATTAGGCCCCTGGTCTCCATTGGGCATATCCTGCCATACGAGTATGCCTAAACGGTCGCAATGAGTGTACCAACGTGCCGGCTCTACTTTTACATGTTTGCGAATCATATTATATCCGAAGTCTTTCGTTTTCACAATATCATATTTCAAAGCCTCATCTGTTGGTGCTGTATAAAGTCCGTCAGGCCACCATCCCTGGTCTAATGGTCCGAAATGGAATATATCTTTATTGTTCAATTGCATGCGTATTATACCATTTGCATCACGCTTTTTCGACACCTTGCGCATTGCGGCATAACTGCTAACTTTATCTACTGATTTTCCTCTTTCGATGATAACAACATCCAAATCGTAAAGGAATGGAGATTCGGGCGACCAAAGTTTCGCATTCGGAACGGCAATATCTAATATCTGTCCTGCAACTCCTTTTGCTGAAGCGATAACTTTATTGTTATCCTTTAGCTTAACTTCTACAATATCAGATGGCTCTGTATTCTTTGTACATACTTTTACTTTTAAATTGTTATTGTCTACATCGGCAATAGGGGTAACGCCAACAATGTGCTTGTTATTCACTGGCTCCAACCAGACTGTTTGCCAAATACCTGAAACGGGTGTGTACCATATTCCGTGAGGATTAGTCACTTGTTTTCCTCTTGGTATAGAACTATCGCTTGTAGGATCCCATACTTTAACTACCAGTTTTTGATTTCCTGAGGTTAGGAATGGGGTTACATCGAAACTAAATGGTATATATCCTCCAGTATGAGTTCCTATTTTAATATTGTTGAGATAAACTTCTGCTTTCCAGTCCACTGCTCCAAAATGTAGTATTATATTCTTGTTTTTCCAATCGGAGGGGATCATAAACGTACGTCTATACCATAGCTCTTTTCCTTTGCCCAGCTCTTTTTGGACACCGGAAAGACTTGATTCAACAGCAAAAGGAACAAGAATTTTTCCATCGAACGTTTGAGGTTCCTGCTGTCCCATAGGTAAAATTGCATAATCCCACAAACCATTCAGATTTTGCCATTTATCGCGTTCCATTATTGGGCGGGGGTACTCTGGCAAAACATTGTTAGGATCAATTTTTTCCGCCCAAGCCGTTTTTATTTTATCACCCGCAGGTTTCCACTGCGCAGATAATGACATGGAAGAAAAGAGTAAAATAATTAATAAAAAAGGTGTTTTCATTTGATGATAGATTTTTGTATGTAATTAGTATAAATATTAAGAAGCTATAGGAGGCACTAAATTTGAAGCCTGAATATCATTCCTAAAAGAAAGGAAAATTGCTGCATAACTGGTAAGCTGTGTTTTCTTGTGTGTTGGTTTTTTCATGGTATTGAACTATTTTTTCTATAATATTAAAGGGCTAACAAGCTCTCGGTTTGATTGATGGCAAAAATAGATAATTCATCTATTGCCAAGGTGATATATTTGGGTAAAAAAATGGCAATAAAAGGTTTTTATAACCATCTTGACTAAAATGTGATATAAATAAATAATAATTGATATTTTCTCACTGCCGATAAATGCGTATATTTGTCGATACTTTCACGTTATACCATTCTTTATATGAAAAATCACTATTTGTATATTTTGCTTTGCCTTTCCTTTTATAGCATTGTTTCCTTTTCTCAGGGGTACTCTAATTTTCATTTCAAGAAGTTACAAGTAGATAATGGGCTTTCCGCAAATTTTGTCTTTTGTATCATGCAAGATACGAAAGGTTTTATGTGGTTTGGGACAAAGGATGGTTTAAATAAATTCGATGGGAATAGTTGCAAGGTATTCAGATATAATCCTCAAAAAGAGAAAACGATAGGAAATAATATCATACATTGTATGATAGAGGCTGATAATAATAAACTGTATGTAGGTACAGAAGCAGGGCTTTATATAATGGATATAGCCGACGAAACTTTCGAAAAAGTGGAAAATACAACTGCTGATAATTTTAAAATCACTTATACTGTGACCACCATTTTTAAGGATAATAGAGGAAATATATGGATAGGAACTAATTCGCAAGGTATTTATACTTATAATCCCGAAAAGAATGAGCTGAAGAGGGTGCGGGTAAATGGATACGATTTCGACTCCAACATAGTATGGTCTATATACGGAGATGCCTCTGATAATATATGGGTTGGTACAAGGCTTGGATTGCTCAGGTATAATTCAAATACAGGCTTTTTTGATCCGGTAGAAGGATTGTACAGCCTCTATGATAGCTCCGAGCATGAGACACAAACAATCGTCGAAGATGTAAATGGTGATTTATGGCTTGGAACATGGGGTAAAGGTCTACGTTTATATAAAAAACAGTCCAATGTATATACCACTTTTCTGGGTTCAAATAAAGAACCTTCTGCCGTAACACGTATTATGGCTATTTGCCAATATCGGGACAATGCTCTTCTTGTAGGGTCAGACAATGGATTGTATATGTTCGATATTGAGAATAGAACATCCAAGAGAATCGACATTCCTAATTCTTATCATAGTTTGAGTGACCAGGCTATCGGTTCAATCTACAAAGATAGGGAAGGAGGGATATGGATTGGCACTTATTCGGGAGGAGTAAATTACTTAAGTCCTAGTGCATCTTGCATAGAAACATATTATTCCGACATCTTATCCGGATCTTTATCGGGGAAAACAGTCAGGCAGTTTTGCGAAGATGAAAATGAGAATCTATGGATAGCTACAGAGAATGGAGGCGTAAATTATTTTAATACGAAAGAGCAAACTATCACTCAGCCGATAAAAGGATTATACCATAACGCACATGCCTTATTACTAGACGGAGATAACCTGTGGATAGGTACCTATGCGAGAGGAATTCATGTCTACAATACTAAAACAAAGTCTCTATCTGTATTCAAACGTAGTCTTGATGGAAAGAACAGTATCAACGATGATGGTATATATGCTTTATATAAAACTAAAAAAGGAGATATTTATGTCGGAACTCATGCAGGATTGAATAAGTATGACAGAGATAAAAATATATTCATTAACATAGAGCAGGCTTCTAAGTTTATATATGATATAAAAGAAGATGATTTTGGAAATCTATGGTTGGCAACTTACGGTTCAGGAGTAATAAGATATCATATGCCAACTAATGAATGGATATGTTACGATTCAATATACACTAATTGTAAGCCATTAAAAGAGAGTAAATTGACTAATATTTATATTGATTCTAAAAAAAGATTACTATTTGCAAGCGAGGGGCAAGGTGTTTTCATTTACGACTATAAAACCGATAGTTTTAAGAATATATCTGAAACCGATGGTTTGCCTAACGGGGTAATATATGGTATATTGGACGATCCGCAAGGCAATTGGTGGATGAGCTCTAATAAAGGAATCATCCAGATGAACACATCAGACCCGCACAATATAAAACTATATACAAGGGACGATGGATTGCAGAGTAACCAGTTTAATTATAAATCAAGTTATAAGGCTTTAAATGGGAAATTTTACTTTGGAGGAATCAATGGGTTTAGTTCGTTTTATCCCCAAGATCTCAATAAAAACAAGAATACCGTCTTACCATCAATAGAAATAACCCAGATTGATATTCTTGGTAATAGAGATAGGGAACTGAATGAGGCTATACAGCAAAAATTAAACAAGCAGCAAAAGATAGTATTGCCCTATAACAAGTCTTCTTTTTCTATATCTTATACTAGCTTAAGCTATATAGCACACTCGAAAAATAAATATGCATATAAGTTGGAAAGAACAGACACTGAGTGGAATTATGTAGGAAATAAACAAAGCGTAACTTATGTAAATTTATCTCCTGGCAAATATTTATTCAGAGTGAAAGGCTCTAACAATGACGAATTGTGGAATGAAGAGGGGGCAAAAGTAGAGATAGAGATACTACCCCCGTTTTGGTTATCTATCCCTGCCAAGATTATATATGTTGTTTTGATTCTGGTTATGGCCTATTTGATTATCTCATTTTACATAAAGAAAAGTAGGGCAAAACAAGAAAAACAACTGGAAGCATTCAAAACTGAACAGGAAAACTTAGCTTTTAAATCGAAAATAGATTTCTTCACTACTATAGCACACGAAATTAGAACTCCGTTGAGCTTAATCTCTGCACCTTTGGAGGAAGTTGTTAATTCAGGAGAAGGAAGTCCAGAGACTAAAGAGAATATATTGATAATCGAAAAGAATTGTGACAGGTTGACTGATTTGATTAATCAGTTACTGGATTTTAGAAAAATGGATTCAACTCAATATATTATAAACCCGACAAGAGTAGACCTGCGCCATCTTTTAACTGAATTGTATGGACGTATCAGTAAGACAGCTCAGAAACAGCATATTGATTTTACTCTCCAGCTTCCTCAAAATGAGCTTGTAGTAAATTCTGATACAGATGCATTGATTAAAATAATAGGGAATTTGCTTACAAATGCGCTAAAATACACGAAAGATAAAATAGCTTTATCTCTCATAAAGAATGAGAACGCGACTTATTCTGTATTTGTTGAGGATAATGGCAATGGTGTCTCTGATGCCTATAAAAAACTGATATTTGATCCTTTTTATCAGATGCAAAATGATAACGGGAAGATGGGGACTGGCTTAGGATTATCTTTAGCTAAAAAACTCGCTGAGATGCTGAATGGCAATATTACTGTAAAAGACAATGAAACTGGGGGAGCTACATTTGTATTTAATTTTTCAGATTTACCTCTTTTATATCAACATAAATCAGAGCTTGATAATATTGCTTCCGAAAAGGAAATAATAAAAAACAGAAGTACGCCAGAAAACAAAAACAGTATACTTATTGTCGAAGATAATATCGAAATGGCTTCATTTATAAAAAACTCTTTGAACAAAGACTATGTTGCTGATACTGCTTTCAATGCTGAGGAAGCCATACTATTATTAGAAGAGAACAGCTATGATATTATAATCTCGGATATTATGATGCCTGGGATAGATGGTATCTCATTTACAAAGAAATTGAAGTCGGACCTCAATTATAACCATATCCCTATCATACTACTTTCGGCTAAAACTGAAAATGCAGTAAAGATAGAAGGATTACACTCAGGTGCAGATGTTTTCATCGAAAAGCCGTTCTCAGTTTCATATCTGAAGGCGCAAATCATAAGTTTACTTGAAAATCGGAGAACTGTGCTTGAGGCTTTCAATCGTTCTCCTTTTATTTCTTACTCTGCATTAGTTACCAGTAAAAATGATGAGCTGTTTTTGAACCAGTTGAATGAAGAAATTGAAAGGCATATCTCAGACGAAAATTTCTCGGTAGAATCACTAACCGATATTTTCAATATCAGCCGCTCTCACCTGCAAAGAAAACTCAAAGCAATAGCTGGTGCTACACCAGGTGATTATTTAAGGAATTATCGTCTGAGAAAAGCCTGCCAATTATTGTTGGAGACTGATATGAGGGTAAATGAGGTTGCATATAGTGTCGGCTTTAGTACAGCTTCCTATTTTACACGTGTGTTTCAGAAAGCTTATGGTATTTTACCTAAGGAGTTTATAGCCCAACATGCGAATAAAGCAAAGAAGTAATCACGGAGGATTCCGGGGTATCACCGCAAATGTCACCGAGAATGTGTTCACGTTGGCTCAGTTGTAATTTTTGGGGGACTTGATTCAGGACAGCCATATCCCTAAAAAATGATTCATTCCCGCACATTTTTGAATAGATATTAGACGCATCAGAATTTTATTTACTCTAGTACCAAAGAAAAAACGCTTTGTAATAGAGTTCTATCTGACACCCGGGTCTCAGACAAGTTGTTTATACAGTGGAGAAAAGTCTAAACTATATTATTTAATTTCTTTCTGTGCGGATTAGTTCATTTCTGAAATAGTTCATTTATGCACCGGAATGAATCTATTTTTAAGGATGTGATTGCCCTGAATCAAATCCCCCAAGTTTTCAGACTGAGCTTTCACGTTTTTGGATGATCTGTGGAAAGGATATAAAAAAAGCCTCTAAATGTCTGTTTAGAGGCTTTTTTGTCTGTTTATATATAGAAAGTGTGCGGATGATAGCCGTAAAACATTTTTGCTATTTCGCACTTATTATCAGTTATTTACAGAGCCTTCACTTTAGTCAATGCCACCGAATTAGCCACCGACTAAGTCACGAACTCCTTTTTTTATCTAAATCAATGAACTCTTATTTGTAATACAAAGGTATCGTTTTTAATCGGATAAACCTAATTAAAGTGACAAATAATGATAAATATCGCATTTAATTTATTAACTTCACAGCGTAAAAAATATAAATTATGCAAAATAACAGGTATCAGAATTCTTATATTAAAGGCTTAAAAAGAAATGTTATCAATAATACCATAGCAGGAATCGTTATAGCAGGAATAATATTCATTATACAACTGATAGGAGGCTGCGAACAACCGGAAATAACTCATCAAAAAACTCTCATTGACAGTCTGCAAATAAACACGAATGATGAAATTAATGACTGGGACACAGACACCACCATCTACCATACAACCACTAAACCAACTAAATAAAACATTTTTCTTGCTAAATAATCAACCTATAAGTTTATTATCTCGTTACTTTTGCGTATCTTTGTCTTACTATAAAACAAGGAGATATGACATTTGACGACATTACTGGAGACAGAAAATTATGGGCTGTACACTTTGAAGGCGAGGATGATAACGAATTTTATAAGGTGTTCAACAACTGGGCCGACGTGGTTTGGCTACGCACTTTCTTCAAGGAGAATATAGATGACTTGAACGCCTACTTTAAAATAACAGATATAAAAGAAGCTATCAGCGATACTATTGAAGATAGTGAACGCCTTCGATACATCATAATGGACATCTCCCCGGAAACCGATTTAAGCAAGATATTCCGCCCGTTGGACAACAACCAGGCTTCGGATATGATGCTGCAAAAAGAAAAGGCTCGGTTAAAACGTAAATACGGTCACTCGTCATGGCTCCGGCTATACGCTATCAAATTGATTCAAGGCAACTACATCATCACCGGAGGCGCCATCAAGCTGACGGCTACGATGCAGGAAAGAGAGCACACCAGGCAGGAACTTGTGAAAATAGACAAAGTCCGGCGCTACCTGCTGGAAGAAGGAATTATTGATGACGAAGGGTTTATAGAGTATATTAGTGAATTATAATTTGGGAGGAATGATATGGAAAATCGTATGAAATCTATCGCACAAAGGCTTGAAGAACATGCTTCTCCAACGCCTTCGAAATGGCGTGAGCTGTTTGACTTCCTTGAAACAAACAAGTCTTGGCTCCGACATTCGCAAAATATTGCCATGCTGATGCTGGACAGGATGGAAGAATTAGGAATGAGCCAAAAGCAATTGGCTGAAAAAATGAATTGCAGCCCGCAATACATCTCAAAGGTGTTGAGAGGACGGGAGAACCTTTCACTCGAAACTTTGACCAAGATTGAAAACGCACTGGAAATCTCGATTATCAAAGAGGAACCGATGGCTGTATAGCTCACCCCGGCTGCAGTAGGAAAGATTTGCTATCAGATTTTTCCGGATCAGCTACTGCAGCTCGGGAATAGTGCTAGCAAATGTTTCGTCCTGGAAGAAGCCGGCTGCCGGATTCTGCTAGCAGTTGGCAGGGGATAACAGGTTGATGAAGCCGGGATCCTGCCAGGTATGTGCTAGCAAACTGGAAAAAAGTCATGCTTGAAACTTTTCGTCTGATTGCTCACCGTGCCGCCGTGTGGTTCGTGGCAATGCGTGCAGCGGGAATACCGCCGCCCACACAGCCCCGCTCCCCACAGCAGCACTCCGTCAGTGTTTAATCGGAACATTCCTTCACCGGCAGCGTTTCTCGGACGTTCAGTGTTTCTGTGCACCGTGCCGCTTTCCTTGCTTTCCCGTAGCCGTCGGACTGGCGCAAAGAAAGCCGCCCTCTGACAGTGTTTCTATGGAACATTCTTGGGGGAAGTCTCCCCAAAAGTTACTCCGGTGTATAACAGTCGAGGCTTGCCAAGTGGGTGATTACGGAAGTTGCTACCGCCTGATGCATTCGGCTCCGGCTCCCGCTTACACCCCGGCAAAGCCGGACTACAAGTGACAGCCTATGCGGTGGACACCCTTGCGGACGATAGCAGAAGTTACTCCCGTCTTATATCCGGCTCCGGTTGCCGCTCCCTCACTTGCCGAATACAGCAAAGGAAGCAGCACCCTATGCGATGGGCACCCTTTCGGATGATATCCTTAGCGGAATGTAAGCCCTTGCGGCACGGGTGACAGTTTCGATGCCCGGTGCGGTTTCGCTCCGCCCGGCACTAACGCCGGGACTAAGGCGAGAATCCGCTACCTCTTTTCGTCTGACTATAGGAACGGGCTGTTAGTCAGGAGTGCAGCCGTTCGGTGCGGGGTTCCCGTGTTTTATGATTGAGCGGTTCAGGCTGTTTGGATAGAAGGCGGCGCAAGCTTCCGCCGCCGTGCAGACGTGATGCTGCTTGCGCCGTGTTCTTCCGGTTTTTCTGATGGAGTGCAGCTTTTGCGCAGGAAATCCGGAAGAGCAATTATGTTTAATTAGTCACAAAACCGTTCCGGATTTTGTGCTTTAATTCAACATAACAGCATCTTCCAAATATTCCTGCTGTTTGCGGGCTTTTCCGTTGTTTCAGGAACGGGCATAAAGTTACTCCGTTTCATGTTCACCCTTGCGGACTGCGCCCTGCGGAATGTAAACGCCACCACTGTGGCGGCAAGCCGCCACCCCGACCACCGCCCCTTAGTTACTCCTGCCTTTCCCGGTTCCCTGCAGGATTTTCGACATCTTGCGGGTTTCCTGTTCCTGCGGACTTCGCCTTGCGGCGTGCCCGGCTGACTGTTTGCACCATGCGGACAGTCTTTGCAGAATATCGGAGATTCCCGGCGGTCGGCTTCGCCGTCCGCTTCACGAAGCGGGGCAGACGCCCCGCCGAAAAGTTACGGACAAAAGAAATTCGTGACAATTGCCCGAATATCACAAATTTCCTCTGCCAACAAACATATATAACTATATCTACCAAGTATACAGGTAACAACCAGCCACTAAAAAGCCTATCTTTACATCTGTAAACCAACACTATAATTATGTATACCAACATGCACCAACAAAACAACTGCCAAAGTTTGACCAACCGTAGCTACGGTTTCAAAGAACTGGCCGTTCTCTATTTCCCGAATATTGCACCTGCGTCCGCTTCTATCCGCCTCAAACAGTGGATAAAGGACGACACCGAACTACTCGAAGCATTGCAGGAAACAAACTACCAGTTAAGTAACCGCATCCTCACCCCCAAACAAAAGGAACTGATAACCATCTCTTTCGGCTCACCCTTTTAAACCCTAGCGCAGCAGCTCCTACGGCTACAGCCCGAACCCTCTTTGCTAGGGGAACGCCCTGCGGCAAGGGGGAAGAGCACTTCCCCCGACAAGCGTCTCCCCCAAAGGGGGAAGGAAGGGGGGTAGAACAAGAATACACAACTAAAAATCATCCACATAATCACCCACAAAAAACAATGATTAAACAAAGAAACATCACCCTGATTGTGGTGCACTGCACCGCATCCCGTTGCACAAGCAACCTCACCCCGGAAGCCCTCGACTCCATGCACAAACGCCAAGGCTTTGCCGAATGTGGCTATCACTATTACATCACCAAAGACGGAACGATACATCACATGCGCGACATCACCCATGTCGGCGCCCACGCCAAAGGCTACAACACCCCGTCGATAGGAGTTGCCTACGAAGGAGGCCTGGACGCTTCCGGACGTGCCGCCGACACCCGCACCGACGCACAAAAACAAAGCCTTGAAACCCTTCTCCGCTTCCTGCTGCTCACCTATCCGGGAGCAAAGATTTGCGGTCACCGCGACCTCTCGCCCGACCTCAACCACAACGGTACCATAGAATCCTGCGAGTACATCAAACAATGTCCCTGCTTCTGTGTCTCCGTCGAATACGGGTATTTAATGAAGGATGAAGAATGAAGGATGAAGAATGAAGGATGATGAATGAAGAATGATGAATGAAGAATTACTATGCAGATGTAAATGTATGAAAGCGCAGCCAATTCTTCATTCATCATTCTTCATTCTTCATTTCCCCTACCTTTGCGGGAAACAATTAAAAAGGAGGTCATTATGAAACCATTTTGGAGAACGACGTTGAAGGTATTGAAAGTTATCGGTAAAATTTTTGTTTGGCTCACCGGGGCAGACAGTCCCGTGAAAGATGATGAAAGGAGAAACTATTAAGGAGTAAACTTTACGATCGGAGTGAAAACCCCTGTTTTGAGGGCTGCGGAATACAAACCGCAGCCCTTTTTTCATGTACATAATCGTATGATGAAACACGTATCATCACAGATAATAACATACGTCTGCACGCCCACGCACGTATATGTAGATTTGCAACATTATTAATCATTAAAACACTAATTAACATGGCAATTACAATCAAACCCGCTTTGCGCAAGAATCCGCAGAACAAAGACGCCGCCGCAAAATACTATGCACAAGTAGTACTCGCCCCGGAGATGGCACTGAAACAAATCGTTGAACAAATCGCAGACCGTTGTACGCTGACAGGTTCTGACATCAAAGCTGTTCTTGACGCATTGATGACCGTCATCAAGCGCAACTTAGCCAACGGTTCACCCGTCCGCCTGGGAGACCTTGGGTCTTTCCGTCCTTCCGTTTCCGGTAAAGGTCTCGAGGATGCCAGCAAGTGCGGCGCAAACAGCGTCAAGAAAGCACGTGTCATCTACGTTCCTTCTACGGAAATCAAAGAAGCCGTTGCAATGTATTCTTTCTCAAAAGCAGGAGCAAGCGCAGCGAACGAAGATGGCGAAGGAGGAGATGAGAAACCAAATCCGAAACCTGACGAAGGCGGCGGAGAAGCTCCAGACCCGGCAGCTTAAACAATGACCGGTAACGAAGAAAACGCCTGCTAGCGCATTATCCTCGTTTCGTACATCGCAAACAAACCAAGGAAAAAGCCCGATGAATGAGAAATCATTTCACCGGGCTTTTCATTTGCTGATATTTGGTGAACGGAATATGCTTCTGAAAGTCTCATAGAAAACATCAGGAGTTTTTCAAAAAACGTCTGACGAAATAAAAAAAACGTCTGATGAATTTTTGAAAATATCTCGAAGGGTTTCAAGTACGTTTTTACTTCCGTTCCGACTGTTTTTGGGCGTTTTTACGTTTTATTCCCGTATGATTCCATCTGTAAATAAACGTAGTGACACAGACAGAAACGCAATTATCTATAAAGTGACGGGAAGGGATAAATGATAAGTTTGCTGTTTTACAGCGTATTTTTCCTCTTTTCTTCTACAAAGATAGGCCACGGCCGCCCGTCAGTCAAGAACCGCTACGCTATTTCAGATAAAAATATCCTGCGCTCCTACGTCGTGCGGTATTTTTATCTGAAATTTCTTGTCTGCCGTTCATCCATGCCCTTGGAGAGGTAGATGAAAAAAGGAAAAAAATGTGTTCCTGTGCAGTGTGGGGCGGATAAAAGCGTGTATTAGTCTTAGGCCCAATATCCGCCGAAGTGATTGTGCCTGGTTACTTTGTCTAACTTCAATTGCTTGCGGCGAAACTTGTTGATTGCCCGTTTGAGCGATTTACGTCCCGATGTGCTGCAGTTCTTTTTTCTCATTCGGCATTGGTAGCAACGGCAGATACCAATACCTGTATGTGATTCTTTCATTTCTATTCTGTTTAATATAAGTTTTAAGAACTTACGTTTTTTACTATTTTATTTTGTGACATTTGCCCGATTGTCACGGATTTGTTATTTGCACTCTTCGGCGGGGCGTCTCGCCCCGCTTCATGGAGCGGACGGCGAAGCCGACCGCCGGGAATTTCCAATGTTCCGAAAGGCGTAAACAGTCAGCCGGGCACGCCGCTAGGCGCAACCCGCAGGAAGCACAAACACCCGCAACAGGTCAGAAAACCGCACGGTTCGGGACTGGCAGAAGTAACTAAGGGGCGGTGGTCGGGGTGGCGGCTTGCCGCCATAGTGGTGGTGTTTCCACTCCGCATGGCTTTTTTTTCGCCCGGGGGCGGAAAAATAAAACAATCCATATTAAACATAACCACGCATTATGCACCCGACTTGCCTGAATGGCAAGGCGTGCAGGCATAATGACCCGTTATGTTGAATATCGCTACCCCTTTGTTTTTCTGCCGGTCTCTTTTTGGGTGTCCCCCAAAAAGGAAGGCGGAAGGAAAACAATTGCTGTCACGGCGCACGCAGCATCACGTCTGCACGCGCCCGAAGGACGGCGAAGGGCGCTTACTTCCATAACACAAACCCGCTCAACCGTAAACCCGGGAACCCCGCACCGCAGGGCTGCACTCCTGGCTAACACTTCCGTTCCTATAGTCAGCCGAAAAGAGGTAGCGGATTCTCGCCTTAGTCCCGGCAGCAAGTGCCGGGCGGAGCGAAACCGCACCGGGCATCACAGCTGTCACCCGTTCCGCAGGGGATACCCTTCCGCAAGGGTTTCCACCGCATAGGCTGTCGCTTGTAGTCCGGCTGTGCCGGGGTGTGAGCGGGAGCCGGAGCCGTATGCGTCAGGCGGTAGTAACTTCCGTAATCACCCACTTGGCAAGCCTCGACTGTTACACACAGGAGTAACTCTTGGGAAGACTTCCCCCAAGAACGTTCCATAGAAACACTGTCAGAGGGCGGCTTTCTTTGCGCCAGTCCGACGGCTACGGGAAAGCAAGGAAAGAGGCACGGTGCACAGAAACACTGTCCGTCCGAGAAACGCTGCCGGTGAAGGAATATTGCTATTAAACACTGACGGAGTGCTGCTGCGGGGGACGGGGCTGTGTGGGCGGCGGTATTCCCGCTGCACGCATTGCCACGAACCACACGGCGGCACGGTGAGCTGTCAGACGATAAGCCGCTCGCGAAAGTAATCCGCTTGGTTCGGCACTTGCCTATTACCTTCACTTACTATCACATACCTGTCGGGATCCCGGCTCCATCAACCTGATATCCCCGTTAATTGCTAGCAAATTAGTTGCTCCGGAACGAACCGGGAACAAGAATCCGCTAGCAGAATCCGGCAGCCGGATTCTTTCAGGATGAAACAGTTGCTAGCATTATTCCCGATCTGTAGCACACGATCCGGAAGAATCCGCTAGCACTTTTACGCAGCTCGAGCACACGATCCGGAAACATCTGCTAGCAAATATTTCATTGGCCAAGATCTTCCGGAGCGGATTTTGCTAGCAATCATTTCCCCTACTCTTTCTCCCTGCCCGCTTTCTCCAACCTGTCGAGTGCCGACAGAAAACCCCGCACGGCTTCGTCTTGCTCCTGGTACCTTCGTTTCAGTTCTCCGTGTTCCTTCGCTTCCTGCTTGTAGTGGGTACAGAAACGGGGGTACTCCCGCACAACGTGTTTGATTGCTTCGCTGGCCGTTCGCTTTCCTGTAAGATTCTTCAAAATTTCAAGCTGCGTGACTTCTTCTGCAGTCAACCGTAGCGTGATGGTGCTTACTTTTTCGCTCATGATCGTTCACCCCCTTTCTCGCCATCGGAGGCGGACGCTTCCAGTGAACCGGTGGTTTCTCCGACCTGTGTCCCGGCGTGCCCCGCTTCCGCTTCCACCTGTTGTTTCCGGTTCATCACTTCCGCCCGCCGGTATGCTTCCGCATACGTCTGGCAGTGTATTCCGTATCTCTCGATAGTGATGCCTGCGGCTGTCACTTCGTGCGCCACGCACCACCCTGTACGCATTTTGCGGGGGTAGTAGAGCGGCGTGTCGGTTGCTTTTCTGTTTTCGCTCATCGTTGTTGCTTTTTGTGAGGCTATGAAGCCGATTTCTTTTTTATTCCGGCATCTCCGTGAGTGCTGCCCGCTATCAACCCCACGGCATCCCGTAGCCGCTTCAACAGGAACAACCGGGGCATCCGCAGGCGTTTGTTTCCATGCATTTCGCCTAGAATTTGCCATACGGGATTTCCTATTTCGCCGTGTCCGGACAGTTTGAGCACCTCCTCAAGTTCCCGGGGGGAAAGATTGTAAGGGCTTAGGGCCTCTATCAGCCCTTTGGGATTGCGTGGCTTTTGTTCGCGCGCCGCCGCCTCCACTTGTGGCGGGCGTTTCCCGGTAGTTGTGGAAGCAGTATTGCCACCTGTTGCAATGGTCGTTTCAGGCTTGTTTCTCCCCAACGGAGTGGAAGAAAGCAAAGCTCTCGCTTCCTCCTCCGTGAGTTCTCCGATAGTCGGTAGGGGGATAGAGGAGGACTTTTCTTTGTTTTCTTTTTCTTTGCTTTTCTTTTCTTTGTCGATTTTTTCCGGAAGGTTTCCGGAAGTTTCCGGAAAGTTCTGGAAATCTTCCGGAACTTTCTCGAAAGTAGGTTCTACCGTTGTCGGTGACACCGACACGTCCGGTACGTTTTGCCCGGTCGGTTCCGCGGCTGTCGCAGCTTCAAACAGAGGCATAGTGACGGGTTCCTTTATGGGCTGCTCCGGTTCTACGAGAAGAATATCCAGCGGGATATACATTTTCTTCTTCGCCAGCTTGCAGATGTCTATATATCGGCTCTGAATGGCCCGGGAGGTGAGAATACATTTCATCTTCCACACGACGGGGTCGAACAGGCAGATTTCAGCGCAATAGTCTACAATCTCTTTCACCCGTTCCTCGTTCATGCCCCAATAGTCGGCACAGTCGAAAAGCTGATCTTCTGTCCAGCGGATATACGAACCGTCGACACGGTAGATTTCGTTCAATGCATATTGGTATACGGCATAGCCGTCGCACCCGTATTTCTTTTTCAGGCGTTTTATTTTGATGTCCTGAAAGCGGTCTGTTTCCGCTTTGTAATAGGAAAATCCGTTCTTGCTCATATTCTTCTGCTGTAATTAGATGCCAGGTAATTCATGATTTCTTCTTTGCTGTATAGGAAAGTCCCACCCAGTTTATAGAACGGGATAGCTCGCTCCGCGCGCAGGTTTCTCAATGTCGAGTTGCTGATGTTTAGCAGCTTGCATACATCGGCTGATCGGATGAATACAGCATCTTCGGGCACGGTGTCAAGCATAACGGGCGTAACGGGCTTGTATTTCGATTTTTCAGGGTCTTTTTCCTGTTGTGGAGTTCCGGCTGTATCTGTCTTTTCAGGTTTCACGATTCTCATGCTGTTGGTTTCTGTTTTCATAATTCTGCTTTTTATATGGTTAATATTCATTCAAATGATTAATATTCATTCAGGTATTCAAAAGTAACCCGGTCGAGGTCCTTCAGTTGGTTACTGTCGAGAGCGTAGATCGTCTTTATAATCCACCCTTTCAGGACAATTTTCCGGTGTCCTTCCCTACTGCCATAATGCCGCAACGCATCACTAACCGCCTTCTTCATTTCTGAATAGGTGATGAAGCTTTTCTCATACGCTATCATGCTGTCGATAGCTTTCAGTTCCAGTTCTTCCTGATTGATAATTACGGTTGCTTTCATTCGTTTGCGGCTTTATTATTGGGTGATTTATCTTCTTTATGTGAATACATATCTTTGAGTGTTGCCATATCGCGCATTACCTTCGTATCGACTACTCGTGCATATACCTGTGTCGTTGTGATTTTGGTATGTCCCAGCATTTTTGATACGGTTTCGAGTGGGATTTCATGTTGCAGGGTGATTGTCGTTGCGAACGTGTGGCGGGCAACGTGATACGTAACTCTGTCTTCTACTCCGGCGAGTTTGGCTACTTTTTTGAGATAACGGTTCATGATCTGATTGCTGACATAAGGGAATAGCGGCTGGTTCTTTTTGCCGCCTTTGTGGTAGGTGTCATATCTATTGATAATTTCCAATGCAGGTTCTAGTAATGGCAATGATACACGGACACCTGTTTTGACCCGTTTGTAATGCAGCCACAGGCTTTTGTCTATGCCGATAACGATGTTCTTTTGCGTTAATCGTGTCATATCTTCGTATGAGACTCCGGTATACACGGCAAAAATGAACAAGTCTCTGACAATGCCCAGATTAGGAGGTAGTATTACAGTGGAAAGTCGTTTTACGGCTTCTTCGTCCAGTTCGTTGATGTCGGTTTTTTCTTTATGTGCTTTGAGTGCTTTTACCGGATTTCGATTTATCCATTCGTTATTGAACGCCATTTCCATGACTTTTTTGAAGCGTTCCATGTGCTTCAATGCTCCGTTAATATCGCATCGTTTCATGTTGTCCTGTCGCAAATAACCTTGCAGATAGGCGAAAAACTCATTGACAAAAGCTGCGTCGATGATACTTATATCGTAGTCGGCCACTTTGTGTTTGATTCGCACGTAGCTTAGTAGATATTTCAAGGTAACTCCGTATTGGTAGCATGTTGACTGGGAGAGTTTTTTCCCTTCCATAATCATGTGATATTCGAACAGCGTTTTAATGGTAGAATATTCGTTATCCTCTGATTGGAACATGAGTTTAAAGTTCTCGATGTTGAGGGGATAGTTCTTTTGCCGGAGCTTGTTACAGGTTTCTTCAATTTGCAATTTTAAATCTTCGATATACCTGTTTGTTTCCTTGTCTACAGCTGTTTTTCCGAGTGACTTTTGGGCGACTGCCGACCATGAAGCGGGGGAGATATGACAATTCGTCGGAATTTCGTATCTTTGCCCCATGATTGTAACTCTGCAGAACAGAGGTGACAGACTTTCATTTGTTCGACTTTTCCGTAGCCAAAACAGAACGTTGAAAGTTTTTTTTCTTTCCATACTTGATTTTTTTTGGTGAATCCTACTTTGAATCCAAAAAATCAAGATAAAAAAAGGAATCCTGTCACCGAGAATGGCACCGAATTGTTGTTAGCATTTTTCGGATGACCAGCGAAGAGGACACAAAAAAGCCCCTAAAATGTCCGTTTTAGGGGCTTTTTAACTGTAAATACAGTGTAGTTTGTGCGGATGATAGGACTCGAACCTACACGCCTCACGGCACCAGATCCTAAGTCTGGCGCGGCTACCAATTACGCCACATCCGCATGTGTAGCTTTTTTGTTTAGCGGTGCAAAGATAGGAAGATTTTCTGATTTGGCAAATAATTCGGCAATAAAGTTATTCACTTAAGATTTCGAATGCCTTTTCAATCAGTGGATCTTTCTTTTGTGATTCTATGTCGCCCTGCTCTATCCCTTCTTCCAGAATCTTATCCATGTTTACGTATACATCAGGTTTTATTCCATCTTCCAATGACTTTCCATACTTATCAAAGTGGGGGCTGGCAGAGAAGCGGACGCTCCAGCCATTGGGTAATTCTGATGAAAATGGCAGCCCTGATCCACCACCAGTCTGATCGCCCAGCTGGATGATTCTTTTATCCTCGTTATCATTGTTTAAGCTGCGCATTATGTTAACAAAATCATTTGTGGCACTATAACATCGACGATTGGTTAGTATCACGACCTTTTTTTGCCAACGAATACTGTTGGAGGGTTCTAAATAAATGGGTTCCATCTCTGAGAAATCATTGTGTCCCGGACCTGTCTTATGTTGGATATATCCTGTTAGTGCCAGTTTATCAGTGAACCGGGCAGCTATGCGTGAAGAATTGGTCAGATTACCTCCTCCGTTATCACGGACATCGATAATTAATCCATTGCAGATTTGTAAATAGTAAAGGACCTCATCCAAATTGCCATCTCCAACTCCGGCACTGAAACTTTCATAACGTATGTATCCTATGTTATTGTCGAATATTTTATATTTAAGACCAGCGGATGTGCGATAGCCTGAATTGGCACTACCCAGATAATAGTTATAAAGAATATCTTCTCTATAATTCCAGGGGTAGCCCTGATACCATGCATCGTAATAAGAAATACGACTGGCAGAAGATAGATTGACATGCCCGTCTTTCAAGATATAAAGCATTTGGCTTAGGATGTCGAACAGGTCATCATTGGACATCGACGGAATAATCAGTTTGCTGTATTCGTCATGAACAGCATCCCAGTCAATACCTTTCGTATCCAGGAAACAATACTGTTCGTCAATGATCTTCCATAGTTGTTCGAAATTACCTCTGGGATCATTGGCGTAGTCATCCTCCCCAATGCAACCAGTCAGCACCGGAAGGCAGCAGAGCAGCCAAAGTATTTGTCTAATCTTATTTCTCATCATTAATTGATCTCTCACTTGAAGTTTCAACATTAAATTTTGTTCTCTTAGTAAGCTCTAACCGATGAAGGAAGAGCGGTTCCTTTCTTATTTCGGATACGGTATAGGTCTTTCACAAATCCTACCATGAATACGTGTGAGTAGGTATGTGTCTTGATATTGTTAACGTTGGATTGCTGCAAATCAGCCAGGTAGCTGAAACGCATTTTGGTATATCCTATCGGCAGGTCGACGGAGAGCATCTGTCGCAACGAAGGTTGATTGTGCAGGGAGGTAAATTTTATTACTCCACTCGAATTTCCCAAAGAGAATATCTCGTAATAAGATTGTCCGTAGTGGGGAGAGAACATCACTCCCATAACCGGCAGATTGACCTGATAACGAAGCACCATCGGATACCGTTTGATTTTCAGGTGCCAAATAGCCATTCCGGAGGCATCCAGATTGACGTATGCCCGTGCGGATGCCGGATTGTTGGTGTTCCGGAGATTATAGACAAAGCCTCCGTTGACATCTATCAATCCTCCGGCTAATAATTTGAAATTATCTGTCAGGCGGAACTGGTAATGTAATCCATAGTTCCAGTTGACTAATCCGGAGAAAGTGTTATTGTTATCGGCCCGGTTGTGCGTATAGCTGATGTTTGCCTGAAAGAAGTTCTGCACAGATACATTTCCATCAAACAACTTGGTCATCCGAATCAACTCACGGGAAACACGGAAGTCGATTCCTTTGTATTCCTGTGGTGAAAGATAGGTGTCGAAAACGTTAGTAAATCCGATACCATACATGGTGGCACGTGTTACATACCGATGGGCTTGCAGACTGTCGATCTGCGCTTGTAATCTTGTGCAAAGGGCGAACAGGATGCAACCTGTCAGCCCCAGGTATATTAGTTTTTTCTTCATCAGAATAATTTCATCTGCCCGGTGATTTCATCAATAATGTCGCCTTCGCTCTTGCCGCTGTCCGGGTCCAGATTTTCCGGCTCCTCTTCAGGAACTTCCTGTTGTTCTTGTGAGGGTTCGGGGAAGCGAGTTGGTTCAAGCTCATTGATCGTCTCCACTGCATAGGTAGTGATACGTTTTCCCTTGGCTTTGAAACCTTTGACAGCAATGAATTCATCCGCATCGATATTCAACGGATCACGGAAATTGTCGTGTCCGCCAAATATGACTTCCAGACGAGGATAGTACTCGTCGGTCAGCAAGATCAGACGGTTGTTCTTATTTTCTCCCAAGTAGTTCTGTTTACGGTTGGAGGCCTCAAAACAGAAACGTTTCAGATACGGATAATTCTGTTGGTCGGCATCGTAAAGCGCGGCAGTCCATATCTTGTTAGGATCAAATTTCTCCACGATGCTTACATTATCTTCATAGTGGTTGCTCAAGTCGAAGTTGGTAGTATAGAAATCACCGTTGTTCAGAACAATCAATATGCTGTCGTCGCTTTGGAATTCACCCAGATATTCACCTCGTCCGTCATAGTTGAGGCGGAGTATGTCACGGTCAAACCATACTTTACGTCCACCGAGCGTAGAACCTCCTTTTTGTTTCAGGGATATCTTATGTACCGGCAAGCGGGTGAGAATCACACCTCGTGCCTGGCGTCCCTTGATGCTGACCTCGCTGAAATCATGCTCGAAGATGATACGGCGTACACGCGGATTCGGTTTCAATGTCACCTTGATGATTTCGGCTTCTCCGTTCGGATTAGCACTGAAATAGGTAATCCGTGATTCGGGAGTTCCCAGTGTGACATCATATTCGCGGTCGCGAACTACAGAGGTTACGGCGAAACGTTTTACGTATGTCGTTCCTTCTTTTCCATCGCGGTAAGCTATATTGTAGATCGTACGTTTATCGTTCTTCTTGAATACATTGACATAGAGAACGTTTTTGCCGACGAATTTCTTGTCGGCAACAGGAGTAACGATATACTTACCGTCGCGGAAGAAGATAATGACATCATCGATATCCGAACAACATGCAACGAACTCGTCTTTTTTCAAGGCTGTTCCGATAAATCCTTCTTCGCGGTTGATATAAAGTTTCTCGTTTGCTTCTACTACTTTGGCAGCTTCGATGGTGTCGAAGTTACGCAGTTCCGTACGGCGCGGGAAGTTCTTGCCGTATTTGTTTTTCAACATCTGATACCAGTTGACGGTATAATCTACGATGTGAGCCAGATGATTATCAATCTCGGCCACTTCTTCTTTCATCCTGGCAATTAGTTCATCCGCTTTGTCCGAATTGAATTTCAGAATACGTCCCATTTTGATTTCCATTAGTTTGAGAATATCCTCTTTGGTGACTTCACGGATAAATTTCGGATAATAAGGCGTCAGGCGTTCGTCAATATGAGCACAAGCTGCGTCCATATCTTTGGATTGTTCGAACTCTTTGTCCTTATAGATGCGTTCTTCGATAAATATCTTTTCGAGCGAAGCAAAGTGCAACGCTTCCAGTATTTCGTTTTTCTTGATTTCCAGCTCCTGCTTTAGCAAATCCAGCGTGTTGTCTGCTGACTTTCTCAAGACTTTGCTGACAGTGAGGAAATGAGGTTTGCTGTCGTCAATCACGCAACAGTTGGGTGAGATACTTACTTCGCAATCGGTGAATGCGTACAATGCGTCGATTGTTTTGTCCGATGATGTACCTGGTGCCAGATGCACTAATATTTCTACGTTGGCAGCTGTGTTGTCATCTACCTTGCGAATTTTGATTTTTCCTTTATCAACAGCTTTTAGGATAGAGTCGATCACTGTTGAAGTGGTTTTCCCATAAGGGATCTCTGTGATTGCAAGTGTTTTGTTATCAATCTTGTTGATCTTGGCACGTACTTTCACTGCTCCGCCACGTTCTCCGTCGTTGTATTTGGCTACATCAATCGAGCCGCCTGTCTGGAAATCGGGATACAGTTGGAATTCTTCCCCACGCAGATAGCTGATGGAAGCATCGCAAAGTTCGTTGAAGTTATGCGGCAATATCTTGGAAGAAAGTCCAACGGCGATACCTTCCACTCCCTGCGCCAGTAATAATGGGAATTTCACAGGAAGAGTGACTGGTTCCTTATTTCGTCCGTCGTATGACAATTTCCATTCAGTAGTTTTGGGATTGAAGACAACATCCAGCGCAAACTTGGATAAACGCGCCTCGATATAACGGGGAGCAGCCGCACCGTCTCCGGTGAGAATATTACCCCAGTTACCCTGACAGTCAATCAACAGGTCTTTCTGTCCCAACTGTACCAAGGCATCCCCGATAGAAGCATCCCCATGCGGGTGGAACTGCATGGTGTGTCCCACAATATTTGCCACTTTGTTATACCGCCCGTCATCCAGACGTTTCATCGAATGTAGGATACGACGTTGCACAGGCTTTAAACCGTCATTGATGTGAGGTACGGCACGTTCCAGAATAACATATGAAGCATAGTCCAGAAACCAATTCTGGTACATGCCTGTTAACTGATGTTTTACGCTTTCGTCCCGCGCGTCCGCTGGTTTGTAGTCTGAATGTTCTTCCGTTATCTCGTTGATTTCGTCACTCATAAAATTCGTATATACTATAATTTTAACGCATACGCACGCAAAAATACAAAAATAAAAGAGATTTCGATGAAAAACGATGAATATTCCGTGTGTTAAAAGGGTATAAATCAGCTTTACGGAAGGAAAACAGAAAGGCATATCCTATCAAAGACATGCCTTTCTGTAAAATTATAACCTAATGAAAAAACGAGAAATGGGGACATGCTTTAAACCCGTATTTCCCAACCTTTTTCGTACTCTCTTCCCCAAAGTTTATTGGCTTCCAAATCGTTGAGAATTCGTCCGCTTCCCGGATCAATCTGTAATGAATGTCCGACACGTTGGGCAATGTTACCTAATTGTACTAACTGGGTACTGATACAGGCATCTACAATTCCGGAATTTAACTTTGTTCCTTTACGAATGGCATCAAACCAGTTTCGGAAGTGGAAGGCATCCAGCTTTTCGGATGGATTCAACAGATTGCCGGTCTCAAATTTTAAATCACTTTTTACCTCTTTAATCGTTTTACCTTTTATATCTGTAATTTTATATTCATTGCCACCGCCAATGAAGAGAGTTCCGGTTTCTCCATAAAATGCGGTTCCTACTCCATATCCGTCTACCGGCATCGTATTACAACTACGTCCTTCCCATGAAAAAGATGCTTCGTCACCAAATTGGAAGGTGATAAGTTGTGTGTCAGGAGTTTGCCAGTCGTCCTGAAAACGATACCGACCTCCGATAGAATCAACCTTTGTAGGATAATCTACGCCCAGTCCCCAGCGGAGTATATCAACAAAGTGGGTTCCATTGTTGAGCGCTTCACCTGTTCCCCAATTCCAGAACCAATGCCAGTTATAATGGATGAAATTATCTTTGAAATCTGCAACACGTGGGGCAGGACCTTGCCATAAATCCCAATCCAGATAATCAGGTACAGGAACAACTTTCCCTGTTCCAATGGAAGGGCGATTATTGACATACCAAGATTTGGCATATCTCACTTTTCCGATAGAACCGGATTTTATTTCCTCCATAGCTTTAATTACATTGGGAAAGGAGCGGCGTTGGTTACCCACTTGAACAATCCGGTTATATTTCAAAGCGGCTCGAACCAACATTTCATTTTCTGCCGGATTATGACTGGTCGGTTTTTCCAGATAAACATGCTTTCCGGCCTGCATAGCCATAATGGCTGCTTTGGCATGCCAATGGTCAGGGGTAGCAATCACCACTGCTTCAAAATCGTTCGACTCTAACATCTTACGAATGTCTTTTTCTCCTTTGGGAGTACGTCCGGTAATTTTGTGGATAGCAGCCTGACATTTTTCTAATGCTCTTGAGTCTACATCACAAATGTAAGTAACTTCACAATCTGGAAGTTTGGCAAATCCTTGCGCCAGGGCCTTACCTCTCGAGTTCACTCCAATGACTCCGATACGTATTTTTTCGTTAGCTCCCAGAATATCTTGATAACGGCTTGAACCGAATCCTGGAAGTATGCTTCCTAATGAGAGTGCAGCTGTACCTGCTACTGTTTTTTTGATAAAATCTCTTCTTGTTGTCATAGTATCTATTTTTCTCCAAAATTAGGTTGTTATTAGAATATGTGAATGAGTATTTCCGTCAATTCTCCTTCAAAAAACGTAAATCTCTTATTTTTTTCTTCGGAAAAGGTGACTCAAGAATATCAGGATTCCTCGGGGAATCCATAATATGAGATAGATGAAAAAACTAATCACGATGACATACCCGATTTGGGATATTATTTCAATCCATGGGCGGGAATAGATAATGATTGCAATTACATTGATGATAAATGCAAGCAGGAAACTTAGAAGAAAGATATTCCTTTCTTGTTTCAACTTTTTTGAGGTGATAATAATATCTTTCATAGTTTAGAATTTCATATAGGGTATTTTATATTCGTCGGGGAAGAGGATATGGCGTTGTTCATCCATTGCCTGATTTCCAAGTAAACAAAGAACCGTTGAACAATATGCTTCTTCCACTACATTCTGTGCTTTCTCTCCGGTGATACACGACTGGCAGAAAGAAGACAGGATAATGTCCGAACCGTCTTTGTCTGCTCCGATCATACTCAATCCACTGTTTACGTGAATATCTCCATCAATGATAAAGTGTGGTGTGTACTCCATTTTTGTTTCCGGTCGCCAACTGGGACCTGCTGTCGGGATGGCGGCAAAGACCTTGTCTTTTACCTGGTCAATCAGTTGCCGGATACCCGAAGTTGAATGATCTTCTTCCAGATAATAAATACCTTTTGCCATTTCCATGGTTCCTTTACTTCCCAGAATCTGGTCTTCCATTCCGTTGAACTTGTTGGAAATCAATGATTCGTATGCGATCTTAACTCCATCCGAGTATCTGTAAGTGACATTGACGCTATCATAAACTTCTCGTCCGTCTTTCCAGTATACAATGTCACCCATTCCCATAATGGATTCCGGCATTTTTTGGGCTGCCCAGTTACAAACTTCCAACTGATGGCATGCTAATTCCGTCATTAATCCTCCGGAGCTCTCTTTGTATAATCTCCAATTAATTTTGCGTTCCAGCTCTGGTGAAGGAACCGGACGACGCCAGTCTGCATTACGGAACCAGTGACAGCGAAGACCTACTACATCTCCGATGAGACCGGAATGGATCATCTGCATTCCCTTGATGTACTTCTCGTCATACATTCGCTGCATACAAAAGTAGAGGACTTTGTCTGACTGGTTGTAAGTGTCATAGATAGCCTTGCACTCGTCAAGGGTACGTGCCATTGCTTTCTCGCAAAAGACATGTTTGCCGGCAGCTAATGCGTCCAATACAATAGGTGCATGCCAGTTTAGTGGTGTGGATATGATGACTCCATCGATGTCCTTCGATTCCAGTAGTTTGCGGTAATCCGTATATGGCTTTGCATCCGGACAAAGTTCTAATGCTTGTTGAAGATTGGGGGCATAATTATCACATACGGCAACAATTTGTGCATGAGGTATTTCTTTGAGGTTATGGATGTGGTATTGTCCTCTGGACCCGGTACCAATCAAAGCGATTCGTGCTTTCTCATGCTTGATCTCTTGTAGTTTCTCCGGAGTACAGGAAGTCAGCCAAGGAGTGGTCGCCAATAATGCGGTTCCTCCGGCAACATATCCCAGGCTTTTGATGAATTGTCTGAGTCCTAAGTCTACTCCTTTTTCTTTATGTTCTTTCATATCATAAATTGTATAGGGTTGCTTGTATATTATTGAACTTTTCTGAAATCTTTTTTTGTTCCTGTTCATTGGCAATCATCCAGACCGTACTAAGAATTTCGGCTTCCAACGGGTCGGGGGACAGGATAGAACTTGCTTTTCGTTGTTTATTAAATATGCCTGTAAGCGGATTCATAATGTGTCCGGTATATTGTAACGTATTGCCGGAAGTGGATAATGCTGTATCCTGCAGATCGAATTCTTTTAGAAGAGACTGATTGTACGGGTTCAGAAAACTGACTTCCCAACAATCTCCATAAGGATGATGTCCTATACCCAGGATCGAACTGTTTCCAAAATTAGCAAATGCATCACTAATATTCTCCTGTTCAATGAATTTTCTTATTTTCTTCAAAGCATATCCTTTGGCAAAACCTCCAAAATCAAGTGAAATATCAGGAGATGTAAAGGAGATATATGAATGTTCATGAAGTTGTATTTGGGAGAAATCTTTTAATGTAATGTCGAATAAGTGTGAAGTGGTCTCATAATAGTATGAGCAAAGCTGTAAGATTGATTTCATCTCTTTACTGATTTGAATCTTGCTTTGAGAAGCATGATTATTAATCTTGGAAACTTCACTATGAGGATCAAAACGATTTAATATTTTATCCAATCGCTCCAGCTCATAGGCGATATCTGCCCAAAGTGTATTCAATCGGTCGATATCGGAATGAATGAGCAGGATATCGAATCGGGTCCCCATGATATGAGGAATGAAGCCATGAAACATGGCTTCATTTTCATAATATTTGCATCTTGTTTCTAACACCTATTGTTTTGTTTATTTGTTTCCTTTCTTTGCCATTTCTACAGCAGTAGTAGTAATGTAATATTTAGCTAGTGTATTTTCATTTTCCCATTCCGGCATATCCTGATTGTGTACATAATGCAGGAAAGCCTTTGCCACTTTGCTGAAATGTTCTTCGTGTCCTAATCGTTTTTCCTGTGGTATGTCAATCAGATAAGTTCCATTCTTTTTGTTTTTGACAGATAAGAACGGATAAGTTATTTGAAGCTGTTCCACTGTTTTTTGCAATTGAGCTTCAAATGTCCGATTGTCAATGTCCGGTTCTTTCTGTATATATAGCTCTTTTACAAATCCATTTTTTTCATCCTGAACGATTTTTAAAGTGGCTTTACTTCCTTTCTTTATGGAAGTAAATGTATCTCCTCCGTTAGTGGGTGGAGTATAATTCCATGTGACTTTCATTCCTATACAAATCCCTTTAACGGTATAGTTGAGACTTCCGTTTGCCATCACCTCCAATACATCGTTTTTTATGTATCGGTTAAGATAAGCGGGAAAAGAATCGATTTGTGTCGATTGACTGAACTCTGCTAATGTAATTGGAGTTGGCCAGTGTTTGGCGGCATTCACGGTGACATCCGATTGATAATGAATCGTTTCATCAGGAAAACATTGCCAGTTGATGAGGTCGATCAGATGTGTTGTAACATCTGCAATGCCTTCTCCTTGTTGCTCTACATCGTAATACCATGCCGGGCGAATTAATGGCTTGCCAGAAACTGTCTTGAAAAAATGATGCACGCTTTCCATTATGACAGATGGATTGTCCGGTGAACCTTTTTGTAAATCTCCGAATAATTCCGTCTGATGCAAAAGCTCTTTTTCTATGATATTGAGGATATCATAACGTTCCGTCATCAGATCGTATAAAAGAAGATTCTTTTCTTTGGCGAGTTGATAGGCTTCTGTCAATAACTTGAAATCCTGTGGATTGATAGCCAGTGGCTTATCGGCAAGGACATGATATCCGGCTTTGATAGACTCCATGATATAGCGCGTCTTTTTCTGATTGTTTCCGGCCAATACTACTACATTACCTTTATGATCGGCAAGCATTTTCTGGAGATAATCATCTCCGGTATATACTTGTTTTTTCCATGTCGTAGGAGATTCCGCCCGCTGGTTATAAGAATCAATGCTTTCCAGATATTGATTGACGCCTGTTCCTTCGGGGGCATATATCCGGATGGTGTCACTGACATCTGTCAATTTCTCTTTTTGAAGCAGGCTGGCATGGAAATGTCCGGGATCGAGTACTACTATTTCCAATTGGGGTAGATCATTTGTCTCCATCCTATTCGCAGCTTGCTTTTTCGAGAAAGAACAAGAAACGACTATAAATAAAATTGCTATAATGGCAGTTCCTTTATATATAGATTTCATTCTCTTACTTTTTATAAGTTTTGATTAGTTTTCGGGCATCTTTCCAACCTTTTTGATAAGCTTCTTCCAATGTGACAATTCTTCCATTCTCTGTTTTACTCATATTGGATGCTTTCATGAAAGTGAATATTTCGATTGTCTCTTCTTTGGAGATAGGTGAAATTCCTGTTTGAAAGTATTTAAGAATCTGCTCAAGAAGCGCTTTATAACCTTGGTAACCTCCTGCGGCTACTGCTCCTTTTGAAGTATAGGCAGTTCCACCATAAATTTGCGGTCCTTTTATAATCGCTCTGAAAGTTCCGATTCTACCATCTTTCCATCGTCCTACTACTATATCCCCTCTATCTGAAGACATCCGGTTGACTGATTCGCATCCTGTCCCCATAATTGTGTATAATGTTTCTACTCCATGAATACCATAGAAACCGAAATCCGGATGCGTTGGTTCCACTTTGTGAGGAGAATAACAATCGGCTCCAAGGATTTTGCCAAATTCTCCATTTCTTAATTTCTGGTTTTGAGGAGTAAATCTAAGAGCAGAAGAGGAAAAAACAGGCGCATTGTATTTTTCTGCCATTTCATAAATAGCGATTGCATCTCCTAAAGTAGCTCCGATAGGTTTGTCAATATAGCATATCTTACCTGATTTGAATACCTCGACGGCTTGTTCCAAATGTAGTCTGCCGTCATTGGTTTCCAAAAGGACACAGTCTACTTTTTCCAGTAAATCTGCTATTGATGAGGTGATTTCCACGCCATTTGCTTTGACCTTTTCAATGTATCCGGGGATTCGTTCGTAACTGGATTGAATCGTCTTTGAACCGTACGGATACGCTGCCACTACCCTAAATCCTTTGGAAAAGGTCTCATCCGAACCACTATTAATCAATTCGGTGAAAGCGGTGGAATGGGATGTGTCCAGACCAATAATTCCGATCCGCATAACTTTTTGTGCGTGTATACTGAAGCTGATAGCCAGTAGTATAAGAAGTGAGATTCTGTTTTTCATAATCCTTTATAAATTAATTCTTTCTGCACTTTCCGGGTCCAAATATAACGAAGAATTTTCTTTTCTTCGCAATATGCTGGCCGGACATTTTTCTGAAACTTCACCATAAACAGTCTGATAGACTGCTTGAGCTTTATTTTTGAACGGGACGATACAAAACATCCATTCAGCTCTTAGCAAAGCCGGTATCGTGAGTGTTAAAGCTTCTTTGGGTACTAAGTCTAGTGTCATGAAGCATTTTTCATTGACTTGCTGTTGGCGACATATTGGATCCAGCTCAACTACTTTCACAAGTTTGGGATCATTAAAGTCTGCTACATCCGGATCATTGAAAGCAATATGCCCATTTTCTCCAATTCCCAGACAAACGATGTCAACCGGATGCTTAGTCAGCAAGTCTGCATATCGCTGACATTCCTCTTCAAGGTTTTCCGCCAGACCATTCAGATAGTTGACTTTCTTGAAAGGAACTTTGTCAAAGATACGAATTCTAAGGAAATGTCCAAAACTTTGTGGGGCTTCCGGATGTATACCGATGTATTCATCCATATGAAAAGCGTTTATTCTGGTCCAGTCGATGCGTTTGTCATGAATCAGATGACTCAAAAACTCATTTTGTGAGGGGGCAGCGGCGAAAATCATATTTATTTCCGGTTTGCTTTCCAATAAACGACAAATTTGGTCGCCGACTTCTTTTGCGGCTACACTGCCCATCTCTTGAATGGACGGGAAAATTCGAACTGTTAATTGTTCCTGCTGAAAAACTTTGGTCTTAGTTTCATTTAGTATAGATAACATGGCCTTTTAATATTGTATTATTTATATTTATTTGATTATCAAAAATGACTATGTCGGCATCCTTACCGATTTCTAAAGAACCTTTTTCTTTGTCAATATGAAGAATACGGGCGGGCGTCAGGCTCATCATATGGACGGCGTCAATGAGAGGAACACCGACTAAATATATCATGGTTCGAACCAGCCGGTCGGTTGTTGCAACACTACCGGCAAAAGCTTTCCGATCCGGCATTTTGGCCACTCCGTCTTCGATAATGACTTTCTGGCCATTGTTGAGGCTACCTAATATCGATTCACCGTCCGGCATACCCGCTCCTCTCATGGCATCAGTGCAGAGGGCTGTTTTATCAACTCCTTTGAACTTGTATACGAATTGGAGCAGGGGTTTCGGAAGATGTATGCCATCGGCAATAATCTCCACTGTCATATCTTCAATCAAGTAGGCGGCTTCTACTACTCCGGCATAGCGGAAAGCATTTTTGCGGGTCACTGATGACATGGCCGAATAAAGGTGGGTCACATGTGTATAACCTGCTGTAAAGGCTTTCTCAACTTCTTCATAAATCGCGTCGGTATGAGCGATGGAGGGGAGAATATGATGTTGTTGCAGAGTTTGCCCTAGTGCTAGAGCACCCTCCAACTCTGGAGCTACGCTCCAACGGATAATATCTTTTGAGGCTTCCAGAATGGCATTGTATTCTTCAGCTTGCGGCTTTTTCAGGAAGTTCGGGTCTTGCGCACCACATTGTTTCGGTGAAAAGTAAGGTCCTTCCAAATGTAAACCGATAAACTGCGAACCATTGATATTCATTTCTTTGGCTTTCCGATATACGGTAAACGTCGTCATTAACTCCTCGTTAGTGCTGGTAAGTGTGGTGGGAACCATTGCGGTAGTACCATACTTGGCATGTGTTTCGGCCACTCCGAGAAAAGCCTCGACAGTACCATCCATGAAGTCATGTCCTCCTCCTCCGTGGATATGCATGTCGATGAATCCTGGTGAAACATAATTCTGACGGGCGTCTATTACCTTGTCACCAACGAGCGGTTGATAGCTTTCATTGGGAATAATCTGCTCAATTTTTCCATTTTCGCATATCAATGTTTGGCCCATTTCTATGCCTGTTGGTAGAATGAGTTTTCCATTTGTTATGATGAGTCTTTCCATATTATTTCGTTTTTAATTTATTTCCAGGAGTCTATTTTATGACCTTTAACTGCAAAGAAAACCAAATATAAAAAACAGGGAATCAATACCCAATAACCGAAACGCAGACTATACATATCTGCCAGATGACCATATATCAGAGGCAGAATGGCATTGCCACATAATCCCATAATAAGAAGAGAGGAACCGGTTTTGGTGAATTTCCCTAGTCCATGAATGGAAAGTGGCCAGATACCTGCGTAGATTAAAGCATTCGGGAAACCCAATGCATTCAGAAAGAAAATGGAGGCATTGGCATGATGACCGAACAGAGTTACTTCAAAATCTGCAAATACAACTCCGAATGAAAGGAGTAATCCGATGATGGTACAACCTATAAGTGCATTTTTTTGTGAAACATATTTGGGTATTAACAGGATCCCCAGGAGGTAACCAATCATAGTACAGGCCAATGTATATGAGGGAAATGTTTTAGCTTCGAGCAGGTCCATACCCATCGAATTGGCATAATTGATGATTGTATCAATTGCGATAACCTGTGTTCCTACATGAAGAAATATAGCCACTGCTCCCAAGATAAGGTAGGGAAAGTCGAAAATACTTTTTCTGGTGTGATGGTGGCTACCTGTATCTTCCGTGCTGTTTTCTTCGTCTGTATTGATTTCAGGCAGAATGGAGTAACGGATACCGATACCGGTAAGCAGTAAAATAACACCTAGAACAGCATAAGGCACAATGACGCGTTGTATTAATTCGTCAAGCATAGCATTCTTTGTGACTATGTCTAAAGTCCCCGATTCTATAGTGGCAAAAAGCTCCTTGTCGGTAACATTTAATATCAATGCAGCAAATATGAGTGGTGAGACGATACCTGCGAATTTATTGCATATTCCCATAATACTGATTCGTTTGGCGGCACTATCAATAGGACCGATAATAGTGACATAAGGATTAGCGGCAGTTTGCAATATGGCTAATCCGGTGCCGATGGAAAATAGACCGGCCAGGAATATCTCGAATTGACGGGCTAATGCTGCCGGAACAAATAAGAAAGCTCCTAAGGCGGTAAGCATAAAACCATACATAATACCTCGCTTGAATCCCACTTTCTTGAGAAGTACTCCCGAGGGGATAGCCATTACAAAGTAGGCGATATAAAATGCAAAGGCGACAAAGTAGGATTCGAAATGTGTCAGTTCACAGGATATGCGGAAGTATGGAATCAGTATGGCATTGACCCACGACACAAATCCGAAGATAAAGAACATCCCTGCCAGAATTGCAATTGATATGTAGTATGTCTTTTTGCTGCTTATAAGGTTATTGTTTCCCATGTGTTTTTATTTTTTCAGTTCGAAATCTTTCTGTAATTTGATGTCCCGTGACGATGCGCCTATTAATACTGTAAACATGCCAGGTTCGTCTTTCCAGCATTTACTTTCGGTATCGTAGTATTGTAAGGCGCGGCGCGGTAACTTGATAGTGACTTGTTTGGATTCACCCGGTTTTAAGCCAACCTTAGTGAACCCTTTTAATTCTTTAAACGGGCGTTCTACAGAACATTTGTTTTGATGCAAATATAACTGTGCAATTTCCTGGCCATATCGTTTTCCCGTGTTAGTAATGGTGAATGATACGGCAAACTCTGTGTCCGAGTCTTTCCATACAGGTTTCATCTTTATGTTTGAATAAGTAAAAGTGGTATAGGATAATCCATAACCGAATTCAAATTGGGGGACTACACGGTAAGTATCGAAGTAGCGGTAGCCGACCATAAGCCCTTCTTTGAAACGGACGGTGTCGTTTATACCCGGATATTCTCCAAATACGTGATCGGGCATATCTTCCAGACGCTTACACCAGGTAGTAGTCAATTTTCCCGAAGGATTGACTTCTCCAAACAATGTACGTGCCAGTGCATTTCCTCCTTCCATCCCTAGAAAACTGCCATGCAGTAATGCCGTAGCATCATTATACCATTCTCCTATCTCGACGGGGCCGCCGGAGATTAGTACCACTACAGTGTTGGGATTAACCTCCAGGATACCTTTTAATAATCTGTCCTGTTGGTAGGGAAGCTTTAAATTCGGTTTATCATACCCTTCACAGTCAGAACCATGTTCGTGGGAGGTTCCACCTATATAGATTACCAATTCTGCTTGAGCAGCTGTATTGATTGCTTTCTTATATAACTCTTCATCGAATTTATCAAATTCGTTCGTGAACCAATGGCCAACCTTATATGCCTTTTTATTCAATTGATAGCCGGGTGCATATTCGATCCGAGCTTTTCCATCTAAAAGATTTTGTAGCCCTTCCAAAGGAGTAACTTCATATTTAGCTTTAAGTTTTGTACTGCCACCTCCTGCTGCAAATACTTCGGTTGCATTTGCGCCAATCACTGCGACATTCTTGTATTGTGCCGGGTCTAGTGGTAGCATATCTTTGGAATTCTTCAATAATACCAATGATTCCTCCGCTATTTTTCTGGCGGCCTTGGTATGAGTTGGTATTGCAAGTTTAGCTGCCATACCTGTGGTGTCATAAGGAGCTTGTCCTATTAAATCAAGTCGAATCATCAATTTCAGAATATTACGTACTTTTTTGTTGACAGCTTCTTCCGGAATCTCTCCATTACGTACTTTCTTCAATAAAGGATCGGCCAAATAATATTTATTGAAAGCATATTTCCCATATTCTTTGATGCTTGTTCCCATTTCGACATCCATACCACACAGAGCTGTTCGCTCTGTGTTATGGACTGCATTCCAGTCTGATACGACTAATCCGTCAAATCCTAGTTCATCACGAAGTAAAGTATCAAGAAGATAAGGACTTTCCGTACACCACAACCCTCGGACCTTGTTATATGCCGCCATGGCTGCCATGGCTCCACCTCGTTGTATGGCAGCTTCAAAAGCCGGAAGATAAATTTCGTGTAAGGTGCGTTCGTCTACTTCTACACTCACTTTGTACTGGTTGTATGCCTGGCTGTTCAGAGCAAAATGCTTCACACAAGAGGCTACTCCCTGTGACTGTACTCCTTGTATATATGGAACAGCCAGTTCACCGGAGAAGAACGGATCCTCACTGAAATATTCCCAATTACGTCCATTGAGTAAGGAACGGTGAATGTTGACTCCCGGAGCCAGACTCACATGCTTGCCGCGTGCTTTACATTCAGCTCCAAGAACTTCTCCATATAGCTGTGCCAGATCACGGTTCCAAGTAGATGCTAAGGCGCTTAATGCAGGTAGATAGCTACATGCGTCGTTATCCCATTGGGCGGATTCCCACCCATTGGCTACTCCCTCAAATCTTACTCCGTGAGGTCCGTCGGAGTAGTGCAGGTCGGGGATGCCAAGCCTTGGAACACCGGTACTTGAAAACATCGTGTTACTGTGCAACATTCCAATTTTTTCTTCCAAAGTCATTTGCGATAATAAACTTTCTATCTGTTTATCAGTACTTGCTACTTTATTACCAGTCAGGCAGGAGGAGAATATAATCAGAATCAGCCAGCTATATGGAGTCAGTCTTTTCATACTAGAATACTTGTTGTCTTTGATTATTTTGAATTATTCTTTCTTGTTTCAATTTCACTATACACAGCATCCGGGATCAGATCAAGCCAGTAAGGATCCTGGACGAGTTCCTTGTACAGTTCAAGTGCCAGAGGGTCACTTTGCAGACGGCGGTCACCATTCTCTGCATTTTCGTGATTCTCCCATACGACGGCCTTGACACGTGGCTCTTCATCCTTCAGCTTAAACCATTCTCTTACCCATCTCTGGTGGTCGCATGTACTGGAGTATCCTCCTTCACTAATCATGATAGGCTTGTCTGCCGATACCTGCTTGATTCCTTGCATCAGCGTGAGCGGATATCTTCTTTCTTCCGGATAAGTAGCACTAAGCGATGGTGGATAACAGCTTACTCCCAGCCAATCTACATACATATCTCCTGGATAATAGTTTTTCATTGCGTTTGCTTCCGTACCCGGCATGCTTACACTGTTGGGTGACCATACGAAGACATTGTAGGCAGTGACACCCAACTGTTCTGCAATGTTATACATACGTCTCCAAGCCTTGACATAGTTTGTGGGATCTCCGTAATACGGAGTCCAGCTTCCATTCATTTCGTTGGCTGGTCTGAACCAGATAGGTCCCATGTCACGTACTTTTTGGGCAGCCACTTCGGCGAAGTATGATTTGTGAAAATCGTCAAGTTCGCCATTTGCCATTTGCTGGGTGGGAATGACGGGCAGCCATCCGTAAAGGAAGAATCGGTATTTGCCCTGATAGTTTTTTCCCCAGTATTTCTCACGTACTGTTTGCATTTCGCTGAAATTTCGTCCCGGTTCCATATTCTGATACCATAAGATCATAGATAGTTGTTTTCCCACCAATTTTTCAAATAAGGCAACGGCACACTGGTCAGTACTTCCTTCGCGGTCTTCCGGATCGAATCCGTATAATGGTGGGAATGCTCCATGATAACATCCTTTTTCGGGGACGTACTTCATGTCATTATGAAATTCTCCCATTACCTTGATTTCGTCGATGAGCATCATCGTACTGGTGGAAGCTGAAGATTTGAGAGTCGCTTTCACATATCTGCATGCTACATTACTAAAGTCTGTTTTTCCCCAAGCGTCCGACTTTCCGTTGCTGTCGGAATAGGTAATTGGTGAGGCTGCTTTTTCCCATTGGCTTTTGTCCTTGCTGGTTGATACTTCTATTTGAGCAGGGAATACAATTTGTGATGTCGGATCGGAAATAGCATGTACTGATACTTCTGTGATACTGCGTAATGATCCCAAATCAATTATTACTTCTACAGTTTGTGCATCCCAACCGACTCCTCTGTTTTTAGTCGAGAGGGTACCGGTCTCCTCATCCGTCAGTTTGGTGCCGGATGTCCAGGGATCGAGAGGGGCTTTATCAGCGTAGGCATTGTTGGCTACAACATTCATTTTATAGAATTTGCCTGCCGCCACATTAATAATGCTTTGTTCATTTGGATCTTTGGGCTTGTTTGGATCAAAAGTAACTTCCCATGATCTCGTTTCTTCTGCATTGCAAGCGTATATGAGTATTGCAACTGCTATTAACCATAAATTTTTTAATTTCATATTTAGTGGTATATTATAAGGTTGATTACTGGTTGTTTGTATTACATATCAATACAGTCATATTGGTAGCAGGCGATACCTCCATTAGAGAATACGAGATAAACGTATAGATAATAACCATTTTTGGCAACTTTAAATACGACATCTCCGGTTCCTTCGGTGTTCTGACCGGAATTCTCGCGACCTCCATATATCTTGTCCGGACATACTACTATCTGGTTATCGAATGAACCGCTGCTAAGGTCATACATACGGACAGCATCAGAACCAGTTACGGCATAGTTGAAACTATTTACATGATTGTAAATGACATAAGGTACTTTGTTGAACACGGCATAGTCTACGGCATTGATAATTGTGTTACCCGGAGCACCTGTATTTGCCGCTTTTATGCTATTGTCTGTTCCTTTAAACCAGTAGAAATAGCGTTTGGCAGAAGTGTCTGTGACATGGCTGGCCAAGAAATAGTCACTTTGAGTGTCGGTGTCATCAGCATAAATCACATCCGCCCATTTAATCCAGTTTGAAGTCAGCAGAGAGGAACTCATAATGACAAATTCCGGACTTTGTGATTGTAAAGTACCATTTATGACACGCCAGCGGGCGAATTGTACTTTACTATCTTTTTGGAATACCGGAGTTGTGATAAGGGCATTGGCATCCAAATCTCCCTGGATAGAGATCTTCCAACCAAATCTTATATTAGTGCCAGTTTTATATTCAATATATTTCTGTGGTTTCTCATTCACTCCATTAGCTTTCCATACGGTGAAAGTACCTCCTGATGGAGTATAGCTGCAGAATAAAATATTATTTCCCCGATCTGCTGTTGCATGGAAGTTTGAATTATCACCGGCAAATTGGCTGATATCCATAGAACCTGCTATTTCTCCGGTCTGGCTATTTAAGTAAATGGCACGATCATTGGCACGTTCGTTGATGACAACATATTTGTCGACTACTGCAAGTCCGGTTACTTTACCCGGTAGCAGAATACCGCTTATTTCAGATAGTCTTTTAGACCATAATAGCTTACCGCTTCCTTGGCGAATACCTGCAACAGTTTTTTGCGGAATATCTTTTTTTACCGTATATGTTGCTTTATCTATGCCATTCTGTGCTGTGACGACGATGGTCTGTTCTTGTTCATAGTCTAGTGCTTCTGTTTCGGGATTGGGACTGCATGTTGCTCCATGTGAGATATCAATGTTAGCTATCTGCTCCCCTACATTATCTATGGTTACTAATGAAATTGTTTTTTCGTTTTCATTAATGACTCCCAATAGCCCTATGGCAGGAATATCGAATTTGGTGATGCTACATTCGTTGCTCTTACGGATTTCACCTATTACTTTGAATTCGGTACTAGTCCCGGAGGTCTGATCTTTCACTGTGATATAGTTGTCTTGGGTAAGATCCATATAAAGTAATGGTGGAGTTACACTGACATTATTCGCTAAACTGGCACTCAATCTTACCCGTTTTAGTGCAGAGGTCGGCAATACATTATCCGACAATTTGGGATAATTGTATGGGAAAACAAATGTGATTGAATGATTGGTATAATCTATCTCACCTTTGAAACTGTTTTCGCTGCTGTCATCGTTCGGAAACGATGCAGTGATGCTGTTGATACCTTCGCGTTGAATGTCAGAACCCAACTCTTCAGGACTGTGACAACTAGTTACTCCCCATAGAAGAACTAATGCCTGGATGATTGATATAATTTTGTTTTTCATTGTTCTAAGAGTTTTATTGTTATTTCCATTCATCATATTGCTCAATCAATGAGTTATTCTTCAATTCTTCAGACGGTACAGGAAGGACATATAATTTCTTTATAAACTTGCGGTCCTGTCCGTCGCAATCAACATATTCGTATGTATTGGTAGCACCAATGATTTTAAAGCCATGTGTGCGATAGTTGTTGTATTCAATATGGGCTAATTCCCAACGACGCATATCCCAGAATAAATGACCTTCATAGGCTAGTTCAACCTTTCTTTCATTTCTGTAATCTTTGAACCAAGCCTCGCCTGTAGAGGATTTACCCGGTAAATTTACTTTTACTCTGGCGCGTACCTCATTCATTGCACTTTGGGCTTCCCCGATCTTATTGAGTCGATAAGCTGCTTCCGCTTTGTTCAATAAAACTTCTGCATAGCGAATTTCAACCCACGGTTGGGCGCTTTTCCCATTTTTGACGTCTGTCAGCGTTTCATCTAACAATTTCCTTAAAAAATAACCGGTTGTGGTTTTGCCGTATGAAGTACCCTGTTCCCGGTAAGGCATAAACACACCATTCTTTCCGTCAAGGCTGCAATCCATCTTTTTCCCTTTCCAGGTACATCCTCTATAGATTACAGTTGCGGCGAAGCGAGGTTCCAGTTGGTCGTATGGAGGAGTTTCATCAGTAATGCCATGCCAGGGTGTCCAGTCTATCTTTTCTCCATTTTTGCTTTCATAACATTCTACCATTTCCTGGGTAGGAGTTCCTGTTGAACCATTGTCATAACCATCACATTGTGGTACATAATATCGGTCGAAAAGATGATTAGGCCCGTTGGCAGCATCATAATCAAACTCCAGAATCGCTTCTTTATTATTCCCTTTCCATGCATCTTCATATTTGTCCGTCAGACCATATAATTTGAGTGCAATTACATTATTAGCAGCATCATAGGCATCCTGCCAACGTTTGGCATATAACATTGCTCTCGATTTCAGTGCATAGGCTGCTCCTTTGGTGATACGCCCTTTATTTGCCGCATCCCATTCCTTGGGTAAATTATTGGCTGCAAAATCAAGATCGTCGGCTATGAATTGCCAGGTTTCTTCAGCACTGCTGCGGGCTTTATTAGTTGATACCGGCAGATCGTCATACAAGATGACACCTCCATGCCTTTTGGCTAACTGGAAATATACAAATGCACGGAAAAAGCGTACTTGAGCTTCCCAAAGCTTATTTCTGTCTGCTGAAAATTCGGAATATTTTCTTTGTAGAGATAGAAATTGGTTTGTTTCTCGGATCTGTTTGTATGCTGTTGAACGTAGCCAGATACTGTATAGACAGTTATCCGGAGAGATAGCATCCGGTGTTAGTACATAAAGATTAGGATGGCCGGCTCTGTGTCCCAGCGTATATGAACCATACTTAAATGCGTCAGTCAGACTTTCTGTAAAACTTCCGTAGAATTGGGCCTCCCCGAATTGACCGTAATCATGCAGGAGGGGGTAGAAACTATTCACATATTTGTCAACCTGGGTTTCATCTTGCCAGATGATTTCATCACTAACGGTAGTCGTTTGTTTTACTTCATCCAGCCAGTCGTTGCACGAACTTAAAGTCAGCAACATAAAGAAGAGTGATATATTAATACATAACTTTTTCATATAGCGTATATTTTAGAATGTGATTTTAGCTCCAAGTGTATAAGTCCTTTGTTGCGGATAATATCCATTGTTTACAGCTGGAGATTCCGGGTCGATGTTGTACTTGGACACAGCGCTGAAAGTCAGAAGGTTGTATCCCTCAACATAGAGGCGAAGAGCTTCCACTCCCAATGGACTCAACCATTTTTTAGGGAAATTGTATCCTATTTGCGCTGTTTTTATTCTCAAATAGTTTCCGTTACGATACCAGAATGTGGAGGCCAGCCCGTTATTCAAACTTCTCGGATTGATTTCCAGACAAGGGAACTCTGCATTTGTATTTTCGGGTGTCCAGGAGTTTGCCACCAGATAGACTGGTGCATTGCCATTCTGATAGAATGGACGCGTGAAGGCCGTAGCGCTTTGGATTCCGGATGAACCGGTTGCCGTATATACTCCGGTTAATGCAACATCGCTGCCAAGCCCCCATGATGCCAAAATATCAAAATCGAATCCTTTCCAGTTACCAAATAAATTGAAAGAACCTGTGTGGGTCGGTCTTGAACTTTTACCTACATACCCCTGATCTTGATTGACGGTTATAATACCGTCTCCATTTCTATCCATATACTTGATATATCCGGGATAAGCCGGTCGGTCGGGCATGGTAGCGGAGTTGGCTATCTCTTCCTCACTCTGGAACAATCCTTGGGCAATGAATCCCATTTTCGAACCGATTTGCTTTCCGGTCAGTCGTCTGTATTCCGGTGTATTTTCAGAGTCACCTGCATATTTGAGCCATCTTCCGTATGCGTATGACCAGATTAATTTGGCTCCATAACTGAAACTTCCAATTCTGTTCTGATGTGTAAAAGTGACATCAAAACCCTTATAATCTGCTTTGTTTACGTTTGCAGTTGAAAAATAATAGCCTCCCATGGAAGGAGTGTGCGAACCGGTTACGGAAGATAATTTGTCATATTCATATTTATAAAAAGCATCCAGTTCCATTCCTAATAATCCATTCCATAAAGTTACATCTACTCCGATATTATAGTTGAGGCATTGCGCCCATGTCAAATTGGGATTTCCCAATACGGACGGATAGATAGCTGTTTGACTGGCTCCGCCTATTACTACAGAATTGGGGGATGTGCTCATCGTATTTCTCCATTGGAAAGGCTGGATACCGCTGGTTGCAGTTTTTCCAATACCTGCTCTTAATTTCAGATTGTCTACCCAAGTAGCATGAAACCATTTTTCATTATTGATTCTCCAGGCAAGAGAGAGACCGGGCAGGGTGACCCAGCGTTTGTTCATACCACCAAACAGATAACTACCATCGTGGCGTAGTGAAGCCTCCAAATAATATTTGTCAGCGTAATTGTAGTTCAAACGACCTACAAAACCGGCTACACGTGTCTGGCTGCTGCTCCCCGAAGGTTTAGCAGGTTGCTCTTTCCCCTCTTTGGTGAATCCTGTGATTTGGTTCAACTCATCCAACTGAATGAAATCTAATCCGGTTCCCGTTACACCGAGATTGTTGCTATTACGTTCCCGTGTTTCGGCCAGCAATAATACTCCGATCGAGTGATCTCCAAATTTGTTATCATACGTGATACTGGTTTGCGTAGTGAACTCTTGGGCGCGTGATGCCGATTCGGATAATATAGGTGTATCTTTCAACACACTGTAGTCCTTATGGTAGGTGAGTGTGGTAGTGGCTGCATTAGGTAAATCCATAATCATGACTTCATTCGGCTTGGTCAACTGTTTAGTCATCCCATGAACTAAGTCGTACGCTCCCTGAAATTTTAAACTTAATCCTTTAAGCCAAGGTGTGTCGTATTTCAGACTGAAATTAGACTGCATATATGATTGGTTGGACCTGTTATATCCTGAATCGTATATGGATGCGATAGGAGCTACCGGAGAACCGGAAGTCGGGGTTGAAACATCGTATATTTTCCCATTATATTCATAAGTATCCTGTACATATGGCAAAGCGTAGCATACCTGTTGGGGAATATTCATCCAATCGTCCGGATCGGCAGAAAATTTGGGAGCATCCCGTTTTTCTATACGCCCCGAAACACCTAATGACAGACTAAGTCCTTTAGCCAGCTGTGCGTCGATATTAGAACGAAGATTCATTCGACGGTATTTGAACTTATCTATATTTCCTTTTTCCTCCAGATAACCGATAGATGTGAAGAAACGAATCTTTTCACTTCCTCCTGATGCTGAAATATTATGATGTTGGCGAACACCGGTTCCATATACTTTATCGTACCAATTGGTATTTCCCCATCCGTCGACACCCTCGCGCATTTTGCGCACCATGTCGACAGTAAACACTTCCGTATCACCTTGTAGAAGACGGGCTTTATTGTACCAATAAGCATATCCCGGTCCGTCGAGCCATTCTTGTTCTTCTGCATTCTGGCTGATGCCCACAGTACCTGTATAGCTAATGGTGACTTTATCTGTTTGTCCCTTTTTGGTTGTGACAATGAATGCTCCATTTGCGTCCAGACCATAAACGGCTACGGCTGATGCATCCTTTAATACAGACACAGATTCTATTTCATTCGGATCGAGTCCGTTGAAGTCACTTGCGCTTCTTCTGATGCCGTCAATAACATAGATAATACCACTTTGCCCGCGTATGGACAAGGAGGCATTATCCGCACCGGGTTGTCCACTGGCTTGTACGGCGGAAATACCGGCAACACGTGCACCGATGATATTACTGATTCCCATGGTTGGGGCTTTAAGGATTTCTTTATCGGAGACAGTAGATATGGCGGCGGTCAGACTACCGCGCTTTTGAGTTCCATAGCCTACCACTACGATTTCATCCAGCGAGGAAACATCTTCTTTAAGAGTGATATTGATATTCGTCTTATTACCTACTTTGACTTCCTGACTGACCATTCCGATATAGGAGAATACCAATACGTCATTCTTATGGGCATTAATGCTATATTTTCCGTCAACATTTGTAATGGTACCGACATTCGTTGCACCCTTGACAGCTACAGATACGCCAGGTAATGGTTCATCATTACCATCTTTCACAAACCCTTTTATTACTTCTTGTGCAAGACAATCGAGAGTGCACATTAAAAGAGTAATAAACAACGAGGTTACTAACCTTGGATTCCATCTGATTTTCTTCATTGCATGATAAGTTTTTAAATATTAGATCGTCGATTTGAAATTTTAATTTCTAACAATAGTCTCTTTAGACCGGTTAACTAGTTAATGATACAAAAGTATTCTGTTTCAAAGACATGTGCGGTGGCAAAAACGAAAAACTATCTTCAAAAAACGAAGAATAATGCATTGTTAATCTTCTTTTGGCGTTTTTCTTTTTAAGAACCATTCGAAGAACTTATATATAGTTTCGTTTGATTCGGGAGTAGGATCATGTTTGGGCCTGTTCGTCATTGCCACTCGATGATGATAACCCAAAAGTCGGTTGACTGCGACAGAATGATTTAATGGAATCCATCTGTCTACATTATCAGAATAACCTCCTGATACGAGAAATGGGCGAGGAGCCAATAAAGAATGGAGTTCATGTAAATCATGCCCCTCTTTACATAGTCTGGCATAGACACTTGTTGAAGAGTTATTGCCGTTGTTGCTCCAGATCTTTTTCCAGGGTGGGGGATAATACCCCAAGTACCAAGGTTCCCAATAATTGATATAATTATCTTTGGTTTCATCAAAGACGATACCCGGATCACTCCAGGCGGTGCAGGCAAACTTTTCATATAAACAAGAAGCAAACATAGCCCATTTAGCACCGTAAGAGTGTCCCATGATACCAATTCGGGTAGAGTCGACACTTTCGACTCTGGCTAATACTTCCCATGCATTGGCTGCCGCATAAGCAAGTACTGAAAGAGGTTGCATAGTGGAGTTGTTAATAGTCGGGTAATAGAGAGAGTAAGTCTTATCTTTGGTGGTCTGTCTAGTTCCTAATGAGAGAGTAACGAATCCTCTTTTGGTTAATTGGTAGGCGAAATCTCTATTAGCTTTTCCTCCCCATCCGATAGCTGTTTCCGGTTCGTAGAATACTGTGATAACGGCAGGATGTTTTCCTTTCTTATTTGGTTCCAGTAAATAGCCGTAAGTCTGTTCCAGAGGAGTCCAATAAAAACGCACTAAATGTTGTTTGAAATCTTCGCGTTCTGTGGTTTTTATAATCTCCAGTTTTTGATTGGTGATGATAGCCGGCCAATGACCGATCAGGTTCAACCATTTGTCTTTTATTTCTTTTCTTCGTTTTAGCCAGTCGTCTGCGTTTTTGACTGTATCTCCATTGTAAAATAAAAGAGGATTGCGGTAAGTTCCAAATTTCTCCTGATACAGTGGTGGTGGGGTAAAGTAGGCGGATAGCTTCTCCCAGTTTCTTTTTGTCTGGTTAATCTCTAATCTTTTGCACCCCATTATTGAGGTGATCCCCCAATAAATAATAATAGGATAGATAATTGTTCTTGTTTTTCCTCTTATGGTATGTCTTTGCATAGTATTAATATCTAAAATGTATTTCGAAAGGTATGAAAACAAAGGTAGGTCATTCTCATGAATGATCTTAATGTCAAAACGAAAAACAGTCTTCAGAAAGCGTTTATTTTATCTTTGTCTAGTCTTTTTCTGCCGGTATTCAATAGGTGAACATCCTTTGAATTTCTTGAAAATCCGGGCAATGTTATTATAGTCTGTAAAGCCTACTTCCATTGCTAAATCGGCCAATGGACGGTCGGTTGTGAGCAGTAGATCTGCAAGATGATTACACCGGCAATTCAGAATATATTGGTATATAGAGGTATTCAGTGCGTTTTTGAATTTCACTTCGAAGTTTCTGCGGGATAGCGGAATGTTTGCAAGCAGAGACTCTATGGTCAAATCGGAACTGTAATGAGACTCTATATACTTCACTACTTCCAGAATATAAGGGTCTTTGATATTGTGTTTCTCCGTAGATTGCCGTAATTCGATGCGGATAGGATTGATAACAATATTGAAAGTACCTTCGTGTTCCTTTTTTATTTGTTGATGAATAAGTCTGCCGATAGAATATCCGCCTCTTTCTACTTCGAGCTCTATGGATGAAATGGGAGGGTCGGAAATATTACACATCAGTTCGTCATTGTCCACGCCTAATAAAGCAATTTCTTCCGGAATAGGAATATTCGTCATTTTGCAAGTTTCAGAAATGAATAGGGCGTGCGCATCATCACAGCAAAATAGGGCGACTGGCTTGGGGAGTTGCTGCAACCACTGGCTCGCCTCCATTCTTATCTCGTCTTCCTGCTTATCCGATTCGAAACTGAAAAATTCGCCTCCGATACGTTTCACTTCCTGCCGATACCCTTCGCAGCGTTCGTCAGACCAAACCACCCCTTTAACGCCGAAATAAGCAAAGTTTCGAAACATCCGTTTGGCAAAAAACTGGGCTGCCATTCTTCCCGTACCTTTATAATCACCTGTCAGATTAGAGTAAGTGACGCTCCGGTGATGATAGTTTTGTAGTACTACCGGAATATTCAGCTCCTTCTGCAAATCGATCGTATCGTTGTTCCACTGACCGATAATGGCGTCGGCTTTCCATTCTTTCGCCCATCTTAAAATACCTTGTTCTCCATACATTGCGCTATAATAAGAAGGTAGTCGGTAAAAGAGCCAGGGGCCGTTTTCTTTGGAGTATTGGACAAGTCCCCGTAGCAGTTTCCTGTCAAATTCGCTTGAATAGTCTATCAATAGAAGAATCTTAATCATAGTTCTATGTTTTTCTTTAGTATAATGTAGGGATGCACAAATATAGAAGAATTCTTTTGTTCTCTCGCAATAAAGACTTAATTTTGTTGCAGCCAACACTTATCTGACACCCGGGTCTCATGAGCACTGACACCCGGGTGTTGGTATGCTTGACACCCGGGTCTCAATGGTGTTGACACCCGGGTGTCAGATAGAACGCGAGTATAAACGAAAAAAGAAAGGAGTATAAACGATGGCAGTGCCTTATGTAGTGAGAAAAAAAGCCGATTTAACATCGGGAGAAAGAAAAGAATTATGGTATGGTGTACCCAAAAAACTGATAGATCCGATTCGGAATAGAGAATTTGCCGAGTACATGGAAAAACGGAGTGGATTTCATCGCGGGCAGATAGATGGTATATTGACGGAAATGGTTGATGCTATCCGTAGTCTGTTGTCTATCGGACAGCCGGTTACTATCGAAGGACTTGGCACATTCCATACGTCACTGACCAGTCCGGGATTTGAACGCCCCGAACAGGTAACCCCAGGAAAGGTGTCCGTTTCACGTGTCTATTTCGTGGCTTGTCCTGAATTTAGCCGGGAAGTGAAAAAAATGAAATGCATGCGTATTCCTTTTAATCTGTATATGCCCGAAGAGATGCTGACCAAAGAAATGAAGAAAGCGGACCGGGAGCAGGAGCGGGAAGAATATGACCGTATGGTGGCACCGGAAATCGAGGAAGAAGTTCAGGAATAAGATAAATTAATACCCTCCCTGTCTTATTTATGAGATAAATCCCTATCTTTGTGGCACTTTTTACGAAAAAAGCAAATTCAAATTAATAGATATAGAAAAGAAAATGGCACAAGAAGACGTTTTTAAGAAGCTTGTATCGCATTGCAAAGAGTATGGTTTCGTATTCCCTTCGAGCGATATCTACGACGGACTAGGCGCTGTGTATGACTACGGTCAGATGGGCGTTGAATTGAAAAATAACATCAAGAAATACTGGTGGGACAGCATGGTGCTGTTGCACGAGAACATTGTCGGTATCGACTCTGCCATCTTTATGCATCCTACTATCTGGAAGGCTTCCGGACACGTAGACGCATTCAATGACCCTTTGATTGACAATAAAGACTCTAAGAAACGTTATCGTGCTGACGTGTTGATCGAAGATCAGCTGGCAAAGTATGACGATAAAATCAATAAAGAAGTAGCGAAAGCTGCCAAGAGATTCGGTGAATCTTTTGATGAGGCTCAATTCCGTTCTACCAACGGACGTGTATTGGAGCATCAGGAAAAACGTGATGCACTTCACACTCGCTTTGCTAAAGCTCTGAACGATGGAGATTTGGAAGAATTACGCCAGATCATTATTGATGAAGAAATCGTGTGCCCGATCTCCGGTACTAAGAACTGGACAGAAGTTCGTCAGTTCAATCTGATGTTCTCTACTGAAATGGGTTCTACTTCCGAAGGAGCCATGAAGATTTATCTTCGTCCGGAAACTGCACAGGGTATTTTTGTAAACTACCTCAATGTACAGAAGACGGGGCGTATGAAAGTACCTTTCGGTATCGCACAGATTGGTAAGGCTTTCCGTAACGAGATCGTTGCCCGTCAGTTCATCTTCCGTATGCGTGAGTTCGAACAGATGGAAATGCAGTTCTTTGTAAAACCGGGAACTGAACTTGACTGGTTCAAGAAATGGAAAGAAATCCGTTTGAAATGGCATAAAGCTCTTGGATTTGGCGATGCAAGCTATCGTTATCACGATCACGATAAACTGGCTCACTACGCAAATGCTGCTACTGATATCGAATTCCTGATGCCGTTCGGATTCAAAGAAGTGGAAGGTATCCACTCTCGTACTAACTTCGACTTGTCTCAACATGAGAAGTTCTCCGGCAAGAGCATCAAATATTTCGATCCGGAACTGAACGAGTCTTATACTCCGTACGTAATCGAAACTTCTATCGGTGTTGACCGTATGTTCCTTAGCATCATGAGCGCATCTTATTGCGAAGAGCAATTGGAGAATGGCGAAAGCCGTGTGGTTCTGAAATTGCCTGCTGCTTTGGCTCCGGTGAAACTGGCAGTTATGCCGTTGGTAAAGAAAGACGGTCTGCCTGAAAAAGCCCGCGAGGTTATTGACAGCCTGAAGTTCCACTTCCATTGCCAATATGACGAAAAGGATAGTATCGGTAAGCGTTATCGCCGTCAGGATGCAATTGGTACTCCGTACTGTGTGACAGTCGATCATCAAACATTAGAAGATAACTGCGTGACATTGCGTAACCGTGATACCATGCAACAAGAGCGTGTAGCTATCTCTGAACTGAATAACATTATTGCAGACAGAGTAAGCATCACTTCTCTATTGAAAACTTTACAATAAACCTTTGACGAATGAGTAAAAAGATCTATTTATTCTCCTTAGTATTGTTGGCTCTTGCATTCACTGCTTGCAGTGAGACGGAAGAGACGGGCAAATATGATAACTGGCAGGCACGTAATGAAGCTTTTATAGATTCAATAGCCAATGCTCATGCAAATATCGCTACACGTGGTCAGTTGGATTCTATTCATATGATTGCATATCCTGGAGTTCCTATCTATTTTAAAAAGAAAACTCCTGTGGGTGATGGAGTGATTCAAGATATTATCCCGCGGGCAACAGATGAGGTTACTGTATATTATAAAGGTTCTTATATCATTTGGGGTAATACTGGTGGTTATGTTGATAAACAAGATAACTTTATAGGGGAAGTGTTTAATGGCTCTTTTACTGAAGCGAATCCTAGCATTGATTTTTCAAGAACTGCGAACTTAACGGTTAATGGGCTTGCGACTGGTTTGTCAGAGGTATTGCAACGAAGAAAAATTGGTGAACGTTTGGAAGTGTATGTTCCATGGAAATATGGTTATGGTAGTAGCGATTATACTCCAAAAGGTTCTTCGATTACTATTTTAGGTTATTCAACTTTAGTATTTGATATTCAAATGTTAAAGTGCGAAAAATAATCACTTATTATCATTTGGAATTTATTAAAATAAAGTTCCCTTATTCTAATCCTATTTCATCTATGGAAAAGGATTAGAATAAGGGACTCATTATTTATATAGTATTGGTTTAGATATGATTGTTATTCTATGAATTATTTCTAAATCTGAATTATTTCGTATATTGTATTTCTGCCAGGAGTAAGGCCATAAAAACTTTTTTCTGCTGGTAAATCAACCCCTTTAGCATTATTTGATTCGCTCCACCTAATAGCCTGATTGGCATTTTTCCCGTTTTCATCATCAATCCATAAAATATTATGGGGTCCAGGCAATGGAGCAGTCCCAATTACCCCAAATTTGAAAGGTAATTTATCAGAGCGCGTCCCCCCTCCGAATAGCCAGAAGAAACCGGTGTTGTTATTGAAATAATTTGGACCAAATGAGGCTAAACCTGCATTGTCTATAATATGATTTTTGTTATTATGGTCTTCATTATCGTGATGCCGCTTAACTACATGCATATTCTGCGCATACAAATTTGGTAGATAAAATGCTAATACTCCACCCGTTGCATAGCCTGCAGGTATGACACAAAAGTGAAACTCTACATTCCCATTTCCATCTACTCTAGTTGCTCCTATATTTCCTGTTGAATATGTGTCTCCACCATCTTCACAATCCATATGGTATACAAATTCACGATATCTCCCACAGGTTTCATACTTAAAAACTCCCTCCAGGGGAGCTGCTCTTGTGTATGCTCCTGCATCTGTTCTTGTGTGGTTGTTATAGGAGAATTGGATTTGAGCAATAGAATCCTGTATGGCTTTAATAAGCCATGGCTCTGCAACAGTTTCTTCTTGTGTTGTTGGGGTTAGTTCATCTTTTTCTTTTTTTAATTCATCGATAGAATAACCTTTTAATACAAGTTCATAGTCGTTGATCATGTTTGCCAACTCTTTCCCATTTGTGCCTATATCTTGTAATCCTTCATCTGAAGAACAAGATGCCAATAAGGCACAGAAACATAAAAAGATAATTTTCCTCATAATACATTTTTTTAATTGTTAATAATATTATTTTGATAGTTCTTCATCGATAAGATGACAGATTTCTTTTTTTGAATTGGTGTCAACGATTAGGCGACCATTGATAATAAGTGTCGGTGTTGCATACACACCAAGAAGTACTAATTGATTGATTGTGTATTCAATTGCTTTTTTCCCGGCGTTACTTGCTATGTCTTTTTGCAATTTGTTTATGTCCATAGACATATTGTGAGCTATTTTGAAGACAGTTGTAGAATCAATATATCCTCTATATGCATATAATGAGTCTTGGAATTCCCAGAACTTATTTTGCTTGTTCGCTGCGTCACTTGCTATTTCAGCAAATGTTGGTATTGTTGAATAGTGGATATATCCAAATTTCACTTTATCTTTATATTCTTCATATATTGAATTGTGAAGAGAATGAGCATTAATGCATGATTCACAGTCAAAATCAGATATTATAATGACAGAGACTTCTGACTTTAGATTACCCCTGTAGTAGGTATGCAGGTTATCAAGGTCAACTCTTGGACTCTTTGGAGGATAGAGATATTTAGTTATCTTTTTATTCCTTTTTAGTGAGTCCAGTAAATCGTTGACAATAGCTCCTTTCAAATGAAATGAGCGCGTGGCTTTACCGGTAGGAGAATCTATTGCTACGCTATATATACTTTTTCCTCGAAATTCTGTAATTGATTCTAGCCTGTACCGTTTTAAAAGAGAATCTATTCCGCACTGTTCTATTTGAGCGTTTACATAATCGTCTATATATTCTTGATAAGTCATCTGTTTCTTATTGGCTTCTTTCTGTAGTAGTTTGACATTTATCAATTGCTCAAGAGCTTTCTTTTTGATTTCATGAATTCTGCAAAGTTCGTCGTAAAGCTCTTGTTTTATAATTGTGTTTATCTCACTGGCATATATTGCTTCTCCATCAAATTCAGCTATTATATCTTTCTCGGTACCTTTGGAACTTTGATGGGAGTTGCAAGATGCATAGAATAACACCATCAGCATGGCTGATATGTAGTATGGAATAAGTCTCATAGTGTACTTCAATCTATTGTAAATACTCCTGTTGCGGACCACGAAGACGATGATATCTCAAGAGTATATTCAGCACTTTTATCTTCTCCAAATAAATCAATGAGTCTGTACTTTTCTAAAGATGTACTTTTCTCCTGATAGATTGTTTGTCCTGTTTCTGAATTAATTATTGTGATTGTTACGTCTTTGGATGGATTCTCAAATTCAATCTCTAATAATGAATTACTGACATAAACTCGTGCCGGATCAAGGTGATTAGTAGAGCGATGCTCTATCGGTTGTCTAACTTTCATCTTTATTTGTCTTCTTGTGTCTGATGGCATTGAAAAGATAAAGCTAGAGCAAAGAACCATGAATGTGAATAAAAGTAGATTTCGTTTCATAATAGTTTTATTGTTATTGATTTTCAGCAAAAGTACAGCATTTGCCTATACGGTACAATAACACATTATAACAATATTATGAAATACTGTCGCTGAAAATCAGCGTATTGTAAAATAAATATAACAAAAGAAACATTTGTGATAACAGAGTGCGTTGTCCTTTTATTTATCTTCTCCTTTATCTCCAAAAATGATGGAGAAACTAAGGTCGGATAATTGTTTCTTAATACGATATTTCCTTTGAGTCAGTGCAGACTGGCTTCCTGCTTTCATACAGATTTTGATTGTATTATTGGATAATTGGAGGTAGTTAAGTATGCAGTAATAGAGATCGTCTTGTGTTAGACTAGGGTATTGTTCTAATAACTCTTGCATCGCTTCAATGAAGGCTTCGTTTATTTCTTGATAAATCAGTGATAACTCTTCTTGAGTTATCTCTTTCTCTTTTTTGTTTTTAGATGTTTCTATTGATTGAATTTTTTTATAAGATGTAGTCGTTTTGAATAGACGTACGCATATCTGAAGACTTTGATGCCATAACTTTATTCTTTGATTTAATATATCTGCATATCTGTGTTCATTGATTTCATTGGCATGAGATAGTGCTCTGATTTCTTCTTTTAATGTGGCTTTTTCTGTCTGATTCTTCATTAGTAGCTGCTGCCAGTGTATATGTGTCTTTTTATTGCGATTGCTTATATACATTACAGTATAGATAAACAGAAACATTGTAACTAATCCACCAATAATGAATATTACTTTTGTTTGTTGTGATTGTTTTTTTATTTGTTCTTTATATATATCTATTGAGTGTTTTTTGATGAGATTGTTAATTTCAGTATGGTGAATAATTTTCTGGATAGAGTCATAACAGGTTAAAGCTGTATCGTTATATAGAATTGCCTGTTCATAATTTTTGTTTTCTTTGTTTATTTCATACAAAGTCTGATAAATAGAAGCTTTAGTATAAATATTGGCCTTAGTACTAGCTCGGGATAAATAGTGAATAGCAGAATCAGTTTCTTCGAGATTATACAATATACTTCCTTTCCAAAAGTAAGTAGGAGATAAATTAATGTTAGAAGGAGCATATCTCAAGGCTAAATCTATTTGCTTTTTAGCTTCTATATATAACCCTTGGTCGTCATATACCTTTGCTATATCACAAAAAATTGCATTTTCCCACAATGAATCTTTGATAGATTGTGCTATTGATAATGCTTTTTGATAATAAGATAATGCTTTTTCTTCCTCATCTTGTATTGCATAAACATTGCCTAATCCTCGGGTTGCGTGTAAAATTCCATATTTGTCTTGCATTTTTTCTGCAGTTGCGTATGATTCTTTATATGTTTTGATAGCCGGAAGATAAAACTCTTGACTCTCGTAACATAAAGCCAGGTTATTGTATATTTGTAATATTGGAGCTTGGTTTGGGGATGCTGTTTTTAAAGCTGTTAGATAGGCTTCTGTTGCTTTTACATAATCTTTGTTATCTTGATACACTCTTCCGAGATAATAATAAGCTTTTGTTTTTAGCTTATTATTACTGTTATCCTTATAGTAGTCAACTGCTATTAGAATTAGAGAGTCATTGCGGTGAGATTTGAAATTCTTATCTAAAGCTTCTGTTAATAATAGTGCATACATGGCTTTTGCTGATTTATTAGATATTTCTTCAATAGATAGCTTTTCCAATATGCATAATGCGCTGTCAGCACGTTTGTCTATTAATGAATCTGCTAATTGTAATTGAGGGGCAGTGTTTGAATTATGACACGCATTAAAGAAAATGCATAGTGTTGTAATTAGAATAGTTAGGTAGTTCGGTTTCATAGAGTTTTATCTGTTTCTGCAAAAGTAAGTATTTATAAATAAAAAGTAGAATCGTTTGTCTATAAAACTTCTTTTAATAAGACGTTTCCCTTATTTTTTTATACTACTCTCCCTAATCTGCAAATGTGTCGGAATCGTCACCTGCTTGATAGTCTTATCTCCTTTTATCCGATCTATTAATAGTTGGCAGGCAGTTTCTCCCATTTTATAAGTTTGATGTGATACAGCAGATAATTTCGGTTCCACATAATTGGCATGCTGTTCATCCGTATATCCGATAATAGCGATATCATCCGGTATGCGGAGACCATGGCTCTTGATAACTTCCATAGCCGCGAAAGCCAATGTATCATTCATGGCAAGAATAGCATCCGGAGGCTGTGGAAGTGACAGTAAAGTTTCTGTGGCAATCTTGCCTTCCTCATAATCAATCTTCCGGCAAACAACTAGCTCCTTTTCGATAGGAATACGATTCTCACGCAAGGCTTCCAGATAACCATGTTTTCTTCTCTTTACAATATCCAAATGATTGGCTCCACCGATAAAGGCTACCCGTTTACTTCCATTATTCAACAGATGTTGTGTTGCCATTTGCGCTGATTGTACCCCATCCGCTACGACCGAAGAAAACTGGTCGGTCAGGCAAACACGGTCGAACAGGATAAGTGGCATATTGATGTCTTTCAAGGCGGAGATGTGGGAGAAATCGGTTGTTTCTTGAGACAGACAGGCGATGATACCTTCCACGCGCATATTGACCAGATTCTCAATATTTCTTTTTTCGTGCTCGTAAGATTCATGCGAGGTCGTGATAATCACGAAATATCCGTTGGCAATAGCCATATTCTCTATTCCATTCAGAATTGATGCAAAGAAATGAGTGACAATATCCGGAACGATCACTCCGATGATACGTGGCGCATTTTTCCGCAGGCTCATGGCAAAAGGGTTGGGACGGTAGTTCATCTCTTTGGCCAGTGCCTTTGCTTTGGCGCAAAGTTCACGGCTGATTTCCGGACTATCTTTTAGTGCCCTGGATACAGTAGGAATCGACACCCCCAATGCTTGGGCGAGATCTTTTAATGAAGTATGTTTCCGGTTTTCCATTTGAAAGTCTGCAACTTAGATTCTTTTTACAAAGAAAGCACATTCCCGGAAAATTAAAAGCATCTGAAGCAATATTTTTTACGTAAACCGTTACGTTGGTTTTTCGACTGCTCTCTGCTGCACTGAAACTATTACTGACCTATTTTTGTCGCATACAAAATGATTTAAAACCTAAAAGTATGCAATACCATGAAATCGGAAAGACAGGGATGAAAGTATCATCTCTTAGTTTTGGAGCTTCTTCTTTAGGAGGAGTTTTCCATGATTTGAAAGAAAAAGAAGGCATTCAGGCTGTGTTTACCGCTGTTGAGGCAGGAATGAACTTTATCGATGTGTCTCCTTATTACGGACATTATAAAGCGGAAACTGTTTTAGGAAAGGCGCTTAAAGATCTTCCTCGCGACCGTTATTACCTTTCTACCAAAGTGGGACGTTATGGAAAAGATGGAGTAAATCTGTGGGATTACTCTGCAAAGCGTGCTACCGAAAGTGTGTATGAGAGCATGGAACGTCTGAATATAGATTTTATCGATCTGATAAATGTACACGATGTGGAGTTTGCCGATTTGAATCAGGTGGTTAATGAAACTCTGCCGGCTTTGGTTGAGTTGCGTGAAAAAGGAGTGGTAGGACACGTTGGAATTACCGACTTGCAACTCGAGAACCTGAAATGGGTAATTGACCATTCACCAAGCGGTACGATTGAATCTGTGCTTAGCTTCTGCCATTATTGCTTGTGTGATGATAAATTAGCAGACTTCCTGGACTACTTCGAATCCAAAGAAATCGGTGTGATTAATGCTTCTCCGCTTTCAATGGGACTGTTGAGTGAACGTGGTGTTCCTGCCTGGCATCCGGCTCCCAAACCCTTGGTAGAGGCTTGCCGTAAAGCAATGGAACATTGCAAAGCTAAGAATTATCCGATTGAGAAGCTGGCTATGCAGTTCTCCGTCAGCAATCCCCGTATAGCAACGACTTTGTTTAGTACGACTAATCCGGAGAATGTGAAAAAGAACATCGCTTTCATCAAAGAACCTATTGACTGGGAACTCGTTCGGGAAGTGCAGGAGATTATCGGAGAGCAGAAACGTGTAAGTTGGGCAAACTCATAAAACAGCGTCATTCGTATGGACTATACAATTATTGATGCGCACGCCCATCTGTGGTTACGGCAGGATACTGTTGTGGACGGATTGCCTATCCGGACTTTGGAAAATGGCCGTTCGGAATTTATGGGAGAAATCCGGCAAATGGTTCCGCCCTTTATGGTAGACGGTGTGAATAGCGCGGAAGTTTTTCTTTCGAATATGGACTATGCGCAAGTGGCTGCGGCTGTCATTACCCAAGAGTTTATTGACGGTATTCAGAATGATTATTTGTCGGAAGTCGTTTCCCATTATCCCAACCGTTTCTTTGTTTGCGGAATGTGTGAGTTTCGCAAACCTGGATTTTTGGAGCAGGCGAAAGAGCTTATAGCCAAAGGTTTTAAGGCTATAAAAATACCTGCCCAACGCTTGTTGTTAAAAGAGGGACGGGTAATGCTGAATAATGAGGAAATGATGCAGATGTTTCATTCTATGGAAGAACGGAATGTCATGCTTTCCATCGATTTGGCTGACGGAGCAACACAGGTTTCCGAAATGGAAGAGATTATTCAGGAATGTCCCCGCCTAAAAATAGCTGTCGGGCACTTCGGAATGGTGACACGTCCGGACTGGAAAGAACAAATCCGCCTGGCACGTCATCCCAATGTGATGATTGAATCCGGCGGAATCACCTGGCTTTTCAATGATGAATTTTATCCTTTCAAAGGAGCAGTGAAAGCCATTCGGGAAGCGGCGGATTTAGTTGGCATGGAGAAACTGATGTGGGGATCGGACTATCCGCGCACCATTACAGCAATCACCTACAAGATGTCATACGATTTTGTGGTGAAGTCTTCCGAGCTGACGGAAGAGGATAAAAGACTCTTTTTGGGAGAAAATGCCCGGAACTTCTATGGATTCACGGATCTCCCCGTACTTCCTTACATCAAGAACATGTCCGAATGATGGAGAAAACATCCTTATCGTAAAACTAGATTTATACCATGAAAAAGAATACATATACAATACCTTTAGCGTTGGTTTTCTGCCTTTTCTTTTTGTGGGCGATAAGCAGCAATCTGCTTCCCACAATGATCCGGCAATTGATGAAGACATGTGAACTGAATACCTTTGAAGCCTCCTTTACCGAGACTGCCTACTGGTTGGCTTATTTTATTTTCCCCATCCCCATAGCGATGTTTATGAAACGTTACAGCTATAAGGCGGGAATTATTTTCGGACTGGTATTAGCAGCAATCGGAGGCCTGCTTTTCTTTCCCGCCGCCATTTTAAAAGAATATTGGGCTTACCTCTGTATCTTCTTTATTATCGCTACGGGAATGTGCTTTCTGGAGACAGCTGCCAATCCGTATGTGACGGTTTTAGGAGCCCCCGAAACAGCTCCCCGCCGATTGAATCTGGCGCAGTCTTTCAATGGACTCGGAGCTTTTATCGCTGCCATGTTTTTGAGTAAGCTCATCCTTAGCGGAACTCATTACACGCGAGAGACCCTTCCTGTAGATTATCCGGGAGGCTGGCAGGCCTATATCCAATTGGAAACGGATGCCATGAAACTCCCTTATCTGATATTGGCTATACTGTTGATTGCCATAGCTGTTGTCTTCATCTTTTCAAAATTGCCGAAGATTGGGGACGAAGGAGAAACGGCTTCTTCCGATAAAACGACTTCTTCGGGTAAAACGAAAGAGGGTAGCCAGAAAGAAAAACTGATAGACTTCGGTGTATTGAAGCACTCACACTTGCGGTGGGGAGTGATTGCGCAATTCTTCTATAACGGCGGACAGACGGCGATAAACAGTCTGTTCCTGGTTTACTGTTGTACTTATGCCGGATTGCCGGAAGATACGGCGACTACCTTCTTCGGATTGTATATGCTCGCATTTCTTTTGGGGCGTTGGATCGGTACCGGATTGATGGTGAAATTCCGTCCACAGGATATGCTACTGGTTTACGCCTTGATGAATATTCTTTTGTGCGGGGTAGTGATGATATGGGGAGGTATGATCGGGCTATACGCAATGTTGGCTATCTCTTTCTTTATGTCTATAATGTACCCCACGCAGTTCTCATTGGCGCTAAAAGGACTGGGGAGTCAGACAAAGAGCGGTTCGGCATTTTTGGTAATGGCTATTGTCGGCAATGCCTGCCTGCCACAGTTGACGGCTTATTTCATGCATGCCAATGAGCATATCTATTATATGGCCTATTGTGTACCGATGATTTGTTTTGTCTTCTGTGCATATTACGGCTGGAAAGGTTATAAAGTAATCGATTAATAAATTTATTTATCAAACATATCCAATGAAAGCAGTTCAAATTGTCAATCCCTCCGAAATGAAGGTGGTTGAACTGGAAAAACCGACCGTTGGTGTCGGTGAAGTATTAGTAAGAATCAAGTATGTGGGTTTCTGTGGCTCCGACCTGAATACCTTTTTAGGACGTAACCCAATGGTGAAGTTACCGGTAATCCCGGGACATGAGGTAGGAGCGGTGATTAAGGAGATTGGTCCGAATGTTCCGGCCGGCTTCGAAAAAGGGATGAACGTGACATTGAATCCATATACCAATTGTGGTAAATGTGCTTCCTGTCGTAATGGTCGTGTCAATGCCTGTGAGCATAATGAAACGTTAGGGGTACAGCGCAATGGAGTGATGTGCGAATATGCAGTTTTACCTTGGACGAAGATTATTCCGGCTGGTAATATCTCTCCTCGCGATTGTGCGTTGATTGAGCCGATGAGTGTCGGATTCCATGCGGTATCTCGTGCGCAGGTGATCGATAATGAATATGTGATGGTTATTGGCTGCGGTATGATTGGTATCGGTGCCATTGTACGTGCTGCTTTGAGAGGGGCAACGGTCATTGCTGTCGACTTGGATGACGAGAAACTGGAACTGGCGAAAAAGGTAGGTGCTTCTTATGTGATTAACTCCAAGACAGAAAATGTACACGAACGGATGCAACAGATAACGGAGGGCTTCGGTGCCGATGTGGTGATTGAAGCTGTCGGCAGTCCGGTCACTTATGTGATGGCGGTGGATGAAGTGGGTTTTACAGGACGGGTCGTTTGCATCGGTTATGCCAAGAGCGAAGTAGCTTTCCAAACAAAATATTTCGTTCAGAAAGAACTGGATATCCGTGGTTCCAGAAATGCGTTGCCGGCAGATTTCCGTGCGGTTATCAATTATATGAAAGAAGGCAACTGTCCGGTAGAAGAACTGATTTCGAAGATTGCCAAACCGGAAGGAGCTTTGGAAGCTATGCAGGAATGGACGGCTAATCCGGGAAAGGTGTTCCGCATACTGGTTGAGTTCTGATAAGTTCTTGTAATAAGAATAGTTGTTGATACCTGTTGTTCGGGTATGTAATAAGTGAGAGGAGGCTGAATACAGTCTCCTCTCTTTGGGAGATAGGGTGATGTAACATGAGTAAATATAGATGTAACATTCTTCATTCGATATGTAGCATCACAAAGAAATCATGTAGCATACTTTGGGCAATATATCTGTTTGCATTTTCTATTTTTGTGATGTGGAAGATAACAAGGAACATTTTAAATAATTAGCTTTCAAATAATAGATAATGTAGCCAGTTAATAAAAAAACGATGATTATGCTGAAAACAAAAATCAACACTATTCTGCTGTGTACTCTTTTTACATTGTTCTTCCCGCTATCAGCCGGAGCACAATACCGTAATCCTATTCTTTATGCTGACGTGCCCGATATGTCAGTATGTCGCGCAGGCGATTACTTTTACATGGTTTCCACTACTATGCACCTGATGCCGGGGGCGCCTATCATGCGTTCGCCGGACATGAAACATTGGGAAACTATCAGCTACGTATTTTCTCGCATTGACGATGGTCCTCGTTATGATTTGCTCGAAGGCACTGCTTACGGGCAAGGACAATGGGCATCATCTATCCGCTATCATGACGGTAAATTCTATGTCTGGTTTACAGCCAATGGCGCGCCCGGACGTGGGTTTGTCTATACTGCGACAGATCCGGCCGGTCCCTGGAAACTTCTTTCGCGTCCTCCGCATTTCCATGACGGTTCGCTTCTGTTTGATGATGACGGGCGGGTGTATCTCTTTCACAGTACGGGACAGCTTACGGAGTTGAAAACCGATTTGACCGATGTACTTCCCGGTGGCATCAATCAGCAAATATTTGAACGGGATGCTGACGAACAAGGTCTGTTGGAAGGTAGTTCCGTCATCAAGTATAATGGGAAATATTACTTGCTGATGATTTCTATGGATTGGAGTATTCCCGGCCGTCTGCGTCGTGAAGTATGCTATCGTGCCGATAAGATTACCGGACCTTACGAAAAGCGTGTCATTCTTGAAACGGAGTTCGACGGGCATGGCGGTGTTGGTCAGGGATGCATCGTAGACGGGAAAAACGGTGAATGGTACGGACTGATTTTTCAGGATCGTGGTGGCGTAGGACGTGTGCCGTGTCTTATGCCTTGTACATGGACGGAAGATGGTTGGCCTATGCTGGGAGACAAGGATGGGCGCATTCCGAATGATACCACTTTGTCGTATATGTCAATGGATGGTATCTGCGGTTCGGATGATTTTTCCGCTTCCGGGCTTTCCCTCTATTGGCAGTGGAATCATAACCCCGTCGATCAGGCATGGAGTCTTACCGACCGTCCCGGATTTCTGCGTTTGAAAACCTCCCGTGTGGTAGATAACCTGTTTGTTGCTCCCAATACGTTGACCCAACGTATGGTAGGACCGAAATGTATGGGCACTGTCAGTCTCTCTCTGGGGGGGATGAAAGATGGTGACCGTGCAGGATTATCGGCTTTTAATGGTGACAGCGGTGTGCTTACGATTGAAAAGAACGGAAATAAACTGTCTCTTGTGATGAGTGAACAGAAAAGCGTGTTTGAGAAAACGAAGCGTGCCATTAGCCGTGTGGATATGACCGAACAAGCCCGTATACCTCTTAACAAAGAGCTTGTCTACTTGCGTGTGGAAGGTGACTTTACCAATGGACGGGATGAGGCTCGTTTTTCTTATAGTCTTGATGGGAAAGCATGGATACCTGTTGGTCTGCCTGTCAAGATGAAATTTGACTACACCCGTATGTTTATGGGCAGTAAGTTTGCCATATTTAACTATGCTACACGTTCTGTAGGCGGTTATGTAGATGTGGACTCTTTTGATTATTCGTTCTGTGATGCGTCAATGTAACACACAAATATGTATTTGTAACCAATGAAACATTGTTTTATTGGAAAATAGGCTATTTTTGTTTCCAAATTAATCATAACTAATAAGTATAATATTATGAAAAGAGGTTGGATACTGATTATGGGTGTTTGTTTGGTGTTATCATTTTCGGCATGTAAGCAATTGCTGCCTTACCAGGACACTTCTTTAACGGCGGAACAACGGGCGGAGGATTTGTTGCCCCGGTTGACTTTGGAAGAAAAAGTATCAATCATGCAAAATGCGTCACCTGCTATCCCTCGACTGGGAATTAAAGAATATGAGTGGTGGAATGAGGCGTTGCACGGTGTGGGACGTGCCGGATTGGCTACTGTTTTTCCCCAGTCTATCGGTATGGGAGCTTCTTTTAATGATTCATTATTATATGAAGTGTTCAATGCCACTTCCGATGAGGCTCGCGTAAAATCGCGTATTTTCGGTGAAAGCGGCGTGCTGAAACGCTATCAGGGATTAACATTCTGGACACCGAATGTCAATATATTCCGTGACCCTCGTTGGGGACGTGGTCAGGAAACTTATGGTGAAGACCCTTATCTGACAGGACAAATGGGAATGGCTGTAGTCCGTGGTTTGCAAGGACCGGAAGATGCCGGGTATGATAAGTTGCACGCATGTGCCAAGCACTTTGCCGTTCATTCAGGACCGGAGTGGAACCGGCATAGTTTTGATGCGGAGAATATAGATCCCCGGGATTTATGGGAAACCTATCTGCCTGCTTTTAAAGATTTGGTACAGAAAGCACATGTAAAGGAAGTGATGTGTGCCTACAATCGTTTTGAGGGAGAGCCTTGTTGTGGCAGCAATCGCCTGTTGATGCAAATATTGCGGGATGAATGGGGATACAAAGGCATTGTAGTCTCTGACTGTGGAGCGATCTCCGATTTCTATAGACCGGGAACGCATGGGACTCACCCGGACAAGGAACACGCTTCGGCCGCTGCCGTGCGGGCGGGTACAGACCTTGAATGTGGAAGTGAATATGCTTCACTGGCGGATGCTGTAAAAGCTGGTTTGATTGACGAAAAAGAAATAGATATTTCATTGAAACGTTTGTTGACAGCACGTTTTGAACTGGGAGAAATGGACGAACAACCGGCTTGGTCGGAAATTCCAACCTCTGTGTTGAATAGTAAGGAACATCAGGCATTGGCTTTGTGTATGGCCCGTGAATCATTGGTGCTCTTGCAGAATAAAAACAACATCCTGCCTCTGAATACCAATCTGAAAGTAGCCGTTATGGGACCTAATGCCAATGACTCCGTGATGCAGTGGGGAAATTATAACGGTATTCCGGCACATACGGTTACCTTATTGGAAGCTGTCCGTGCCAAACTACCGGAAGGACAAATCATATACGAACCGGGTTGTGACCGTGTGGATGGAAAGACACTCCAAAGCCTGTTTGATGAATGTAGCATAAATGGTAAACCCGGTTTCTTGGCAGAATATTGGAATAATCGTGATCGTGAAGGGGAAATGGTTGCTACCGATCAGATTTCCACTCCGTTCCATTTTGCGACAACAGGGGCTACTACATTTGCGCCCGGTGTGGAAATAACTAATTTCTCGGCTCGTTATGAATCTGTCTTTCGTCCTTCGCAGTCCGGTGATGTTGCTTTCCGTTTCCAACTGGATGGTGAAGTGACTCTTATTATAAATGGTGAGCAAGTGGCTCGGAAAATATATGTTAAGAATCCGACGAACCTCTATACGTTACAGGCGAAGGCTGGAAAAGAGTATCATATCGAGATTTTATTCAAACAACGGAATGAAAGGGCTACACTTGATTTTGATTTGGGCAAAGAGGTCGGGATCGACTTGAACTTCGCAGTGAAGAGAGTAATGGATGCTGATGTGATTCTTTTTGCTGGTGGAATTTCTCCAAGTCTGGAAGGTGAGGAAATGCCGGTAGAAGTTCCCGGATTTAAGGGTGGTGACCGTACGGATATTGAACTTCCGGACGTTCAACGTGATTTGTTGAAAGCTTTGAAGAAGGCTGGTAAAAAGGTTGTCTTTATCAATTATTCCGGTTCAGCTATCGGATTAGTGCCCGAAACGACTACTTGTGAAGCGATTCTGCAGGCATGGTATCCGGGACAGGCGGGTGGTACAGCTATCGTTGATGCTCTTTGGGGAGAGTATAATCCCGGTGGACGCCTGCCGGTCACTTTCTATAAGGATGTGAATCAATTGCCGGACTTTGAAGACTATTCCATGAAGGGACGTACCTATCGATATATGCAACAGCAACCACTTTTCCCATTCGGTCATGGGTTGAGTTATACTGACTTTACTTATGGAGAAGCTAAATTGAGCAAGAATACAATCGCTAAAGGTGAAAATGTAGTATTGACTATTCCGGTAAGCAATGTCGGGCAACGTGATGGAGAAGAGGTGGTTCAGGTTTATTTGGGACGTCCGGGTGATAAGGAAGGTCCCCGTTATACCTTGCGTGCCTTCAAACGCGTTCATATTCCGGCAGGGAAAACTGAATCAGTAGCTATTCCTCTTACCGGTGAGAACTTTGAATGGTTTGATGTAGAGTCGAATACGATGCGTCCGTTGGAAGGTACTTATGAATTACTGTATGGAGGAACTTCTGATAGAAATAAGTTGAAAACGATTGTAATGAACGTACAGTAATACCGCTTTGGAATTTTGTTTATTTTTACAGATAGACAATCCGGATTTATTTATTGAATGAATAAAGAAAGAACGACCTTGTTCCTTTAAAAGGAACGGGTCGTTTCTTTTAAACCAAGCCTCCGTTTCTTTTAAACCAACGGGGGCTTTCCTTTAAAGGAAAATGAATATTTGCTAATATTTGATATTCAGTCTTTTACATGATGGGGAATAAAAGTGCTGAAATAATAGGTAATGTAGTTATTTATCTTACCATTTTTCTGTTTTGAGGCTTTTTGTTACATCAGAAAAGAATCATGTTACATGTCTGTGATAAATGTAACCTGTATATAGATGCCTGTATCATGATTGTACATATATGATAAAACCGAATCGATACATTTGCAAACACTACTATAGAACAGAAAATTATAGAAAATAAAAAGTGATAATATGAGAACATTAAAATTGATTTTGTCGGGCTGGCAATCCGTGGGTCTTGTCGTATTTTTTATGCTGTTTTTTAATATGGAGGTGAGTGGTAAGGGTAAAATAACAAAAAATGCTCCTGTCTTTACGCAATTTATTTATCAGGGGGAGGATGCTATTTATCAAAACAATCCTTTAAAGCTGGGTGAGTTCTATAATCCTATTTTGCAGGGTTGCTATCCCGATCCGAGTATAACGCGGAAAGGTAATGATTATTATTTAGTGTGCTCATCTTTTGCTATGTTTCCCGGGGTGCCTATTTTCCATTCTAATGATCTGGTCAACTGGAAACAAATCGGTCATGTGCTGGACAGAACGTCACAATTAAAGGTTGAAGATTGTGGTATTAGTGCAGGTGTATATGCTCCTGCTATAAGATATAATCCCAATAATGATACGTTTTATATGATAACCACTCAATTTTCAGGTGGCTTTGGAAATATGGTGGTAAAGACAAAGAATCCGGAGAATGGCTGGAGTGATCCGATCAAACTACAATTTGAAGGCATTGATCCTTCTCTCTTCTTTGATGATAATGGCAAGGCATACGTGGTACATAATGATGCTCCTGCTCAGGGAGAAGAACGTTACTCAGGACACCGTGTCATAAAAATATGGGATTATGATGTGGAGAATGATAAAGTGGTTCCGGGAACGGACCGGATCATAGTAAACGGTGGCGTCAATATAGAAGAAAAGCCGATATGGATTGAAGCTCCTCATATCTATAAAAAAGATGGACGTTATTATTTAATGTGTGCCGAAGGAGGAACCGGAGGTTGGCATAGCGAAGTCATTTTTGTAAGTGATCATCCGAAAGGACCTTATCTTCCGGCAAATAATAATCCTATTTTAACTCAACGTTATTTTCCTGCAAACCGGACGGATAAAGTAGACTGGGCTGGTCATGCAGACTTAGTGGAGGGACCCGACGGAAAATATTATGGTGTATTTTTAGGAATACGCCCCAATGAGAAGAACAGAGTGAATACCGGACGCGAAACTTTTATTCTTCCGGTGGACTGGAGCGGAACATTTCCCGTTTTCGAGAATGGGCTTATCCCTATGAAACCTACATTGAAGATGCCTTCGGGAGTAGAGAACCAGACAGGGGAAAACGGTTATTTGCCTAGTGGCAACTTTGTCTTTAAGGATGATTTCTCTGATAAAACATTAGACTTAAGATGGATTGGTCTTAGAGGTCCTCGTGAAGATTTCGTTGAGATGACCGATAAAGGGTTGCGGATCATCCCTTTTACCTCAAATATCAATGAAGTGAAACCTACTTCTACCTTGTTCTACCGTCAGCAGCATAATCAATTTACAGCGGCAGCGACCATGGCGTACAAACCGAAAAATGAGAAAGATTTTGCCGGTATAACATGTTACCAAAATGAAAGATATCACTATGTTTTCGGTATCACTAAAAAGGGAAAAGACTATTACCTGATGCTGCAAAGAACCGAAAAAGGACAAGCGAGTGTCCTGGCTGAGGTGAAAATAGAAATAGAGAAACCTGTGACACTGCAAGTAGCAGCCAATGGAGATGATTATCGTTTTAATTATTCGATTGATGGCAAAAGTTTTACAAATGTAGGAGAAACCGTTTCCGGTGATATTCTTTCTACCAATGTGGCTGGTGGCTTTACAGGAGCAATGATCGGACTGTATGCAACATCTGTTGGTAATTAATTAGAAACCTTATCATTCCATAATTATGAAAATACATCATCTATTTTGGGGTATATGTTTATGCTTCAGCACAAATATCTTATTCGCACAGAACTATCAGAAAACATCGTCCGGCATCAAAACCACTGTAAATGCAGTGGATATAGAAATACAATTCTTTGCGCCTGCTGTGGCGAGAGTAATAAAGTCTCCGGAAGGGGTTGCCTATGAAAAACAGAGTCTTTCTGTAATTGCCAAACCCGAAAAGGTGAATTTCAAGGCTGATATGCAAGATAATAAGATTGTATTGAACACCAGTGAACTAAGTGTCAGTGTGGACACCGGAACGGGAATTGTTTCTTATTGCTCAAAGGATGGCAAGTCGTTATTGGCAGAGAAATCCGGTATGCAGTTTATCGATTTCGATGATGCCGGGACAAAAACTTATCAGGTTTATCAACCTTTTGTATTAGATAAGGAGGAAGCCATTTATGGTTTGGGACAATTGCAAAATGGAAAGATGATTCAGCGGAACATGACTAAAAATCTGATACAGGGAAATGTTGAAGATGTGTCACCTTTCTTCCAGTCTACTAAAGGATATGGTGTGTTTTGGGATAACTATTCGCCGACTCTTTTTACGGATAACGAAGTTGAAACATCTTTCCGTTCTGAAGTAGGTGACTGTGTGGATTATTACTTCATGTATGGGAAAAATGCCGACGGTGTTATAGCACAGGTACGCAACCTGACCGGGCAAGCGCCGATGTTTCCTTTATGGACTTATGGTTACTGGCAAAGTAAAGAAAGATATAAAAGCCAGGAGGAAGTGGTAGACGTTGTTCGTAAATATCGTGAATTGGGTATTCCTTTGGATGGTATTATTCAGGATTGGCAATATTGGGGGCATAACTATTTGTGGAATGCGATGGATTTTCAGAATCCGACTTTCAATAATCCTCAAAAGATGATGGAGGATGTCCATGCGATGAACGCACACATGGCTATATCTATCTGGTCGTCATTCGGACCGATGACCAAACCTTATAGAGAATTGGACAAAAAAGGTATGTTGTTTAACTTCACTACCTGGCCGCAATCGGGATTGGAGTCATGGCCCCCCAACATGGAATATCCTTCCGGTGTAAGGGTGTATGATGCTTACAATCCCGAAGCACGTGATATTTATTGGAAATATCTGAATGATGGAATTTTCAAGCTGGGAATGGATGCCTGGTGGATGGACTCTACCGAACCCGATCATCTGGATTGGAAGCCGGAGGATATGGATACCAAAACCTATCTGGGCTCGTTCCGTAAGGTGCGCAATGCTTATCCGTTGATGACTGTCGGAGGGGTTTACGACCATCAGCGTGCAGTGACTTCGGACAAACGCGTGTTTATTTTAACCCGTTCCGGATTCTTGGGGCAGCAACGTTATGGTGCAAATGTATGGAGTGGTGATGTCGCTTCCACATGGGAGAGTTTTAGAAATCAGATTCCTGCCGGATTAAACTTTTCTTTGTGTGGTATGCCTCACTGGAATAGTGATATTGGTGGCTTTTTTGCAGGACATTATAATAAAAGCTGGAATGATGATAGTGCTTCAAAAAATCCATTGTATCAGGAGCTTTATGTGCGTTGGTTGCAGTTTGGAACGTTCAATCCGATGATGCGTTCGCACGGGACGGATGTTTATAGGGAAATCTATAAGTTCGGAAAGAAAGGCGAGCCTGTATATGATGCTATCGAGAAGATGATAGGTTTACGTTACTCTCTGTTGCCTTATATTTATTCTACTTCTTGGGAGGTAAGCAATCGTCAATCGAGTTTTATGCGCGCTTTGATGATGGATTTTGTAGATGACAGAAAGGTGTGGGATATCAATGACGAATATATGTTTGGAAAATCGATCCTTGTGGCTCCGATTACTCATGCACAATATACACCGGAAGCTGTGGTAAAAGTCTCCGAAGAAGAAGGATGGAACAGAGATGGAGCGAAAAAAACAAAAACTGACGCTGCTGTGGATTTCATGGAAACGAAACCTACTAACATATACTTACCGGCAGGAACGCTATGGTATGACTTCTGGACGAACGAGAAACACGAAGGCGGAAAGGAAATTACCAAAGAGACTACACTTGATGTTATTCCATTGTATGTAAAAGCGGGTAGTATTATTCCTGTCGGTCCACAAGTTCAGTATGCAACTGAAAAACCGTGGGATCATCTTGAACTGAAGGTGTATGCGGGTGCGAATGGAAACTTCATTTTATATGAAGATGAATTTGATAATTACAACTACGAAAAAGGCGTTTATACGGAAATTCCAATCTCGTGGAATAATACATCTTGTAAATTGACGATAGGAGCAAGAAAAGGTGCGTATGAGGGAATGTTGAAGAACTGTAAGTTTACTGTAACTCTCCAGGACGGGACTCAAAAAAACGTCGATTATAATGGAAAGGCTATTTCTGTAAAGTTTTGATTGTAATAGAATGTGTGATTATGCCAATAGAGAAGAATCTAAAAAGTAGAAATATGGTGAAGTTTTTTATAGTAATGGCTATGTTATTGGGTAGTAGCGTTGCAAGTGCAGAAAATAAACAGATAACAAGTCCTGATGGAAAGCTGGTAGTAACAGTCGCAGATATGGATGGAAGACCCTCTTATTCTGTTAGTTATGACAATGTTCTCTTTTTGAAACCATCTCCATTGGGGATGATTGCAAATATAGGAGATTTCTCATCGGGGATGTCGCTGGAGAAGAATGTTTCAACAAATAAAATAGATGAAACATACGAGTTGGCTTCTATTAAAAAGAGTAAGGTACATTATGTGGCGAATGAAGCTGTATTTTCGTTTACGCAACAAGGGAAAACAATTTATGATGTTATATTCCGCATAAGTAATAACGATGTTGCTTTTAAATATAGGATGTATCCGCAAGGTGAGACACTAAGTTGCGTGATTAAGAAAGAAGCTACAGGATTTGCGTTTCCTGACGGAACCACCACTTTTCTTTGTCCGCAAAGTAAACCGATGGGGGGATTTGCCCGTACTTCTCCAAGTTATGAGACGTCTTATACGGCAGATGATGTCGCAGGCAAAAATGGCTGGGGAGAAGGATACACATTTCCCTGTCTGTTCCGTAATGGAGATAACGGTTGGGTGCTTGTTTCCGAAACGGGAGTAAATGGTGGATATTGTGCGAGCCGTCTGTTGGGACACAAAGAAGGGGTGTATACCATTGGATTTCCGCAAGAAGGTGAAGCAAATGGGAATGGTACAGTTTCTCCGGGGATAGCATTGCCGGGCGAGACGCCTTGGCGTACTATTACTGTGGGCAAGACTTTGGCTCCAATAGTGGAGACAACCGTTCCTTTTGATGTTGTAAAACCGCTTTATCAGGCAAAAGGAGAGTATACGTATGGCAGGGGTTCATGGAGCTGGATTATCGGTATGGATGGAAGTACTAATTATAAAGAGCAACTCCGGTATATTGATTTCTCGGCAGCAATGGGCTATCAGTCCGTGTTGGTGGATGCTTTGTGGGATAAGCAAATAGGACGTGATAAAATTGAAGAATTGGCTAAATATGGGAAGAACAAAGGGGTAGCTCTTTATTTGTGGTATAATTCGAATGGGTATTGGAATGATGCTCCGCAAACTCCGAGAAGTATCATGGATAATGCGATAGCCAGACGTAAGGAGATGAAATGGATGCAAAGCATTGGCATTCGTGGAATAAAAGTTGACTTTTTCGGAGGTGACAAGCAAATGACTATGCAGTTGTATGAGGATATCTTGTCGGATGCAAACGAGTACGGCCTTCTGGTTATTTTTCATGGATGCACTTTGCCTCGTGGCTGGGAACGTATGTATCCTAACTTCGCATCGAGTGAGGCTGTATTGGCTAGTGAAAATCTTCATTTCTCTCAAGGCAGCTGTGATAATGAGGCCTTTAATGCTACCTTACATCCGTTTATCCGTAACACGGTAGGTAGCATGGATTTTGGAGGTAGTGCATTGAACAAATATTATAATGCGGATAATGCCCCACGGGGAAGCCGGCGGGTGACATCAGATGTCTACGCACTGGCTACGGCGGTGCTATTTCAGAGTCCGGTACAGCATTTCGCTTTGGCACCGAATAACCTGACCGATGCTCCGTCGTGGGCAATTGATTTTATGAAAGAGGTTCCAACGACTTGGGACGAAGTACGTTTCATTGACGGTTATCCTGGTAAATACGTTATTCTTGCCCGTCGTCATGGTGACAAATGGTATATTGCCGGAGTAAATGCGCAGAAGGAAACACTGAAACTTAAAGTTAATTTGCCGATGTTCTCCAATGGAGAAAAGGTGAGACTATTTAGTGATGATAAGGCATTGCAGGGTGGTGTGAAACAAATAGAAATAGGGAAGAAACAAGAATTACAATTGGCTATTCCTTGCAATGGTGGAGTATTAATAACCAAATAACCATTTTAAATAAAAGAATATGAGAAACTTTAAATTTTTAGGCGTGTCGTTTTTGTTGGCAATCACTGCCGCTACTTCTGGAACTGCACAAAATCCTATTATACAAACAAAATATACTGCCGATCCGGCTCCGATGGTATATAACGATACCGTTTTCCTTTATACAACCCATGATGAGGATGATGCCGAAGGATTCAAAATGTTGGACTGGTTGCTTTATACCTCCACTGATATGGTGAATTGGACCGATCACGGAGCGGTCGCTTCTCTGAAGAGTTTTGATTGGGTGAAACGTGATAATGGTGCCTGGGCAGAACAGGTCATCGAACGTAATGGCAAGTTTTACATGTATTGCCCGATTCACGGTAATGGTATTGGCGTATTGGTATCCGACTCTCCTTACGGTCCTTTTAAAGACCCTTTGAATAAACCATTAGTTTGGCAAAAAGAGCATTGGGATGATATTGACCCTACCGTATTTATTGATGATGACGGACAAGCGTATATGTATTGGGGCAATCCGAATGTTTATTATGTGAAACTGAATGAAGATATGATTTCATATTCGGGGGAAATAGTCAAATTGGCTGATAAACCGGAACATTATCAGGAAGGTCCGTGGGTATATAAACGTAACGGTCATTATTATATGGCTTTTGCTTCTACTTGTTGTCCGGAAGGGATTGGCTATGCTATGAGCGACAAAGCTACCGGACCATGGAGTACAAAAGGATATATTATGCGTCCAACGGAAAGAACCAGAGGAAATCATCCCGGAATTATTGATTATAAAGGCAGTTCTTATGTGTTCGGCCTAAATTATGATTTGCTTCATCTGGAGACTTTCGACCATAAAGAACGTCGTTCGGTATCTGTTGCAAAAATGCATTATAATCCGGATGGAACCATTAAGGAAGTTCCTTATTGGCAGGAGACGAAACTGGAACAGATTGAAAACTTTAATCCTTACCGTAGAGTGGAAGCCGAAACGATGGCTTGGGGATATGGTCTGAAAGCTGAAAATCATAAGAATGGTGGTTTGTATATAACCGATATTGATGATAATGAATATCTGTGTGTGCGTGGTGTCGACTTTGGCAAGAAGGGAGCAAAGAAATTCAGTGTAAGCGCAGCTTGTGTTGAAAAAGGCGGAATGATAGAAATTCGTCTGGACAGCACGGAAGGTCCGGTAATAGGCTGTGTCAGTATATCACCAACAGGAGGACTGGATATATATAAACAGATGTCATGCCGGATAAAGAATGCAAAGGGTGTACATGATCTTTATTTCTGCTTTAAAGGAGAGAAAGGAAACAAACTTTTCAATCTGGATTATTGGGAATTTGAATAGCTTTTATTCAAAAAAATGAGATTGTAATGTGCTTATAATCAGCATAATTATTTGGGTGTGCTACAAGGGGAAAGATAGATGTAACATTGAAAATGAAGATGTTATTTAGGAAAAGAAGCCCGTAACATAATTATGTTTGTAGTTTTATAAGCTGGCATATCTTTGCAGAAAAAGATCAGTAATTCATATTTGATTATAAAGAAAATAAGAGGTATTATGAAGAATACACAGGTAATACAATTAATGTCAATCGTCCGGCTCTCCATATTTATGTTGGGGATAACAATGATGTCATGTAACTCAAAGAAAGAACAACAATTACCGGCTATTGGAAAATCTGTGGCTCTCTTTGATTATTTTTCTTATAAAGGAAATGATGATTTTTATATTTCCAATCCTCTGTCAGGTGAAGACTATTTCTATAATCCTATTTTGCCGGGATGGTATTCTGATCCTAGTGTTTGTACAAATGGAGAAGGTGATTATTTCCTAGTAACATCTACATTCACTTATTTCCCCGGTGTTCCTATTTTTCACAGCAAAGACTTGGTGAATTGGAAACAGATAGGGCATGTGTTGAACCGTGCTTCGCAATTAGTGAATATGGAAGGACAGAAAGTGAGTGGTGGTATTTTTGCTCCGGCTATTTCTTATAATCCGTATAACAAGACATATTATATGGTAACAACCAATGTCGGAGCCGGAAATTTCTTTGTTAAGACGCAAGACCCGTTTGGTGAATGGTCGGAACCCGTCATGTTGCCGGAGGTCGGAGGTATTGATCCTTCTTTCTTTTTTGATGAAGATGGTAAGGCATATATTGTTAATAATGATGAGGCTCCGGATAATAAACCTGAATATAGCGGCCACCGTACTATACGCATACAAGAGTTTGATGTGAAAACAGATAAGACGATCGGTCCTCGTAAGATTCTTGTAAACAAAGGAGCTCAACCGGCAGACAAACCAATTTGGATAGAAGGTCCTCATTTATATAAAATAAATGGAAAGTATTTCTTGATGTCCGCCGAAGGTGGAACGGGTAACTGGCATTCGGAAGTGATTTTCCGTGGTGATTCTCCGATGGGTAAATTTCTTCCATGGAAAAACAATCCGATTCTGACGCAAAGACATTTGAATTCTGACCGTCCTAATTCGGTAACCTGTGCTGGTCATGCAGACTTGATTCAAACAAAAGAGGGAGATTGGTGGGCTGTTTTTCTGGCTTGTCGCCCTATTAATAATCAGTTTGAGAATTTGGGACGTGAAACATTTATGATGCCGGTGAAATGGAGTGAAGATGGATTCCCGTACATGACACAAGGAGATGATTTAGTACCTATGATTGTAAAACGTGAAGGTGCGAAACGCGATACGATAGTTACTTATGGTAACTTCGAGTTAATAGAGAACTTTGATTCTCCTGTACTTGATATGACTTGGATGACTTTGAGAGCTTCTGCTTCCGATTTATATTCATTGACGGAAACACCCGGATACCTGACCTTGAAGTGTGCAGATATTAGCTCTACGGAAAAGAAAACTCCGGCATTTGTCTGCCGTCGGTTACAACATCATAAATTTGAATGTGCTACCCGTATGTTGTTCAATCCTTCTAACGATAAGGAAACAGCCGGAATGTTATTGTTTAAAGATGAGGCGCATCAATATTTCTTCTGCTTGAATAAAGTGGGTGAGAATAAAAATATTTCTCTGAAACAAATCGGTGAAAAGGAACAGACATTGGCTTCAGATGAAATAGACGCAGATACAAATGAGGTATATTTGAAATTAGTATCTCAAGGAATTGGTTACGACTTCTATTATTCTATTGATGGTGAAAAAAGCTGGAAACTGCTTTGTAAAGATGTAGATTCCAGTTATCTCTCTACTACAACGGCTGGTGGATTTACCGGTACTACAATTGGATTATACGCTACTTGCAAATAATTATTTTTTTTATATAAATCTAATACTAGCAACTATGGGTGATATTTATAATGATAGCTAATGCAATTAAAAAAGAATGATGATTAGAAAACAATGTAGTTAATTAACATCTTAAACTAATGGTAATGAAAAATGTAACGAAGAAAATTCAAAAAATTCCTTACCTGTTTCTCCTTATGTTGTTTAGTTTTGTAACAGCATCAGCACAGAAAGGGATAACGGTGAGGGGAACGGTTCTTGACAGTAATGGTGAGACAATCATTGGAGCCTCAGTAACTTTAAAAGGTAATAGTTCAATAGGTACAATCACAGATATAGATGGCAATTTTGTATTGACTGTGCCCGGTGAGAAGTCTGTCCTTATTGTTTCGTATGTAGGAATGAAACCGCAGGAAGTAAAAGTGGTTTCTAAAGGTCTTATTAAAGTAACATTGGAAGATGACACCAAGCAACTGGAAGAAGTGGTTGTGGTGGGTTACGGACAACAAAAGAAAGCGTCTGTGGTAGGTGCTATTGCACAAACCACTGGTGAGACATTACAGCGTGCAGGTGGTGTGTCGAATGTGGGTGCGGCATTGACGGGTAATTTGCCGGGTGTGGTGACTTCTGCCTCTACTGGTATGCCGGGTGACGAAGACCCGAAAATTGTAATTCGTAGCGTTAGCTCGTGGAATAATAGCGAACCGCTTATCCTTGTGGACGGTATCGAACGTCCGATGAGCAGTGTGGACATGAGTTCTGTACAGTCTATATCTGTATTGAAGGATGCGTCGGCAACTGCTGTTTATGGTGTGAAGGGTGCCAATGGTGTCATTCTTGTAACCACTAAGCGCGGTAACGAAGGTCGGGCCAAGATTGACGTAAGTATGAACATGACGGCTAAAGTGGTTTCTGCTCTGCCGGGAAGAATGGAGTCGGCGGATGCGTTGTATGTGCGTAATCAGGCTGCCGAATATGAGTTAGGCTTGAATCCTGCTTCTTGGAATAAAATATTGCCGATGGAGACGATTGACAAATATCGCCATCCTGCTAATTTGGAAGAGGCCGAACGTTATCCGAACGTTGACTGGCAGAAAGAGCTTTTCAAAGATTATGCCATGTCATACAATCCGAGCATCAACCTGTCGGGTGGTACACGCCACGTCAAATATTTCGCTGCGGTAGACTTTCTGCATGAAGGTGACTTGTTCCGCGAATGGGACAATAACCGTGGTTATCAGGCAGGTTACGGATTCAACCGTATTAATGCACGTAGTAATTTGGACTTCAAGATTACCAAAACTACCGTATTGAAAGCCAATATTTTCGGTTCTTACGGTGTGAAGAAATCACCGTGGGGAGTTGCCGACGATTCATTTGGTGCCTCGCAGTTGTGGCAGGCTGCCTACAGTTCTCCGTCAGACGCTTTCTTGCCCCGTTATTCCGACGGTACGTGGGGATACTACAAGCCCAATTCGCAAGGTGCGCCGAACTCTGTGTTGAATCTCGCCAATGCAGGCTATGAAATGCTTACTACTACCCGCGTCAATACTGACTTTGTATTGGAACAGGATTTGAGTTTCCTCGTAAAAGGATTACGTGCAAGTGCCATGATTTCGTGGGACAACGTGTTTGTGGAAGCCGGTCGTGGTGTCAATGACTTGAATCACGGGACGCAGACCAAATGGATAGATCCGGAAACAGGCGAGGTGCATTATAGCAACGCGCAAACCGACTCTAAAACCGGACTCGATTTTCAGGAAGGTATCTTGTGGTCTACAGCAGGTGGTGCTGTGCGGGACTGGTCTACTCAACGCAATCTTTTTTATCAAGGACAATTGTCATGGAGCGGCAAGTTCGGTGACCACGATGTCAGCGCCATGGGAGTGTTCAACCGTACCGAACGAAGCACTGGTAGCGAATTCCCTCACTATCGTGAAGACTGGGCGTTCCGCGCCACTTATAGTTATGGCAACCGTTATTTCTTGGAATACAACGGTGCATACAACGGTTCCGAGAAGTTTAGTCCCGACTATCGTTTCGAGTTGTTTAACTCAGGTGCGTTGGGCTGGATGATAAGCGAAGAAAGATTCTTCAAGCCTCTCCGTAAGTGGGTAGATATGTTGAAAGTACGTTATTCTATCGGTGAGGTAGGTGACGATAATCTTGGTATTCGTTTTCTATATGCTACACAGTGGGCTTACGGAGGTAAGTCTTTCCACGGTTTGAACAATCGAACCGAGTCTCCTTACACTTGGTACAAGGAAGCTACGGTAGGTAATCCCGATGTACATTGGGAAACAGCTTTGAAGCAGAATATCGGTGTTGATTACGCTTTCTTCGATGGTTTGCTTGCCGGTAGTTTGGAATTTTTCTATGACAAGCGTTCGGACATTCTTGTAGCCGGCGACAAACGTGCCACTCCCGGTTATTTAGGAATTTCCGCCCCGGCTGCCAACTTAGGACGCGTGCGTACGAAAGGATACGAATTGGAACTTCGTGTAAATAAAACATTGAACAACGGTCTTCGTCTGTGGGGTAACTTCAATATGACTCATGCTGAAAACAAGATTCTCAAATACGATGACCCTGTGTTGCGTCCCGCATACCAGAAGTCGGAAGGATTTGCCATCGGACAAGACCACGCTCATCTTACGGCAGGATTTGCCAACACGTGGGACGAAGTATTCGCCATGCCTACACACAATACGATGAACGATCAGAAATTGCCCGGACAGTATATCACTATGGACTATAATGGTGATGGCGTGATAGATGCCAACGACAGCGCTCCTTACGGCTATACGGGTACTCCCGAAAATACGTACAACGCTACTATCGGATTCGATTACAAGGGATTCAGCTGCTTTGTACAGTTCTATGGAGTGACCAACGTCAACCGTTATGTGGGTTTTACTTCCTTGCACAATAACGTGAATACTGTATTCGACGAAGGAGTATTCTGGTCGAAAGATCGTTTTGATGCAGATGCTCCCATGCCTCGTATCAATTCTACTCCGAGTTATTATGAAGGTACTCGCTTCCATTACGACGGTTCGTTTATTCGTCTGAAGAATGCTGAAGTGGCTTACACTTTTACACAACCTTGGGTAAAGAAAATTGGATTGAACAGATTTAAAATATTCCTGAACGGAAACAACCTTTGGGTATGGTCGCGTATGCCGGATGACCGCGAATCGAACTTTGCAGGTACGGGATTGGCTTCGCAAGGTGCTTATCCTACTGTACGTCGTTTCAATCTAGGTATTAAATTTGACCTTTAAAACATCATCGAATTATGAAAAAATACATTATAAAATATGCTGTAATGGCTTGTTTGAGTCTCGGATTGACGGGTACGACTGCTTCGTGTACCGACTATCTGGACAAGGCACCCGAATCGGATGTCACTCCGGAAAATGCCTTTAAGGACTTCCACAATTTTCAGGGATTTGTAGAAGAGCTTTATGCTTGTATTCCCGACATGGCCAAACAATACTGGTCAAACTCTTGGAACTGGGGTGAAGACGAAGTGATTGGTGTAGACTGCAATTATCACATGGGCTATAAAGTGGACCAAGGCGACTTTTGGGGGTGGCAGGCTGAACACGACGGCTGGGGGGCCGGATTTATGGATTGCAAAACTCTGAATCTGGACTTTACTACTCCGAACGACGGATTCAGATGGAACCGCGACTTGTGGCCCGCTTCTTGGTACGGAATCCGTAAATGTAATACGGGATTAGCAAATCTGGACCTGCTTACCGATGCAACGCAGGAACAGAAGAACGCCATTGCCGGACAGCTTTATTTCTTCCGCGGGTGGTTTCATTTCATGCTGATACAATATTTCGGCGGATTGCCTTATATAGATAAGGTGTTGCCTCCCAACGAAACATTCAACGAGCCGCGACTCAGCTATCACGAATGTGCCGACAAGGCTGCCGATGATTTCCGGATGGCTGCCGATCTGCTGCCTATTGATTGGGACAAGACATCTATCAGCCCGAGCACGAAAGGATACAACCAACTGCGCATCAACAAAATCATGGCACTGGGCTATTTAGGTAAAAACTACCTGTGGGCAGGAAGTCCGTTGATGAACAAGGTGTCCACAGGAAGCGAATCCTACAATCAGGAATATTGCCGGAAGGCTGCCGAAGCGTTCGGGGAGTTGCTTACGCTGGTAGAGAACCGACAGACGCAATATAGCTTGGTGGACTTTGAGGACTATTCCGACCTCTTCTACACATACGGAAAGAATGCCCAAATGCCGGGTTCTACAGAAGCATTGTTCAGAGGATTGGTGGCAGATGGCTGGCAAAACTCAACTTTTGGTTTAGCTCTTCAGTTTGTGCCTGCCAGCTATAAGAAAGATAACAATCCGCAACTCTCGCCCACAGCCAACTATGTACACTATTACGGTATGGCAAATGGATTGCCGCTCGACGACCAGGAATCCAAGTGGGACAAGACTCATCCTTGGAAAGGACGCGACCCACGTTTCTATCATGATATTCGCTTCGACGGTTCGCCTATGGTATCTGATGCAAAAAAAGATTCGGAGGAGGTCGGTGACTTAGCCGTTGCATCCCTCTACACAGGCGGAAACGCCCGTGACGACCAGTTCGGAAGCCGTACCGGATTCCTGCTTGGCAAGTTTATTCCGGTGACAGCCAATAAATGGGATGATGGCTGGGGATGGAGTCCGCAGATGCATATCTATTGCAGCTATATGCGTCTGGCAGACATTTATCTGATGTATGCTGAAGCTGCGGCAAATGCTACCGGCTCGTCTACAGGAAAGTCAACCAACTGTACACTTACGGCACTGGCCGCAGTCAACACCATCCGCAAACGTGCGAGAGTAGAAGGTGTCAATGCCAAATATACCGGTTCAATCGATCTGTTCAACAGTGAGATTCGCCGCGAACGTGCGGTAGAACTTGCATACGAAGGACACCGTTTCACTGACTTGCGTCGCTGGTTGCTTATCGACAAGAAACCTTATACCGAAAAGACTGCTGTCGATTTCCAACGGGTAGGCGACCTTGCCGAGAACCCTCAGGAAACAGCTGTAAGCGGCTATACATATCGGGTAATCGTGACGCGTAATTTCACGGAGAAGCATTACTGGTTGCCTCTGAAATTGTCTGACGTGACCTTGTATCCGGAGTTCTATCAGAATCCGGGATGGTAAACAAGTGACTTATTAAACGAAATAGAATATCATGAAACAAATTCATAAAAATATAATTCTTAGCGCCGGACTATTGTTTGCTTCTGCCGGGCTGATGGCTCAGACGGATGTGGAGAAGACTGATACATTGGCTCAGAAAGTGAATGTGGCTTTCCGCACAGTGGACCGGGCGGATTTGATGGGTGGTGTCTCGTCCGTCAATGTAGAGGAACTGACTAATAAAAGTTATTCGCTGTACAGTCTCGACAATATGCAATCTTTAGTGGGAGGTTACAACGGACAATTATGGAACATGGGCGAAGCGTTGGTATTGGTAGACGGAGTTCCTCGTGAGGCAAACAACATTCGTCCTACCGAAATAGCCCAAATCACATTCCTCAAAGCAGCGCAAGCCGTGGTGCTTTACGGCAGCCGTGGTGCGAAGGGAGTCATTCTTATCACCACGAAGCGCGGATGCGATAAAGACTTGCGGGTGAGTGCGCGTGCCAATGCCGGTATCAATGTGCCTAAAAGTTATCCTAAATATCTGGCTTCTGCCGAATACATGACGTTGTATAACGAGGCGTTGCGTAACGACGGGTTGGATCCCGCTTTCTCGGATGAGCAGATTTACAACTATGCAAGCGGAAGTAACCCTTACCGTTATCCGAACATCAACTTCTTTTCCGACGACTATATTCGGAAGACAAGTCAGGACTATAACGGAGTGGCCGAGTTTTCGGGCGGCGGACGCTACGCCAACTTCTATACGAACATCGGTTACGAGAGTTCCAACGACTTGCTCAACTTCGGTGAAAGTAAGAACAACCGCAACTCGCGCCTGAATATCCGCGGTAATGTGGATTTGCGTATGAACGACTGGATCAGCGGTTGGGTAAATGCAAATGCTATCTTCTACGATTCCCGTCACGATAAGGCAGACTACTGGGCTAACTCGGCTACGTTACGTCCGACTGCTCCCGGTTCGGCGCCTCTTGTACCTTTCATTCCCATTGAGTTTGTCGATAAAAACGATGCTGCTTCGTGGACGTTGATCAATAATAGCAATTACCTTATTGACGGCAAATATCTATTGGGAGGTACGCAGTTGAACATGACTAATCCTTTTGCTGCCATGTATGCGTCCGGTTATCAGAAAGCTACTTCACGTCGTTTCCAGTTTGATGCGGGAATCAACCTCGATTTGTATAAAGTACTGAAAGGATTGTCATTCCGTACACAGTTCTCCGTAGACTACGGAACTTCTTACATCACTTCTATCGACGACGACTATGCAGTGTATGAAGCCTCTTGGAACAATGCTTTCGGAGGCGACCGTATTACTTCATTGACCAAGTACAATATGGACAAGCATACCGGTACGCAAAACGTATCGGGCAGTACGGCGTATCAGACCATTTATTTCTCTGCACAGTTCGGCTATCAGAACACTTTTGCCGACAATCATCATGTGAATGCATTGTTGTTGGCTCAAGGCAGCCAGCAGACCTATTCGGGTACCTACCATCGCACTAGCAATTCCAACTTGGGTTTGCAACTCGATTATAACTATGCCGGTAAGTATTACGCCGATTTCAGCATGGCAGCGGTTCATTCCGCTAAATTGCCCGAAGGCAACCGGATAGGACTTTCGCCTTCGTTTACGTTGGGATGGCGTCTTTCCGAAGAGGGTTTCCTCAAAGATGCCGATTGGCTCGATAACCTGAAACTGATGGCAGGCTATAGTGTGCTCAATCAGGATTTGGATATCAGTGATTACTACATGTATGCTACCAAGTTTACACAGGCAGGTACGTGGTGGGGATGGAGCGAGGTAAACAACTCGATGCAGACCACCGACTTCCTGCAAGGTGGAAACCCCGACCTCGGCTACATCAAGCGTAAGGAATTTACGGTAGGATTGGACGCTTCTCTTTGGAAGGGATTGGTGAGACTTAATGCCAATTACTTCGTAACCAATACCGAAGGATTGCTGGCGCAGCCCCAAAATTATCCGTCTTATTTCCAGACTTATTATCCGAAGTCCGATATGCGTCCTTATATCAACATGAACAACCAACGTCGTACGGGTGTGGACTTGAGTGTAAACGTGGGCAAAAAGCACGGCGACTTTGAATGGAATGTGGGGCTTGTGGGTATGTACTACACCTCCAAGAACACCAAATGGGACGAGAATGTGAAATATGACTGGCTGAAAGCCGAAGGTGAGGCGATTGATGCTTTGCGCGGATATCAATGCATCGGATTCTTCAAAGACGCTGCCGATGTGGAAAGCTCGGCAAAGGTGAATGCTAATACCAAACCCGGTGATTTGAAGTATGTAGACCAAAACAACGACGGTGTCATCAATGAGCAAGACCAGGTGGTATTGGGCAAGTGGGGTGCTTCCTGGGTGATGGGTCTCAACCTGACTGCCAAGTACAAAGGCTTCACATTGTTTGTGGCAGGCACCGGATCGTTTGGTGGCAAAGGACTGAAGAATAATAGTTATATGCACGTGTATGGCGATCGCAAATATTCTGAAGTGGTTCGCGGACGCTGGACGGAAGAGACGGCAGATATCGCCACATACCCGCGTCTTACCACACAAGGTGGCGACCTGAACTTTGTGGCTTCCGACTTCTGGTTGTACGACACTTCACGTTTCGATTTGAACCGTGTTCAATTGTCTTACGACTTCCCGGCTGCTATGCTGAAAGGCAAACTTGTGAAAGGTTTACAAATCTATGCCAACGGAACAAGTCTGTTGACCTTGGCGAAGGAGCGTAAATATATGGAGATGAATGTAGGGACTTCTCCCCAATGCCGTTCGTACGCACTGGGTGTAAAGGTAGACTTTTGATGGGTCTCTCGTTGTAGAATATAAAAATATAGAATAAATAAGTCATGAAGAAAATTATAACAATATGTGCCTTTGCCGCTTGTCTGACCGGATGCGATGACTTGTTCGAACCGGCTATCGAGAACAACCTCGGACTGGAATATATGTACGAGAATTCGCAATATGCCGAAGGAATACTGGCAAATGCCTATACACGCATACCCTGCGCAGGCTATTCTTTCAACGACGTGGCTACCGATGACGCTGTGAGCAATGATGCGGAAAACAGCTGGCGTAAAATAGCCTCCGGCATGTGGACGGCAAACAACAATCCTGCCGACCGTTGGACTTCCTGCCGTTCCGCCATACAGTATATCAATCTTTTCCTTGCCAATGCCGACAAGGTGAAATGGGCGAAAGACGAAGTGGTGGCGCAGATGTTCTGCGACCGTGAGAAAGCGGAAGCCTATGGCTTGCGTGCCATGTATATGTATTACCTCCTCGAAGCCCATGCGGGCTATACCGAAGACGGTGTGTTGATGGGGGTGCCCATCCTGACCGAACCGGAAGCAGCCGGATCCAATTTCAATGTGCCCCGCAGCACATTTGTAGATTGCATGAAGGCGTTGAAAGAAGACGCCCGGTTGGCACTCGAAGGATTGCCTTGGGAATATGGTGACGCAGCGGAAATGCAACGCTTGTCTGCTAAATATGCAGGAGCAGACCAAGGCAAAGTCACCCGTGTGTTTGGCGCAAACTTTATCGGACGTATGTCCGGAAAGGTGGTGGAAGCGTTTGTGGCAAAAGCGGATTTGCTCGCTGCCAGTCCGGCATATAGTGACCAGTCAGGCGTTGATTGGAAAACGGCTGCTGCTAGTGCTGCAAAGGTGCTGAATCATATCGGAGGGGTAGACGGTATGGATCCTACCGGATGGACATGGTATTGCAATGTAGATGATATTGAAAAACTTAGCCCAACCGAATCACCTGCTGAAATTCTGTGGCGTGGTGAACGTGCCAAATCCCTCTCGCTCGAAGAAGATAACTTCCCGCCCACACTCTACGGTAACGGACGTATCAACCCAACTCAAAATCTGGTGGATGCATTCCCGATGCTGAACGGTTATCCGGTGTCTCATCTGTCCGGCGAATATGATGAAAATCTTCCGTATGCCAACCGTGACCCGCGCTTGGAAGCATACATTCTCTATAATGGTTGTAAGGCAGGCAATACGAATAAGGAAATCTTTACGGCAGCCGACGGAACTACCAATGATGCACTGAACAAGGTGGTAGGACGTTCTACCCGTACCGGATACTATCTGCGCAAACTGTTGCGTCAGGACATCAGCCTCGACCCGAATGCGAAAGCCGACCAGTATCATTACACACCGCGCATCCGCTATACCGAGATATTCTTGGCGTATGCCGAGGCGGCAAATCAGGCGTACGGTCCGCAAGATAAAGGAGGCAACGGCTATTCTGCTTATGATGTGGTGAAAAAGTTGCGCCACCGTGCCGGCATCGGTCGCGACAATGGTGATGCTTACTTGGAATCCATCAAGAACGATCAGGCAAAGATGGCGGAACTCATCCGCAACGAACGTCGCATCGAACTTTGTTTCGAAGGTTTCCGTTTCTGGGATTTGCGCCGCTGGAAGAGCAATCTGACCGAAACCGCTAAAGGGATGAATATCAGTGGAACCCGTTATACTCCAATGGAGGTAGACAAACGCTCGTTCAGTGAGTATATGTATTACGGTCCTATTCCTTATTCGGAAGTTCTTAAGTATGACGAACTGAAACAGAATCAGGGTTGGTAAACCGATAGTGTAAATTTAATAAAATGCTAAAGCATACAATGATTATGAATAAGACAATAATGAAATGCATGGTCCTTGGCTTGTTGTTTGCCGGCTGTGAAAACGGAGACAAAGAATTCGACGATTACGAATATCAGACCATCAGTTTTGCTACTCAGACTCCTATACGCACCATCACATTGGGCGAAGATGTATATCCTACCGAACAAGACAATGAATATCGGATGCAGATCATCGCTACATTGGGCGGTGTGTGGTCAAACCGCAAAGAGCGCACAGCACAGATTGTTATCGATGAAAGTTTGTGTACCAATGCTTATTTCGACAATGGCAAGCCGATACTTCCTATGCCTAAGGAATATTATACTTATTCTTCGGAACAGGTGGTATTTCCCAAAGGAGACATTTATGGACGTATGGACATACAGTTGACCGATGCTTTCTTCAATGATCCTCTCACGCCCGAACTCACCTATGTCATTCCGGTACGGTTAGCACAGGCTTCAGACTCTATCTTGGCGGGCAAACCTAAAGTTGAGTCTCCCAATCGCTTGAATGTGGCAGACTGGGACGTGCTTCCCAAAGACTATGCGCTTTATGGGGTGACCTACAAAAACAAGTATGAGGGCGTTTGGTTGAGTCGTGGCACAGACCAGCTCGACATCAATGGCAACACTTCTACGCTCAACCGTAACCCGCAGAATATAGAGAAAGCAGACCAACGTACATTGGGAACTATTGCCCTCAACAAAGTGCGTTATCCTCTTTCGCTTTCGGTGGATGTGGTGAATGAGAAAGGCGAATCTTCCAAGCAAACGTTGACAATGGACTTGGTGATAACGGTTGACGACAACGGCAATTGCTCCATCACTACCGACACACCGGGGGCTCAGGCAAGCGGTTCGGGCAAGTGGACCTATCATGGTGCCAAGAAAGCGTGGGGCGACAAAGACCGCGACCTGTTCGAACTGACCTATGAAGTGACTTATGCGCCTTATGTGTTGAATGCTGTGACCGGTGAAACGGGCACTGCCAAATGTAGCAGCACGGACGCGCTGGTGTCACGCGACAGACAGAGCAAATTTGAAACTTTTAACGTGAAGTTGAAGTGAACCGCAATCTAAACAATTTAAGAAAACTACATGAAGATGAATAGAAAAAATAATATGGTATGGGGCACGCTGGTAGCAGCTTTGCTGGCTTCTTGCGTGGATACCGAGATTGCCGATGTCACGGTGACAAAACCGGAGTCGATAGCGCAATACGAGTATCTGAATGATTATGCCCCGCTGAAATCGTACATAGACCGTGCAGCTAATCCCGATTTTAAATTGGGATTAGCGTTGGCAGCCAACGAATTTATCGAAGGAGGATTGGTATTTCGTTTAGCGGAAGCCAACTTCGACGAAGTGACCGCAGGCAATGCGATGAAATATGCTTCGTGTGTGAACGATAAAGGGGAGATGAATTTCGAAACTGTGGATAAATTTGTCACTGCCGCCCAAGCTGCCGGAATTACTATATATGGACATACATTGGCTTGGCATGCACAGCAGAATAATAAGTATTTGAATTCTTTGATTAAAGACAAAGAATTGCCGCCCTCTGTAGGAGAAGGAAATTGTTTGCATATCAATACTTCTGAAGCGAAGGCGAATCCATGGGATTGGCAAAATTACTATGATTTGGAATCTCCTCTTTTACAAGGGAAATCTTATGTATTCTCTATGAGAACCAAGGCTTCATCAGCTGTGACATTTCCGCTTTGGATAGAAACACCGAATGCTGGTAATACACATTATGGCATACCACAGATTTCAGCAGGAACTACATGGAGCACAATAAGCATTGAATTTACACCTAATAGTGATTGTTCTCGTTTGTTATTCAATTTCGGACAGTTTGGAGGAGATCTTTGGTTTGATGACATGGTGCTGGTTGAAAAAGGTTCTGAGCAAAATATGATAAAGAACGGAACTTTTGAAGAAGGAAATCTGCCTTCTAATTGGTCTAAACCAAGTTGGCATGCGCATTCTTATTCAATTATACCTACACCGGGAGATGCGGCAGTAGAGATTTTAACTGACATCATTACTAATGGTGATGCGCAAGGCAGTGAAACTACCAATTTTGTTTCTACTCATGTGGGAGGAGCTAATGCTGCTTGCGATATTGTTGATGGAGTAGGTAAAGACGGTAGTCGTGCTTTCGTTGTTACTTCTGCTGGTGGAGGAACAAACAGTTGGGATACTCAATTCTTTTTGTATGCTGACCGTCCGTTGGTGGAAAATGATGTTGTACGTATCTCTTTCGATTATCGTGCAGATACACCCAATAATTCTGAGTCTCAGGCTCATGCTGCCCCTGGAGCTTATATTCATTATGATGGTGGGTGTGCTGTTAGTTTCACTACGGAATGGCAACACTTTGAAAAAACTATTACTATTAACACTACCCTTTCTCCTGAGGGAAACATGCAGACTTTTGCATGGAACTTGGATGTAGGCGCGCCCAATGCACCTGCTAATAAATATTATTTTGATAATATCAAATTGCAAATAGTTACTAAAGGTAACACTATTCCTCTTACTCCCGAAGAGAAAAAAGAAGCGCTTACTCGGGCAATGAACAATTGGATTGAAGGAATGATGAAAGCTACTGGTGGTTACGTGACTACTTGGGATGTAGTGAACGAAGCTATTTCAGGTGGTGGCAACGACGGTGAAGGTTTCTATGTCTTGCAATCTGCATCTAATGCCGGTGCTGACGCTGCCAATAATTTCTACTGGCAAGATTACTTGGGTAGTGAAGATTATGTTCGTATTGTTGTAGCTGCCGCCCGTAAATATTATGCAGAAAACGGTGGTGTTAAACCTCTCAAACTTTTCATCAACGATTACAATCTGGAATCCACTTGGGATAACAATCAGAAAGCCAAGAGCTTGGTACACTGGATAGAGAAGTGGGAATCTGACGGTGTGACAAAGATTGACGGTATCGGTACACAGATGCACGTGGCTTATCGCGCCAATGCTGCTGACCAGCAGAAGCAAGAAGAACATGTAGTGAAAATGTTTGAAATCTTAGCCAAGAGTGGCAAACTCGTGAAAGTATCTGAGCTGGATATGGGATATGTGGATGAAAGCGGCACTACGGTGTTGACAAAGGATATGACAGAAGAACAACATAAAGCGATGGCTGAATATTATAAGTTTATCGTGAAGAAATACTTCGAGATTATTCCTGTGGCACAGCAATACGGCATCACGCAGTGGTGTGCTACCGATGCTCCCGGTGCCCCCGGTGATTCTAACTGGCGTGGCGGTGAACCTGTAGGTTTATGGGATTCCAACTACAACCGTAAGCATACTTATGCCGGTTTTGCTGACGGATTGGCTGGTAAATAATAGAGATTGATAAGAAAAGGCAGCGGGGCATATAACATGAATCCGCTGCCTTTATTGTTTCAATAAAAGTCGGATAATAATGAAAAACATATTATTTATTTTAAGTTTGATTATTTGGTGTAGCTGTAGTAATGAAATTCTGTTTGATATAGATAAAGTAGGAGATATAGTTACAAGGGCTGCAAATTCGGATAGTACATATTGTTTTGGGGCTTCAGATTCGGATGTAGTGGAGGACTTTGTTATTAGTCCGAAGGATGACTCACAACCTCTTAGTAGAACTTTATGTTCCTATGTAGAGGTTAATGGAACAAAAACATTATTGCAACCTGAAATAGTGAGCGATCCTTCATGGTTGGATTATCTTATATGTTTTCAGTATTATGATATATATGTTCTATCGGTAGTAGCCCAGGACAATACTTCCTCTCTCAGAAGTGGAAAAATTGTATTGAAACAGCCGGGATCTAATAAAACATTAACAGTTGGTATTACTCAAAATGGAATTGATAATCGCATAATGATTTCAATGAAAGAACTGTATTCCAATCATCCTATTTTTACTGCCACGACAACTTATCCCGTAAAAAAAGATATAAGTTGCAGAATCCCATACGAAGCATACAATGATGGTGGAAAGTATGAGAGTAGTGCATCAATCACTATTCCTAAAGGGGAAACGAAAGGAACTTACGAAATGGATTATAACGGCTCTCCGTTAGTTTTTTATCATGGTGATATAAAAGGCTATAAATTGTATGAAGGAACTATCAGTGGTGACGGTATTTACAACTATAGTTTTTATCGCTATTGGTAGTATTGTTATTTTTGCAACAACTATTATGTAACATCAACATCATTATGAAAAAGATAATTTATTTGCTGGCATGGATAGGTGTGGCTTTGGCATCTTGTTCGGACGAAAGCTCTCTGCCTATACAACCGGAGATTCCTGCCGAACCGGAAACGCCTAAGGACGAACCTGCTCCGGAGAAAGACTATCATCAGTTGCCAGTGTTGCACGTAGAGGGGCGCTACCTTAAAAACGAAAAGGGCGAGACGGTCAATCTTCATGGATTTACACAGACCTACAGTCCCTTTTTTAACGACAACGCATGGACTAACTACGATGTGCAGTCGTGTCTTAGCTATAACAAACGTATGGTAGACGGGATTGTGGCTGCCGGATGGAAGTTCAACTTCGTGCGGATGCATCTCGACCCTTATTGGAGCGATGATACTTCAAAGCCGTTTGTGCGATACGAAGGACACGAACGCTTTTCCGAGACCCGTTTCCGCAAGTATCTCGACGAACTGTTTGTGCCGATGGCGGAGTATTTTGTATCTAAGGGAATGTATGTGGTGATGCGCCCGCCCGGGGTATGCCCCAACGAAGCTCCTTATCAGGGAATAGAGGTGGGCGATAGCTATCAACAGTTTCTGCTTAACGTGTGGGACATCGTTTCGCAACACCCCAAAGTGAAGAACAATACGGACATCATGTTCGAACTAGCCAATGAGCCGGTCAACATCAAAGGGACCGACGGAGCCTATGGCAGCACCTCCGATGCCTGCTTTGCCAATGCAAAGATTTACTTCCAGTCCATTGTAGACAAGATAAGGAGCCATTGCCGTAATATCATTTGGGTGCCAGGCTTGGCCTACCAGTCGCAGTATGCCGGGTATGCCACCCACCGCATCGAGGGCGATAACATTGGCTTTGCCGTGCACTGCTATCCCGGATGGTATGGCAGCGATGCCGAAAAAGACAGTGGCGAAGGAATCGGCTCTTCTACCGGTGGCGGCTACGAGTCCTTCCAGCGCGGATGGGATAAGCAAGTAGGTCCGGTGGCGGCGATTGCCCCCATCATGGTGACGGAAATAGATTGGGCACCTTTGAAATACGATGCTACTTGGGGAAAAAGCATCACAGGCGAAGCCGGTGGCAAGGGGTTCGGCGCCAACTTCAAGTATATAGCCGACAATGCGGGAAATGTGTCGTGGCTCTTTTTCACTACAAGAAGCCACGAGCTGGCAGCGTTTAAGGACGTGCCGGGTACAGAGGGCAACTATACGTTCCTCAACGATCCCGAAGCCTGTCCGTGGGCAATGTATCATTGGTTCAAGGAGTATGCCGAAGGAGTGACCGTCAATGGCGAGCCCGAGAGACTGGAACTGATGGGCGAGCAGGCGACACGCTCGTTGCAGATGGGAGGAGTGCACTACCTGAAAGTGAAGGCGGTGTATAAAGATGGCACCTCGCGAATGGTGACTGCCGAGGCGACTATCAATAGTTCGGACGAACAAGTGCTGAAGGTGGAGCCGACTGGCAAACTGGTGGCAGTGGCACCAGGCAATGCTACGGTAACGGTGACTTATCGCACAGCAGCGGGAAACAGCATGCAACAGACATTGCAGGTGACGGTGGTTTCGCCTTTTGTGCTGACGGAAGACGTGTTTGACCCTTCGATATGGGAAGAAGGCACCTTTGACGAAACGACCCGCACCTTGGTGACAGGCAAATATGGCTTTGGCGGATGGAAATACCCCGGCGGACTTGACTTGTCGGGCTACCGGAGGCTGACCGTGGAATTGGGCAACGACAACGAGTGCGGTGTCTCTTTCCGCCTTTTTGACAAGAACGACTACTGGACGAAGCCCGCCACCTACGATTTCGGACAGACACGCAGAGTGGTGGTAGATTTGCAGCAGATGAAAGATACTGACGGCAATAGGGTAGACCCGTCGCACCTCTACATTGTCGGGTTCTGGTCGACTGGTGGCAAGCCGATTGTGATAAGCAGCATGAAGTTGGAATAAATATAATATAGAAAGATAGTAAATGAAGAAGGTTTTATTGTTGAGTTGTTTGTTGTGTGCAAGCCTTTGCGCGGTTGCACAGGATGCAAACTTTTACATTTATCTGTGTCTGGGGCAGTCTAACATGGAAGGCAATGTCCGCTATGAAGCACAAGATACGCTGGTGGATGCACGCTTCCAAGTGTTGGCGGCGGTAGACAATAAAGAGTTGGGACGCGTGAAAGGCGAATGGTATCCCGCCCGCGCTCCGCTGTGCCGTCCGAACACCGGGCTGACACCGGCTGATTATTTCGGACGGACCTTGGTAGAAAACTTGCCCCCGCATGTGCGCATCGGAGTGGTGCACGTGGCGATAGGCGGGTGCCGGATCGAGCTTTTCCAGAAAGACAAATGCGAGGAGTATATCAAAACAGCTCCCGACTGGATGGTGAATACGCTGAAAGAGTATGACAACGACCCGTATACCCGTTTGGTGGAGATGGCACGCATTGCACAGAAAAGCGGTGTGATAAAAGGGATACTTCTACATCAGGGCGAGTCGAACACCGGTGACAAGGAGTGGCCCCAAAAGGTGAAGAGCGTATACGACAACCTGCTTGCTGACCTTCATCTGCAGGCTGACGAGGTGCCCCTGATTGCCGGTGAAGTGGTGAATGCCGACCACGGTGGTGTTTGTGCAGGCATGAACGAGGTAATTGCTATGTTGCCGCAGGTGATAAAGAACTGCGCTATTGTCTCCTCCAAGGGGTTGAGCTGTGCTCCCGACCATCTTCACTTCGATGCTGCCGGTTACCGGGTGCTGGGACGCCGCTATGCGGCACAGGCACTCCACCTGATGGGCATTGAACTTCCTTCGCCCGATGATGTGTGTAAGCACACAGTGGCAGCCCCCACCAATATGCACGGCAGCGACTTCCCTCGTATCGACAAGGACAACCGTGCTTATTTCCGTTGCTACGCTCCCGATGTGAAACGCTTGCAGGCAGACGTCTGCGGCAAGAAGTATGAGATGGCCATGGACGAGCACGGCTGGTGGAGCGTGAAGACCGACCCGCTGCCGGTGGGATTCCACTATTATTTCCTGTTGGTAGACGGATTCAGGGTGGTAGATCCCTCTTCGTGCACCTTCTTCGGTTGTTGCCGCATGGCGAGCGGCATCGAGATACCCGAAGGGGCAGAGGGCGATTACTATCGCCCGCAGCAAGTGTCGCATGGGCAAGTGCGCTCCTGCACCTATTATTCGGAAGCGAAGAAAGAGTTTCGTCGTTGCATGGTGTACACACCGGCAGAGTATGAGTCTCACCCCCAAAAACGCTATCCGGTGCTCTACTTGCAGCACGGCATGGGAGAAGATGAAACCGGCTGGAGCACGCAGGGAAAGATGAATCATATTATGGACAACCTGATTGCATCCGGTCAGTGTGTGCCGATGCTCGTGGTGATGGATAGCGGTGATGTGGAAGCTCCGTTCCGGCCGCGTCCGGGAAAAGATGTGAACGAGGAGCGGGCTTTGTATGGCGCCACCTTTTATGACGTTATTCTGAAAGACCTGATTCCTATGATAGACCGGACATTCCGTACGAAAACCGACCGCGAACACCGTGCTATGGCAGGACTCTCGTGGGGAGGACATCAGACTTTCAATACGGTTCTGCCTCATCTCGATAAGTTTTCTTATATCGGAAGTTTCAGCGGGGCGATTTTCGGTCTGGATATGAAGACTTGTTTTAACGGAGTGTTTGCGGATGCGGACAAGTTCAATAAGAAAGTGAATTATTTCTTCCTCGGCTGCGGCACGGACGAACAGATGGGCACGAAGCAGTTGGTGGAGTCTCTCCGCAAACTGGGCATCAACGTGGCTTATTATGAATCGCAAGGCACCGGCCACGAATGGCTCACATGGAGACGCTGTCTGAAAGAGTTTGTTCCACACTTGTTTAAACATTGAAAATGATATGAATCTGAAAGCAAAACTTGTGGCGGCATTATTGCTGCTTGGAGGTGCTCTACCCCATGAGGCAGGAGCGCAAAATCCGTTTGTGCAAACCTGTTATACGTCAGACCCTGCTCCTATGGTGCATGATGGCACATTGTATGTGTATACGGGACACGATGAAGACAAAGCGGATTTTTTCTGGATGCAGGAATGGCGTGTATATTCTACCAAAGATATGGTGAACTGGACCGATCACGGCTCTCCTCTTGCCATCGAATCATTCGACTGGGCGGACGACCGTGCCTGGGCAGCACAGTGCATCGAACGTAATGGTAAGTTTTATTGGTATGTCTGCCTGCATTCCAAACTTTCCAATACGATGGCAATCGGTGTGGCGGTAGGCGATTCGCCTGTCGGTCCTTTTAAAGATGCCATCGGCAAACCGCTTCATGACGGGAGCTGGGACTATATTGATCCTACGGTCTTCATTGATGATGACGGTCGTGCTTATCTGTATTGGGGAAATCCGAATATCTATTATGCAGAACTGAATGACGACATGATTTCCTTGAAAGGTGAAGTGGGCAAACTGGAACAGACTGTTGAGAGTTTTGGTGCACCTAATCCGGAAAAGCGTGTCAAAGGTGTTAAGTATAAAGATACTTATACAGAAGGTCCATGGCTTCATAAACGGGAAGGAAAATACTATCTTCTTTATGCTGCCGGAGGTGTACCCGAACATATTGCCTATTCCATGAGTGACGGACCTCTTGGTCCGTGGAAGTATATGGGAGAAATCATGCCTTTACAAGATACGGGTTCGTTTACTAACCATTGTGGAGTGATAGACTATAAAGGCAATTCTTATTTCTTCTATCATACGGGTAAGTTGCCGGGTGGTGGAGGCTTCGGGCGAAGTACGGCGGTGGAGCAATTTAAGTATAACGCTGACGGCACTTTCCCGATTATTAATGCTACCCGGGAAGGGGTGTCACCGGTAGGTACGCTCAATCCTTACGAAAGGGTGGAAGCTGAAACAATCGCTTTTTCTGAAGGTGTGAAGTCCGAACCAAATGTGAAAACCGGTATATATATATCTGAAATTCATAATGGAGATTATATAAAGGTACGTGAAGTGGATTTCGGCAATAAATCCCCCAAACGGTTCACTGCTACCGTTGCCAGTGCCCTTCGTGGCGGAACACTTGAAGTACGTACAGACAGTATAAGCGGACCATTAATTGCGGAACTGACTATTCCTTCAACGGGAGGTTGGGAATGCTGGAAAACATTGCAGACTGATATTGTAAAACCGGTCACAGGAATACAAGATATTTATTTTGTATTCAAAGGACGTAAAGGCTGCAAACTGTTTAACTTTGATTGGTACAAGTTTAACAGATAAACATGCTAGAGAGCAGTTGGGTTACTCTTCCTTTTTACTCAACTGCTCTTTCATATACATTGAAGGCGGCATTCCATACAATTCTTTGAATGTTGTCGAGAAATTATTAGGATCAGTGAATCCTGTTAACATGGCTATCTCGGATATGGTATGCTGTTTTTCGGACAATAAACGAGCGGCTTCTTTTAAACGTATATTACGTATAAAGTCACGGGTTGTCTGGTTGGTGAGCTCTTTGAGTTTCCTGTGAAGATGTACGCGGCTAATACCTACCTCGGTGGTGATTGTCTCTATTGTCAAGTTAGGGTTACTGATGTTTTCATTGATCACTTTCATAATACGTTCCATCAATTTCTCATCGGGTGATTTCACTTCCAGTTTCTGAACCTTGTTCTCCAGATTTTGCTGGCCTGTAAATACTTTGCGTAACTGCTGCCGTGTATTAATCAGATTTTCTACCGTCTTTTGCAGAATTTCGATATTGAATGGCTTCATGATATAGGCGTCGGCTCCTGTATTCAGACCTTCAAGGTTGTCTTCTTCCCTCGTTTTCGCGGTAAGCAAAATGACTGGGATATGGTTGAGGTTTACATTCTGCTTGATCTTCCGGCATAAGGTGAGTCCGTCCATTTCGGGCATCATGATGTCACTAATGACTAAATCCGGAGTCTTCTTAAATATTTGCTCTAATGCTTCTTTACCATTACGGCTTTCCATGATATGAAATTTGTCCCCAAACTCCTTCGCTATATAATTTCGGATTTCTTCATCGTCTTCTACAATTAATACGCGATATTTAGTTTTTACCCTGACTTTCTTTTCTTCCTCATTTTCTATAATGGGAGAGATGACAGGAACAGTTGGTACGGTTACTGTTACCTTTTGCTCATTGTTGTCAACTTCTTCAGGTCGTAGATGCTTGTTACCCAACGGCAGCCGGATAATAAAACGGCAACCCGGTTGTTCTTTATTATTTTCTACATAGATAATTCCATGATGTAATTCCACTAATGAACGAGTCAGATGTAATCCTATTCCTGTTCCGCCTTTCGGATTCTGTTGGCTGTTACGGATCTGATAGAAACGTTCGAAGATATGTTCTTTTTCCTGTTCATCGATACCTGTTCCGGTATCTGCGATAATTATTTCGGCATATTGTTTCAAGGGATCGGGTAGTGTATTATCTTCTCCCGTACGGATGGTAATATCTATGTTTCCTTTTTCAGGAGTAAACTTGAAGGCATTAGACAGAATATTCAGGATAATCTTATCAAAATTACCTGTGTCTACCCATACATTCAGTTCCCGGAGCGTACTGTGAAGTTGTAGCCGGATATTTTTTGTATTTGCCTGTTGACCGAAAGTTGTACATAAATCCTCAATAAAAGGAATAATATTGGTCTCCCGGAACATCAGGAACATTTGTCCTTTATCAATTTTCCGAATATCCATTAGTTGATTGACAAGATTCAGAATACGTTCCGCATTTCTGTAGATAATATGATATATTTTCAGGCGTTCATTGTTCTCCTCATTCTTAATCAGTTTCTGTAGAGGACTGATGATTAGAGACATCGGAGTGCGTATCTCGTGAGAGATGTTGATAAAGAACTGCAATTTTGCTTCATTGATTTGTTCGGTATGGATATGTTGCAGCATTTCCTGATGCATTCTGTACCGATGTCTGATCTGAAGAATAATGATAAATATAATGGTCAGTAATAATAAGGAGTAGATAACTTTGGCCCACCATGAAGCATACCATGCAGGAGATATAAAGATGGTAATTTCTTTTATATTTGAATACACAGTGTTGTCTTTTGCTCTGATTTTAAAGTTATAGGTACCGGGTTTCAGATTGCTGAATGAGATACGGTTTACACCTTTGGGCAAACTAATCCATTTTTCATCGTTGATAGAATAAAGGTAGTTGATGTGTTCGGGGGCATTTAATTCCAGAGTGGCAAACTCGATACTGAACACATTGTCTTTATGGGATAGATAAAACTCTTTTGCGTTGAATACAGGGCAGTTGATAATATTGTGAATACCGGATTTCATTCCTTTTCTAACCGGATTGTTATGCAGGAAAAAGTCGGTAATTCGGATATTCCATGTTTTTGCCGGATTGATAATGTCTTGCGGATTGAAATAGGTGATACCATTCATTCCGCCAAACCAGATGGTGCCTTGCTCATCTTTGAATGAGGCATTTTTATAGAACTCATTCCCTTGTAATCCGTCACCTACATAATAATTGATGAATTTGTTATTTTTCTTTTGAAATTGGGATACTCCTGCGTTGCTACTTATCCATAGGAAATCATTCTCGTCTCCTTGTATTGCATATATTGTATTGCTGGGCAATCCATCCGCGGTGGTATAGGTCGTTATTTCTTTGGTCTCCTTATTCCAACTTGACAGCCCTTCGGAACTTCCAAGCCATATAATTCCATGGTTGTCTTCATAAATTGAATAAATCACGTGTTGGGGTAGTATCTTATAGCTCTGAAAATCAGAGGTGTCAAGGTCAATGCAGTTCATTCCGTCGTAAGTTCCTACATATAGCTTGTTGTCATTGGAGTAGTGCAGGCAACCTATCCATTCATTTATCAATGAAGAATTGGATTGCACAGAAGTAAACTCCTTGGTTTTAAGATCATAATAAAACAGCCCGAATCCCATTGTCGCAATCCAAAGACGCTTGTTTTTATCTTCTGCGAAATCATATACACGTTGTATATAGTTGTTGTTCTTATCTACCAGTTTGTACTGGTAATCGCATAATCCTGTCTGTTTGTTCAGCTTTCCCATACCGTTAATAAAGGAGCCGACCCAAATGTTGTACTCGGAATCTTCATATAGTTTTATAACTGTTGAAGGCACAGAATTAGGGTGATTAGTATGCGAGAAATGTTTAGCCGGTTCTAACTTTTCTGTCAGGGCATAAATTCCGTCATTGTCTGTTCCAACCCATAACATACCGTTGTTGTCTTTGCAGAATGAGGTTATACAACTGGAACCGATCATGTTTTTATCCATGGATTTATGTCCTATATACTTGAAACTGTTTGTTCGGGCAGGTATCTGCATGACTCCTTTCTGATAAACAGCCAACCATAAGTTACCGGAATTGTCTTTTAGGATAGAATGTATTTTTGAATTTTTTGAATCAAAATAGTTGTTGTCAAAATTGTATTCGGAGATTTCATGAGTTTGGTTATTGTAGACACTCATACCTTTACCATCAGTTCCGATATATAATTCATTTTGCGGTCCGGAATAGAGGAAACAGATAGGAAGTTCTCTCTTTTCTTTAAAATCAATAGGTATAAAGGAGTCTTGTCTTTTGTTATAGACGAATAGTCCTTTTCTCATACTTCCTACATAAATATTCCCACGTGAATCTTCACATATACTTTTGACATATCCGTTGTCTTTAGATAAATATAAAGTAAGTTGGTTATTAGAATCAAGACGATATACTCCTTCTTCGTCTTTTGCTATCCAGACATTCTGTTTCTTGTCTTCAATCATAAATCCTGTTGATGTCATGGGGATATCAATTTTTTGAACAGTCAACAGGTAATCTTTGATATTCAACCTGCACAACATATTTCCGGATACCCATATTTCTCCATTTCTCCTTTCGATAAAGGAAACAATATTGCTTTCAAATATTTCTCCATTGTCTTCCCTTATTGCAAGTGGGGTAAAATTGTCTGTAGCCGGATCATACATTTGAATTCCCATATATGTACCGATAAGCAAATGACCTTTGCTGTCTTCAAAAACAGTACGAACAAAATTGTGGGCTAACGAATGTTCGTTATTGGGCTCATGTTTGTATATGGTAAATTTAGCACCGTCATAACGGTTCAGACCATCTTCTGTTGCAATCCAAATGAAACCGTTCCGGTCTTGATATATTTGATTAATCAGACTACTGGAGAGCTCTTTGTCAGTAGTGAATAACTTAGGAGATTGCCCGTTGCATAACAAAGAAAACAATAATAATAGAAAAGTGAATACATTTTTCATAGTTATAGATCGTTGTTTGTTGTACAAAGAAAACTAAAAACCTAAATATAACCTAATAAAAAATGAATATTTTCATTAGGCTCCGGGAGTACAATCGGATGTTGTAACATCGTTTGTAAATAATGTAACATGAGAAAAGATTTATCCCTTCTTCTGTATTATTGTTTTCCTTCGATTGTATTTACAATATAGGTTTTACCCGTCTTTGTTTCGATGTCATATTCATAAACCTTCTGCAGTTTGGGAGATTGCGCACTTACCCCTTTGGCTACAAGAGGCCGTTTGATAGGAGTGGTGGCGAATAATCTATTTGAGCACTCTTTCCCGTTTACTTGTTTTAAGCCTTTCCCTTTCAGTGGGACATAAGACCGGATGCGGAGCGTACCGCCTATATTCGATCGGATGATCGCTTTATTTAACATATTGTTTTTCCACTCCATATCGACAGTAAAGTTTCCACGTGCCACCAGCCCCTTCACACTTCCTTCTTCCCATGCATCAGGCAATGCGGGCAATAAATGTACGGCACCGTCATGACTTTGGAGCAACATTTCCGCTACTCCGGCTGTATAACCGAAATTACCGTCAATCTGGAAAGGCGGATGGGCATCCAGCATATTGGGATAGGTACGCCCGTTCGGATATTCTTTAGCCAAGTGATCGTTGGGCAATAGTTGAATCATATTTTTGATAATTTGGAAGGCATGGTTTCCATCCAGCATACGTGCCCAGAAATTGACTTTCCAGCCGATACTCCAACCGGTAGCCTTATCACCGCGTTGAAGCAATGTGTTTCTTGCTGCCTGAAATAACTCGGGATTCGAGTATGGAGAAATTTGATTACTCGGATATAGCCCGTACAAATGTGAAATATGACGGTGCTCGTCCTTGGGATTGTCAACATCTTCCAGCCATTCTTGTAGTTGGTTATGTTTTCCTATTTGCATAGGTGGCAACTTCTCTAGTGTTTGTTTGAGGGAGTCTTGGAAAGAAGGGGCTTCACCTGTGATGTATGAAGCCAATAAGGTATTATGCAGTGCATCAAAGGCAATCTGGTTATCCATGGTGCAACCGGCCGTGATAGGTCCGTGTTCCGGCGACACAGAAGGCGACACTACCAACCATTTATACACTGGATGTTCTACCAAGAAATCCATGTAGAACTGCGCTGTTCCTTTCAGAATGGGATAGTACTCTTTCAGGAACTCTTTATTTCCTGTAAAGAGGTAATGTTGCCAGATATGTTGTGCTAACCAGGCTCCCCCACTAGGCCACATGCCGGCTGCAGCAAAGTCTACAACTCCGCAAATTCGCCATAAATCAGTATTATGATGCGCCATCCATCCCCTACAATCATACATGGTTCGGGCTGTTTCTGCTCCTGTGACGGATAAATCTTTCAACATAGAGAATAGCGGACTATGTGTTTCACTTAAATTAGTGACTTCTGCCGGCCAATAGTTCATTTCTGTATTAATGTTGATGGTGTATTTACTATCCCAAGGTGCATGTGTGCTGTTATTCCATATTCCTTGCAGATTAGCCGGTTGTCCACCCGGTTGCGAAGAAGAAATCAGTAAATAACGTCCATAATGGAAAAGTAGAGCTGCCATTGCCATGTCTTCCCCATTTCCGAAGTTTTCAATTCGTTTGGGAGTCTCCAGTTGGGAAGCTTTGCCTGCCGGTAGTGTAAGGCGTACACGGTCAAATTGTTTTTTATAATAAGCGATATGGTTTTTGAGAGCTTTTTCGTAAGGTATTTGCGTCGCTCTTTTCAGATATTCGCTGGTCCGTCGGGATTCATCGGCGCTGACATTCTGGTAGTTTACGTAGTTGGTTGCTGCCGATATATAAAGGGTGGCTTCTGTTCCTTCATTAATTTGGAGCGTATTTCCTGCCGGGCGGAGAGTGCCATTCGTTTTTACCTGGATTTGACATTCTGCCCGTAGTGCGGCTTTCAAACCTTCCTGCTCTTTCCCTTGACAGGTGACGGTCAGCTTATCATTCTGAACATTCACCTTATGTACTAGAGGGAAGTTATATGCAATAGTAAAGTTCAGTGCGTTTGCTTTACTTGCTTTGATATGCATAATAATGACATTATCAGTAAATGATGCAAAAGTGGTACGGGTATAAGTGACGTCATCCACTTGATAACGGGTAGTTGTCGTTGCATTCTCCAGATTCAGATCGCGGTAAAAGCCGGATGCGTTTTGGTGTTCCGGAAATTCCAGGTAAAGACTACCTAATGTCAGATAGCTCATTCCGTGTTGCTGGGTTAAGAAGTTGGCGTCAATGAGTCTTTGCGCTTCCTTGTTTCTCCCTTCAAAAATCAGTTTGCGTACAACCGGTAGCACATGTACGGCATTCGGGTTATTATTATTGTATGGAGAACCTGCCCAAAATGTTTCTTCATTGAGTTGTAATTCTTCGCGTTCGATTCCGCCATATACCATGGCTCCAAGACGGGAGTTGCCAATAGGGAGAGCTTCCGACCAATTTTGTGCAGGTTGACTATACCACGGTTTCAGGTCCTGTCCTGAAACAAGGTTGCTTATTAATAGGAATAATACAAAAAAAGTGTTTCTGTTCATATTGTATGGATTTGTAGCAAAGGTAGCTCATTTCCCAATACAAAAGGCAAAAAACTGTTTCTGAAATCTACCTTGGAAGTAACTTCTTTCCATATTTATGTTACTAATATATATGGTGTATGTTCCAAATGATAAAATAATAACTGCCGGTTTCTTTTTGATTTATTATCAGCCTTGCCCTCTTGTCATATAGCTTATTTGCAGGCTGATTAAGTGGGAGGTATAAAAAGAGAAGCTGGTATAGTTGCGTTGGGATGCCGGTATCGTTCCATTAAAGTACCGGTATCATTAATTTCCCACGACCGTGACAAGATCTTCCCACGGCCGTGGTAGGAACTCGTCACGGCTGTGGGAAGAAGCTACCACGGCCGTGAAGAATTAAGTATACCGGTATCCTGATCGAACAATAGTTATTGAATGATATAAGTATGCCGGTTGTATGACGGATGTTTAATGGAGGCTTTTCTTGAAAAGTAAGTAAAGCTGGATAGGAGATATGGGAGAGCAAAATCATAAAATAATAGGCTGACAATAAAACTTATAAAATGTTATTGTCAGCCTATTGTCAGGGCTTATTGTCAGCATCTAATGGATTGAAAATCATTTATCTAATGAATAGGAATGACGGCTGACAATAAGAACTGCAAAATTTATATGTAAATAGAATCAGTGTGTAGTAATTGACTTGTCTCTACATTGATCTTTTTATCTATTATCTCTCTTGCTTTTCGATTCATTCATAAACAGATAAGATTTCTTGTAGCCTCCGTAGTCTACAACCAACTTTTCCAGCACGATGCCCGGATCAAGAGGTTTGAAAATTAGTGTCTGCATGCCGTCTGATGTATTCGGTACATTCAGTTTGACCTTTTTCTCGACGATACGTCTTGCAACTGTCGGATAGTATATGCTGTATACATTTTCAGGAAGCTCGTTTAAGTTATGATTGAAATTGATCGTCTGATCCTTTCCTCCTTCAAATCCGATACTATACTCATGTCCTTTGCGATCGTGGAAAGCAAGAGTCGATTTCACTATCACGTGAACAGTCACTTTGTCGACTCCTTTAGGCAATTTTATTTTGTAGGAGATAGAAGCTCCGTCGGTCGGCTGGGTATAAGGCATCAGAGCCATGCCGCTAAGGGTTCGTCCCATGTAGGGGATCACTGTCCATTCCGTACTTGGTGCTGCTTTAGTGCTGTAATAGTGTTCGGCTTCCATAGCTACATATCCGTCTTGTCCGGTGAAGACGTATCCGCCGACAGCCTTTTCCGGATGCTTGATTCGGTAGGTTTGTGGTAGTGTATCAGCGGGGAAATTATCATTCCATGAGGTATAACCGATATGTTTCTGAATCATCATGTTCTTCCATTTGCCGCCGGACATAACGTTGTTATAATCGTCACTCAACGCTTTATCCCGTGCAAAAGCCTGTTCCACTTTATCTGCCCATTCGTTAGCTTGCGGATTGTTTTCTTTGTACAATTTATGGTTCATGGCTTGTGCATAATACATCTCGTACAGGTTTGCCATGGCTTGAACAGGGAAGAGGATTAATTGCTTGTAGGCATCTTTATATTCTGGTTTCAATGATATGTATTGTCTCAAAGCTTCCGCTTCCAGTTTCAGATATTCATCAGATACTTGTTTCCATTCGCCGGTCTCCAGGTTATAAGTATTCCGGTCGAGCATTTCTCCCGTTACGCGACCGTTATATTTGCTGTACAGGTTTAAGATTCGCATAGCTTCATCCGCTTGATCTTCGCCAAACTGCTGTGCGCAGAAACGACGGGGATGATCCAGCAAGTTAGAGACGTTGAATTGCTTGGGATTCCATGCCATATCCATGAAGAGCGTGATCGGATATTCCATTGGTTTCAAATCGCCTACATTCAGTATCCACAGCTTTTCTACTCCGTAATCGTATGTGAGTTGAAGTTGCTCCCACATATTTTGTATAGGGGTTACGTTCAGCCATTTGGAGTTTCTCGGAGCACCTACGTAGTCTACATGGTAATACATGCCCCAACCGCCCGGATGCTTACGTTCCTTGGCATTTGGCAGACGGCATACATTGCCCCAATTGTCATCACATAATAGCATGATAACATCATCGGGCACACGCATACCTTTATCATAGTAATCCAGTACTTCTTTGTATAGTGCCCAGACTTGCGGGGTTTCTTTGGCAGGACGTTTGGTGACTTCTTCAATAATCTTGCGTTGATTCTTGACTACATTTTCCAGGAGTTTCACATTGGTGCTTTCGCTCATGGCTGCATCACCGTCTCCGCGCATACCGATGGTTACGATATCTTCTGTACCCTGCATCCGTTCGATGCCTTCACGGAAAAACTGATCGATCACTTTTTGATTGGTCGCATAATCCCATGCTCCATATTCTTTGCGCTTGCGTGACCATTCCTGATGGTTGCGTGCCATTGGTTCGTGGTGGGATGTACCGATGATGATTCCCATTTCATTTGCTGTTTTACTATTCTGCGGGTCGTCAGCATAGAAAGCCCAGCTCCACATGGCGGGCCAAAGGAAATTACCTTTCAGGCGTAGTATCAATTCGCAAACTTGTGTATAAAAACGGTGGTCACCATAGTTTGTGCCGTAGGTCTGTTTTACCCAACCGGTCAGACAGGGCGCTTCATCATTGAGGAAGATGCCGCGGTAGGTCACCGCAGGTTCTCCGTCTGTATACTGTCCCGGCTTTACATATGCATTCTGTTGTTTTCGGATAGGGACGTCTGCCCACCAATACCAGGGAGATACCCCTATTTGTTCGGAAAGTTCATAGATACCATAGATCGTACCGCGTCTGTCGCTGCCGATGATAACCACTGCTTCATCTACTCCTTCACAGGGATTGGTGACAACTTGCAGGATATATTTCTCATTTTTCCCTTCCAGCTCCTTTTTATCTATTTTGTTTGCAGCTATCAGTTTTTTTACAAAAGGAGTACTATAGGTACCTACAATGACACAGTGTTTCGAACTTACGTTTGTTAAGAATTCAGGCTTCGTTCCGCATACTTGCAGTATATCTTGTTGAAGATTGCCGATAGCTATCATCACTCCTTTGTCTTCGGAAGAATCTACATATATCGGACAAGGAACTCCTTGGGATATCAACGGAAAATGATTATCGGTCGGTGTGAATACTACGAATTGTTCAGCGGCAAATGCTGCTATACTCACAACAGAGAGGTAGAAGAATAGAAATAATCTTTTCATGGTTTCAATATTTAATAATTTGTTGTTAATCATTAATCTTACGTTTCACTGTAACCGGATATTCTACTTTGTAGATAATTGGTAATTGAAAAGTATATAACAGCAAGCTTAAAATGATGTAAATATCCTTCTTCATAAATACTATATTTAATGAAATTATCTTCTTTGTGTCTTAAATTCCAAAAATGGTTTATTTTTTGTCTGTACTGTGACACGATGCAAAGATAGTTGGTATTGATAAGAACGGGCTTTGGGTATGTTTCAATTATTTATACTGTTGATACCAATTTACTTTTTCTTGAAGTTTTTTCTTCGGAGATAAAATGAAGAAGTGTGAACAAACTGCTTTGTTCAATAAATGTTTTTGATTTTGTTTCAAAATCTTTTTGTATTGTATCTATGAGGCTGTCGGATGAATAATGATGGTTAATGTGTCATATTCCGTATTAATAAGATTGGTATGTGATGCGTATAATATAAGTTGGTTTAACAAGAGTAAGTAGAGATTTTAATGATCTTGAGAATATCGGTAAGCGTCAATTGCATTCTTAACCGAACCGTGTAACAGTAACAATTTTTGTGCATGGTCATGATTTAATCCTAGTTCCTCCATAATCATCCTGGTGCCTCTTTCTACCAGTTTATGATTACTAAGCTGCATGTTTACCATCTTATTTCCTTTCACCCGTCCGAGTTGAATCATGACAGAGGTGCTAATCATATTCAGAATCATTTTCTGTCCGGTACCCGATTTCATCCGGGAACTGCCTGTCACATATTCCGGCCCTACAATCATTTCGATGGCTACATCCGCTTCTGCTGCCATTGGAGAATCGGGATTACTGGTGATACAACCTGTCAGGACACCGTGTTTACGGGCTTCCCGCAAAGCACCGATTACGTACGGGGTAGTGCCGGAAGCGGCAATGCCGATAACGGTGTCTTTTTCGTTGATCTGGTGTTCGACGAGTTCTTCCCAACCTCGATTTTCATCATCTTCGGCTCCTTCTACCGGATTGCGCAGGGCTGTATCGCCTCCTGCAATCAGTCCGATAATCCAGTTGGGAGACATTCCGAAAGTAGGAGGAATTTCGGAAGCATCCAATACTCCCAGACGACCGCTTGTGCCGGCCCCCATATAAAAGATGCGTCCGCCTTGTTTCATGCGGGGCACAATCTGATTGACAAGCTCTTCAATTTGTGGAATAGCCTTTTGTACGGCTAACGCTACTTTCTGATCTTCCTGGTTGATATCTTCTAAGATCTCTCGCACAGATTTCTTTTCCAGATGATCGTAAAGTGACGGTTGTTCGGTTATCTGCATTTTTATAATTACTGGTTATAAATTACAATAGGTAAAAGAATTATTGTTGATGGTATTGAATCAGCCCTTCCATCGGACTTTGAAGAATCTTACCGATCTGAATACCTGTTGTTTGCGCAGCCTCCTGCAAAATCTCCTTGTAACAGTGAGCTACGGAACCAATAAAATGTACCGGATATTGCTTATAATCATATTGCATCACGTTTCTGCGGAGAAAAGCGATAAAGCTGTTGAGTACTAGTGAACGGATAGCCGGTTCTTCCAAGTGCTGTGCAAGGAAGGGAGAGAGACTAGCCAGAAAACGGTTCGGGAAAGGCTGGCGATAAACACGGTCGATGATTTCGGGAGCCGTCAGGTCGAACTGTTTTAAGAAAGCTTCTTTGATGGCAGGTGGAAGCTGATTTTTCAGTACATCGCCTACCAGTAGTTTTCCTAAGACTGCGCCGCTTCCTTCATCTCCCAGGATGAATCCAAGAGGGGAGATGTTGTTGACAATCTCTTCACCGTTATAGAAACAGGAATTGGAACCTGTGCCGAGGATGCAGGCAATCCCTGCTTCATGTCCGCATAGTCCGCGGGCAGCGGCAAGCATATCCGAGTAGGCTTTGATATTCCCGATGACGGGCAGGCTGTCGGCAATAGCCCGCCGGAGGATGGGAGCCTTCTCGGGAGTGCATCCTGCACCATAAAAAAAGACGGAGTTGATTGTTCCTTCCGGTAGTTGTGGCAGGAGGGAATGTGTCAGCTCTTGTTGAATCTCTTCTTCTGATTGGAAGAAGGGATTAATTCCCTTCGTTCCCATTCGTTTGATTGGGGTGCCGTTGAAAACGATGCACCAGTCGGTTTTGGTAGAACCACTATCTGCAATGAGTATCATATCTTTGAGTTTTTTATTGTTTCTTTCCGAAAGAATCCTCCAGTCGGTTGCGAATCATTAATGAGGCGACGATACCGGGCAGGGTACAAATACAAACCCAGATAAAGAAGTTTGTGTATCCGAGATGTTCCTGTATCCATCCGGCAGGCATACCGGGAATCATCATGCCCAGTGCCATAAATCCGGTTCCGATAGCATAGTGTGCCGTTTTATGTTCACCTTCTGCTATATAAATCAGATATAGCATATAAGCGGTAAAGCCGAAACCATACCCCAACTGTTCGATCGCTACACAAATGGCTATAAATATAGGATTGTCCGGGGTGGCGGCAGCCATCCATACATATAATAGATCGGGAATGTTGATGGCTAATGCCATGGGTAATATCCATTTCTTGAATCCGTCACGGGAAACGAGGAAACCACTAATGATTCCACCGAGCAATAAAGCTATGACACCTATGGTACCGTAGATCATTCCGACAGTTGCTGTGGATAAACCCAGTCCACCTTTATCGGTCGTGTCGAGCAGGAAAGGAGAAGCTATTTTGGCTAACTGTGATTCTCCCAACCGATAGGTGAGGAGGAAAAAGAACATGAGACCGAGGTTCTTTTTCTGAAAGAATGTGACAAAGGTCAGGAGAAAATCTCCCAACAACTTACCCGGTGTGAGTCCGGGACGTTTAATGTCCGAATCAGGATGGGGGAGGATAAGTCGATGATAGATAGTAAGAGCCAGAAATAATCCGGCAAGGAGGTAGAATGTAATACTCCATGCCAAGGGAATATTGTTCTGTGATGTTTCCAGCCATCCTGCCAGCATGACTAGAATTCCCTGCCCGAAAATATTGGCAAGCCGGTAAAACGTATTTCGAATACCGACAAAGAAAGATTGTTCTTTATTATTGAGCCCGAGCATATAGAAACCGTCTGCAGCGATGTCATGCGTAGCGGAACTGAACGCCAACAACCAGAAAAAGGCGAGAGTCAACTGTACATAATGAGCAGTCGGAATAAAGAAGGCTATTCCTGCAAATCCGGCAGCGATGAAACCTTGCATGGCAATAATCCAGGCGCGTTTCGTTTTCACCAGGTCGACGAAAGGACTCCATAGCGGTTTGATAGTCCAGGGAAGATAGAGCCAGGAAGTATATAAGGCTATTTCCGTATTGGATAATCCCAAACGCTTGTACATGATAACAGCAATCGTCATTACCGCTACGTATGGCAGCCCTTCTGCGAAGTAGAGGGTGGGTATCCAGCTCCAGGGATTTCTTTTTGTAGTGGGTGTTGTCATGGTATTATTCTTTTTTATTGATATTGTTTTTCGAGCGTACTGCCGGGGTAATAGTGAGACAGTATTTCTTCATATTTGTAACCTTGCTCTCCCATTACGGCAGCACCAATCTGGCAAAGTCCTACTCCATGTCCCCATCCGGCTCCGGTAAGGATGAATCGGGAAGGGATTTTATCCTCTTTATGTTTCTTTTCTTCATATTCTTTGTCTACTACGAAGGCGGAACTATACAGATGAGAAGTAGATAAGGTACGGCGTATTTCCAGTTCTTTCCCGATAATAAGCGTCCGCAAGGTTCCTACAATCTTCAATCGGACAAGACGTCCCGACGTTCCACGTTCTATAGGAATTAAATCCAGAATTTGTCCGAAATCAATCCCTGAACGTTGATGAATCAGTTCTGAAAGCTCCTGCTGCGAATAACTGACTTTCCAACGATAGAAGTCTGCTGTTTCCTGATCGTAGTTGTTTAGTACTTGGCTTAGAATTTTCTTATCCTGCGTATTACAAAAAGCAACAGGTGAGGTACGTATCCATTTATCAGCTTCCGCCTCTATGTTCAAATCGGGAAGTTGTTTTTCAGTCTTGCTATCCCGTTGTCTGATTAGATAAGGATGCTTTACGTTTTCCCAACAATTTTGGAACTCTTCAAAAGCTCCGCCACAACATTTAGAGAAACGGGCATCACAAATTGCTCCTTTATACATCAGCACTTCCCCCCGCGTGGCGGAGACTGCTTCGATGGCTTGTGGTGTTGAGGCTCGTGTAATTCCCTGATAACGCTGGCAATGATCGTCGGCACATACATCGAAATTTCTATGTGCTTCATGGTCATACCACTTAATAAATGAAGAATTAGGAATGAAGAATGAAGAATTGGCTGCGCTGTCTTTTTGCAAAGTTCTTTTAAATTCTTCATTCTTCATTCTTAATTCTTTATTTTTTTCGAGTAGCCAGCTTCGGGAGATGACGGCGTGAGCCTTTAGTAGTTCTAAAGAAGCTGTTGCGCTCATCTCTGATGAAATTACACTGGTAAGATATTCTTCAATGGAAATCACATTGATGGCAGTTAGTTGTTCTTCTTCGATGATAATCTTTAATTCCCCTTTGAATTTCTGGACTTCTTTGCGTTCCCAATGGAAGTTGATTCCGATGGTCACATCTTTCAGTTCAAAGAAAGCATGTGCATTTTGTGGAGGAATGAAGGATAATTCGTCGTACTCTTTCCCTTGCCAAAGAATCTTCCCATCCTGATAAATAACTTTCTGTGTCCCGGAAATTTCCGTTCCGACAGAAGAACTAAATTTCACCGGGAAAGAGAATTCAATCTCTTTTCCGGAAAGGATACCAACTGTTATTTGAGGTTGAGTCATAATACAGCTTTAATACGTTCTAGTATTTTTTGCAGTTTTTCTTTGGATATAGATACTTCCCGATAGATATCATATACCTTTTCAGGAGTCAGTTTCTCCATATCCTCTTCACGTACTATAGGGAATATGCCGTTCATTTCAGCAATAGCAGGACTGATGAGAATTTGTTCGTCTCCTTTTGCGTAATAGCAGTCAGGACGATGTTTGCTGCGTAAGAAGATAATACAATTGTAAGGGTGTTCGGCCACTGATTCAAATTCTTCTTCGTAGCGCTCTCTAAAATCCTCTTTGGTGCGTTCCAAACCATACCAGGCAAGAATATTCATCATTGGTTCTTTTCCGTTATTATTGGTAGCTAAGATGTCGTAAATCAGATGGAAGGTTTTCGACATTGTTTTCTTATTTTCCGCCTGAATCCTGATGAAACTGCACGGGAAATCTTTATAACTAATTTGCACCTTGTCGTTATCTATTAATTCCATGCGATCGTAATAGGCTCCCTGTATACTTTCCTCTTTACTGCAAGCTTGAAAATGGGCATGATCGGGAGCGGAAGCTCCACATTCCGGTCCATTATACAAAAGGAAGTATTCTTCCATAATGTCGGTGAGTTCTATCATATCTTTAAAACGCCCGACGATGGATTGCGACTTGTGTTCCTTATCTACAATTGTAAAGTGGTGTTTAAATATGGGATAGGGATTAACCAGTATCTGATAATTCCTATAACTGATGAACTCTTGTTCCTGCGGTCGGTTTGTTTGGCAGAGGAAGCAAGGCCGTGAGTGAATGGAGGCAGTATCTGTCTGTGCGGTAGCCGAAAGAATACGTTTCGGATTAAAGAATAGTTTCGCACTTAAACAATTGTTACCAAACCACTTGGATATTTCTTTTGTTCGTGACCGATACTGTTCCAATGCCTGGTAATTCTCTTTGGCTAGTTCCCAAGAAAGAGTTTGCTTTTGGAATAACTGTTCGATTCTTTGCTGAATTTTCTCTAATGTCGTTTCTTGTTGCAGGATGCGCTGTTCCAATTCCCACGTACGAAGTCGGTCTTTATATAGATTATTCTGGTTGATTTTCTCAACAGGCAGTGCAGCATCCGAGTTGCCTTCCCAACGGCGGCAAAGGTAAATCACGTCGTATATTCTGCCTATCTGATAATCGTGTGAAATTTTCAATCCAAGGGCATAATCTTCTCCATAGCTTGTGTTCGGGACTTTGATTTCCCGAAGAATGGGCGTGTAGAATGCACGAGGAGCTCCTAGGCCGTTGATACGTAATGCATTATTTCGTCCGTTGTCGGGCGTCCATTCCTTATGATCGATGATGCCGGGGGCAATTTCCTGCATATCAAAGTTAGTCATCATATAAGTGCCGATTACCATTGCACATTTCTGTTTATAGAAAGTATCAATGATGATTTGCAGGCTATGTTCGTCTTTATACACGTCATCGCTATCAAGTTGGACGGCAAACTTTCCGCATTTCTCGTGATGGATACCTATGTTCCAACATCCGCCTATACCGAGGTCATCTCTTTCGGGAATGACGTGAATCAGTCGCTTGTCCGAACTAAGTTCATGGAGAACTTCACTGGTCCCGTCTGTCGAATGATTGTCGATGACAATGACATTGAACGGAAAGGTCGTTTGCTGGTTCAGTGCCGAGCGTACGGCATCTTTGACTGTGCGAATACGGTTGCGTACGGGTATAATGACAGAAGCTTCATATTCAAAAGTGTGAGAAGAAAAGTCTACGGGACGGAAGATAGGATAAAGATATCCGCCAATTTCCTGCAAATGGTTGGTGCATGCCTGTTCCATTTCGATCTGTACCTGACGATTTTTAGGGTCTACATAATCGAACTGCTTCTCACCGCTTTTCCGCTTGTCACTTTCTACTTCGGTATATAGATATTCGTTGATATGTACCAGTTTGCTCTTTTGGGATATTTTGAGTCTCAAATCATACAAACCTGCATATTGATATTCCTCTTCCGTATTTTCTATAACTTCCTTGAATGTGTTGGCATTGAACAGTAGAACCGAGCCGAAATTGAAGTCGTCACGCAGGCTACCGGGTTGGTAATCAATGACTGGAGCTGTTTTTTGCACACCGTCTATCTGTTGGTAATGGTCTGCATATACCATGGCAGCTTGGGTCATTTCCATTACTTGAACCATTCTTTCAAGAGCGAACATGCCTATTTTTAGTGCAGTGTGTTTGGTATAGAGCAAGGTATATGTTTTATCAGAATGTTCTGCAATAGCCCGCATCGCTTGTGTAGACTGCATTTTTTCTACAGAGATGAGTTCGCATCCGGGAATACAGACATTGGTAATTGGCGATGCCAATAAATAAATTTTGTCTACCAGCGTCGATGCACGTAACTCCTTAACTGTTTGCACAGTTTCTTCCAACCGGCTGAAAGGAAGAAAACAGTTGATTGTTGTTTTCATTATTTTACTTCTTGTTTTGTAGTATGAGTTGTGTAAGATGTTTCTTTGTCTTGTCTTTTGATGAACAAACAAAGTCCAAGGAATGTGAACAGGGCATTGATTATCAACAACTCGTAGCTAATTTGGTAACCGTTGAGCCATGCTTCCGAATTTCTTTGCAGGATATAGCAAAGAATAGGAGAAGCGATAGCTACTAACGGAATATATTTATCATAAACTTGTTTCTTGGTGAAGATGCCGAAAGCGAACAGTCCTAAGATAGGGCCATACGTATAACTGGCCAATGTGTAAATCGCATCAATCACACTGGTGTTGTTCAGCAAATTGAATACGAAAATGACTGCTCCCATCACAACTGCCATACCGATATGTACATGTTTGCGTATTTGGCTAAGTGCCGCCTCTCCTTTTTTCTGTGCATGTAAAATATCTACAGTAAAGGAAGTGGTCAGTGCCGTCAAGGCAGAACCGGCTGCAGAATAGGCGGAGGCTATCAGTCCGATAATGAATAATATTCCGACTATGCCGGGAAAATAATTTCCGGTAGCAATCATCGGAAACAACTCGTCGCTTTTTTTCGGATTCCCAATGCCTTGCTGTGCTGTAAACGTATATAACAGTACTCCCAGCATCAGAAAAAGCAGAATGACAAAGAATTGTGAGATACCGCTTGTAATCATATTCTTCTGTGAATCCCGGAAATTCTTGCAGCTAAGATTGCGTTGCATCATATCCTGGTCGAGTCCGTTCATAGCAATGACAGTGAACACTCCTGCCAGGAACTGCTTGAAGAAATATCGTTTGTCATTAACATCGTCAAAAAAGAATGTCTTGGAAAAGTCACTGTCTGAAATCGTACTAACCAAACCACTGAAATTCAGATGCAAGCTGGAAGCAATATAATAGATGCAAAGTACAACCGACACTACCAGGCAGAATGTTTTTAGAACATCCGTCCATATCAATGATTTCACTCCACCGCGGAAAGTGTAGAGCCATACTATAAATACGGTAAGTATGACATTCAACAGGAAAGGAAGATGGAAAGGTTCGAAGATCAGCAGTTGTAGCGTCAGGCATACCAGGAATAATCGAACGGCAGCCCCTAGCATCTTTGAAATAAAAAAGAACCAGGCTCCCGTCTTGTAGGAAGAGCTTCCGAACCTGTTCTCCAGATATTCATATATGGAAACCAGGTTCATACGATAAAAGAGAGGAACGAGTACAAACGCAATGATAATTTGTCCTACTATGAATCCCAGCACCATTTGCAGGTAAGAAAAGCTACTTGCCTGTACCATACCCGGAACGGAAACGAAAGTGACTCCGGAAATGGTGGAACCAATCATGGCAAAGGCAACAACATACCATGCCGATTTACGGTTTCCGACAAAGAATCCCTCATTGTCGGCTTTGCGTCCTGCTATATAAGAGATAGTGAACAGGATTATAAAGTATGCCACAATAGTGATAGATATAACGGCTGGACTCATATCTGCTATTTAAATTCGTTTGAGGATGAATGATCCGAATTAGTTTTTCTTTGTCTACAAAAGTAGGGAATTTATCATATATATGTATACTCCTACCTATTTTTTATTCCCGGTGTGCCTCCGGTCGCGTGTTTGGACGAACGCCAGTTTTTATTGAGCGAGGACAACTCCGGAGATTTCTTTTCAAGCGAAATGCCGGTTATTTTGTCAATGGTGTGCATTTCATCTCTAAAACAACAAGTGTCAAAAGTATGTCCTGGTGCAGTCTCTTTACTACTCGAAAGTGCCAGATACCCACCATTATTGTTCAGTGCCGGGAAGTTCGGTATAATTATTATATTTTCTCCACCAACTTTATGTTTCTGAACAACTCTGTTGAAGTATTTCGTGAAACAAAGATAAGTTTTGGAAGGAATGGCTAGGGGAGTAGAAGGACTCTCATTTTGAAGGATAGTAGTATTGTATATTGTCCCGTCTTCATGCATTTTATATAGATAAAGTGCGGGTAAAATGACTGCCTGTTCAGTTGGATTATAGATTTCTACATATTCTGCACCATCAGTGGCATTGTTATACATTATTTCATTGAAAAGAAGCATACCTCTCACATCTCTCGGTAGTTCGGGAGTGTCCGGATTATCTGGAAGGTCCGTATCGGGGTTATCGGGTGTTTCGTCGGGTGATGTGTTCGTTTCTACGTCATTAGACAACTGTATGTGATGGAACGTGAATCCTTTACAACGGGTTTTGGTGTAAATGCAGTATATACCGCAGTAGCGGGAAGTCTGTATATCGGTATCTTTTATCTGTTTTTCTTTTACGTATTCATTCTCGGATTCAAGCCGTGTCCAAAAAGTCCAGTAACCGTTATTGTCACGTTCTACTTTTATATATAGTTTCGGTGATGAGTCGCCTTTCATCAGTTCTCTTCCCGAAGCCAGTAGTTTAGACTGCTCTCCGTTCTGACGATAAAGAGCTACATTATCTTTAGCTCCTCCAATCTGAATGTAATAGCCGTTTAAATTACCGGAAAGAATGTTTGAGGAAGAAGTCAGATAAAATCGTGCATAATTGTTGGCGGAGGGATTAAAGGCGAGGTGAACTCCAAATTCCCAACGGGTGTTTTTTATAGAGGTAGAAGGAATGGTGATATATGCTGTTCCGGCGTCTTCCTGCGGATCATTTAGATGGATTCCTTCTTTAGAATTGATGGTGAATTTGTCCATCTCTCCTTCCCAGGGAAGTTCGGGTGTGATAGTGTCTTCTCCTTTTAAATCTCCCTTTTCTTCGTCATCAGCAGGGAGCGAACAATTATAGAACAATATGATGAAGATACTTAGGAAAGCAAATGCTTGGTAAACTTTCATACGGTTTTTAGTTTGAGTTATTTCGTTTTACCGTATTTGTTTGAGTATAATGCAGAAGCAATTGCGGTTTAAATAGTTGATGAGTCGGCAAAGGTAAACCTTTTGCTGGGAAAAAACATACTTATTGAAGAAATAATTGTAAATCCTTTTGTTTTCTCTAAATGCGTGGAAAGGAAACAGTGAGGGGTTATCAAAAGTCACATTTAATTTATTGACTTTTGATAACCCCTCACCCATGTTACATTCAATTATTGAAACATTATTCGAAGCGTGGCATTACATATTTATCTGTGTAAGATGTGAACGTAATACCTGGCATGGAATGAACGTTCGATTCGTTCTCCAACTTCTTTATCAACGAATAATCGTTGGCGTCCAATGCGTAATAGTTATCTGAAGCCGGAGTTGTCACACGGACTGTCCAGTCGAACATATTACCGATGATGGTGAGCGCATCCGTTTCCGGATCAAATGCTGGGATTCCTGTTTTTACGATTTCATACGTCCGGTTCTGCAACACATAGAAAGCGTTGTTGGCATCGGTCATAAAAGCAAGCGTCTTTTTATTTCTGAACTCGGTCAGATACAGATGTTCTAATGTCAGGCCTTCAGGCAAGGTGATGGCACGGACATACGGGCGTCCTTTCACCTGTTTCAGATGAAACAGACGACGGTCGGCATCCAACAGAAGATAACCTTCGTCATACTCCTTTTTCACCGTCGGATTTCCTACGATTTCCGTTGCCGGAAAACGAAAATCCTTCTTAGTCATAGCTTCGGTAAACTGAAGGCTTTTGTCTTCCTTCACGCTGTTGGTAGCCATGTCGATAAATTCGATCCCTTTGGAGGTGATACGGAATACGTCATCCGGCATTTTCAGGTCCACACGTCCTGACATAGATTCCATCAGTGGGTAAAGCCCGATAGAAGGTGCGTTTATATCCGAAGGCACACTGCGGAAGTTGAAGTTTTCTGTCTGCACCATTTTAGGAGTCATTGCGATTCCTTGAATGGTATCCGGAAAACGCTCATCAGACATCAACTGACGGAAATAAAACATAGGCAGGATGCTGTCGAAAGCAGCTTCCGAATAAATGTTTCCTGCAAGGTCGCGGCGCACGGTTCCTTTCCCTTCTTCTTGTCCCATCTGGGCGAAATCGCCAATTACGAAACTATACAGGGTAAAGGGAGTCTTTTCTGGCTTTACGACAAAGAAATTGTAGCACCAGGGCAACTGCCAAAGAAGCAGAAAAGCGATGGTTACATATAATAGTATGGTACTGAAACGTCTCATTTCTCAATCTTTTAATTTTAAATCTTTAATTTTTTTATTGGTTAATCCTGTTTTCCGGCCTTGAACCGTACGATAGAGAGCCACGAGAAAGAGGCTGTCAACAAAGTATAGACCACTAAATAAGGGAGAAACTTGTTGTATGCTTCCGGTGTAGGCGACAGGAAGAAGATTCGGAGTAACAATACTGCGATAATGAGATTCAGGATACGGCGTTTCCATGCCGGTTCGAGGCAAATCCATGCGACGAGTAGATAGCCGGAGATGCCGGCGAGATACCACGTTAAAGCGGTAAGCAGTATGTGGTTTTTGAGCTCATGGGCAAGGATTCCGTTCAGATATACCTCCATCAACAAGAAATTGGAAGCGAAGCAGACAAGAAGCAGTATGAGCCCGGAGAGTAACATATTGCCCGTCATTTTCAGTTCCGGATAAGGCAGATGGAGGGTCAGTTTCAAACATTTGCGTTGCATCTCGGGGACAAATTGCACGATTGCCATCAGGATTCCGGCAATCAGAGGGATATATTGCAACATATCAATGAAGATGACATCCCGTTGCAGCATGACTTCCCATACATGGGCAGCCCCTTTCATTTCTACCACCCGGTTGATGCGGAGCATACAGTAGCCTGTAAAACCAAGTGTGGCGAGCACGGCAAGCAGAAAATACCACCGTGTCTTTATCCATTCTTTATAAAATATAGCGTACATTCTTGAGGATTTATGATTTATGAATGATGATTTATGGGTTACGAGTTGCCAACTCTTATTCTTAATTTAATCAGTATTTCCCGGTGAGGCCGATAAAGGCATCTTCCAAATTGACTTGCTCACAGTGCAAGTCTGTATAGGGCACTGACATTGATTTCAGTTTGGCTTCTGTTTCTGCCGGTTGCAGGAAGGAGAAAGTCTCCAACTGGTTCCGCATGATGGAAGGATGGTAGAAATCATCCGATGCAGGAAGCTCGTAACCTTCGGGAATGGTGAAGGTGTAGCGGCGTCCTTTTTCCAGTAATTCGGCGATTGGTTTCTGAATCAGTATCTTTCCGTAGTCCATAATAATACAGTCGTCAACGAGACGTTCCATATCCTGAATGATATGCGAGGTCAGAAAGACGGTTTTACCTTCCGAACGGGCATAGTCGCGGAGATAGTCCACAAACAGGCGGCGGTAGCCGGGATCGAGTCCGAGCGAGAAGTCGTCCAGTACCAGAAGTTCCGGGTTTTGTGCGAGAATCAGTCCGAGAGCTACTTGAGAGCGCTGTCCGCAGGACATACGTGAGATGCGCTGTCCGGTAGCTACTTTCAATTTATTCATCAGTTCGTAGTACGCTTCTTTTTTCCACTGGCCGGGGTAGAAGGCTGCGTAGAATTTTTCTATTTCGGTGATGGTCATGAATTGGTATTGCACATGACCTTCGATGAGCAGTCCGATATGGCGGCGCAGAGCCGGTGCCATGGTCTGTATCTCCTGTCCGAAGATGCGACATTCTCCCGAACGGGGTTTCAGGTAACCGCTCAAGATATTGATAGTGGTGGTTTTGCCCGTACCGTTCTTTCCCAATAGTCCCAGGATACGTCCTTTGGGCACTGTGAAACTAAGGTTTTCGTAAATCAACCGTTTACCGTAGTAGTGCGTCAGGTTGTTACATTCGATAATTTGTTCCATTTGATTTTATCTGTTATTTCGATTCAAAAGAAGAAAAGGAAAAGAATGGGAATTAAGATTCCAACAATGAGTTCTATTCCTCCTCTGCCGATAATGCCCTTGTTCCCTTTCAGCATGATGATGCCGGAAAGAGTAATGATAATAAGGGCGATAGCGAAAATATCCGCGAAGTAAGTCCACCATTGTCCCGGATTGTAATGTAAACGGGACATCGCTCCGATAAGCGGGCGACGGGTGACGGATTCATATACCGCTTCTCCTGTCTTCACGTTTATCAGGAGGTTGGAGCCGCCTTTCAGGAAGACTTTCATTACGTCCGTTTTCGGGAAGTAAAATTTGGTATAGTTGCCGGTTTCTCCCAACGGTTCCAGTAGAGTAAGTACTTTCTCTTTACTCATTCCTGCTTTGTCCGGTAGCTTTTCCGCTATTTTATATTCTTTCCGTGTGATGGAGAAGTTCGGATTAATCGTGTCACGGTGATTCATTACAATTCCGGAAATGGCATATATCAATACCATTCCGGAAAAGAAAAATGACAGGTCACGGTGTATGAGCCGACTCCATTTACGGACAGTACTACTCCACTTCATACGAGTTGGCTTCCATAAAATAGAAAGATAAATACTCTTTTCCTGTTTCTGCTTTGCGGTCGGCTATTTTTGCGCGGAAGTCTGCGATGCGGGCTTCGGGACTGTTGGCTGTTTCGCTACGCGCTTTCTTTTCAGAGTCGCATCCGGCTTCACCGGTTCCGTGTTTTTCGGCAGCTTGTGCTTTGAGTTGTGCTTCCCAGTTTTGGAGGTAGGCTTCGTCGATGCGTTGTTCTTTCAATGTTCCGGTAACACGGACGATAGAGTTCACGCATTTAGGGTCGAAGGCTCCCAATGTTCCGGCTTCTACACGGATCACTTGGGTATCGTCACTGCCCATCAGGAAGATTTTCTTTGCACCATGTTTGCAGGTATGTGTGCAAACGCCTTCAATAGTTACTTCTTGTCCTGCAAGGTTTTCGGCATTGGCAAGGAGAGAATCAATTTCCAAAGCGGAAGATGCAGACTGCTCTGTAGTCACTTCTGATGCGCTTTTCTGTTGTTTGTTACCACATGAAGTTCCGATAAAAGTCATTGCCATAAGGGCAATTGCGATTGTTAGCTTTTTTGTTTTCATTGTTATTGCTTCGTTTTTATATAGTTTGTAATCTGTTTTTCGTTTGTTTATAGCTTTTAATAGTTCGCCTTACGGGCGGGGAGTTTCAACCATGCTTGAAACAAATACTACTCCTTTAGTTGGCAGCTTGATCCCTTACGCAACGGAGTTGCATACCGGCTTTAATGCTGACATAAGATAATGATAATCTGCCTTCCGAATACTTTGCATTGATTGTACTCATTAATCCAAAGAACTGTATATTGGTAAGTAGTCCGCTGGTGCTATTGTATACGGGCTTGAAGGCAGTCGAAGTCATAAGATAATTCATTGCCGGTTTTCCGTGCCATGCAGTTTGAATATTGGCATCTTCTGCTATTGCCGTTTTTTGATAGCTGCCGGCACCTGTAAGGCTTGTTGCCATACGAACGCCGGAGAATTGGTAATTGAATCCTGCATTATTCAGTGATGATATTTTGGCACCGTCATAAACTGCATCATAGAAAAGAGCTTTATCACCATTAGCCGGTACCTTGCCGTCGACATCATTCGTTGTTTTTCCTACCAGATTAAAGTATTCCAGACGTGTTGGTATGTGCCAACCTTTCGGACAAATACCTTGCGCTCCTTCAAAAGAGTTCAGATTACTTTCAGTAATTTCCTTACCGCCCAGTGCAACTTGGAAATCATATAGATAACCTAATTCTTTGATAGCACTTTCCTCTGTTGTGGCTACGGTTGCACCGTCAGCTTTGATTTCATACGGGTACCAAACATGGCTATCAGCAGTAGGATCGGTAGAAGGAGTATATCCTTTCGGAAGATAGATAAGCGGTTCAGCCATCCACGTTGTACCGTTCGCCAAAGTTACCGTGTTATATTTTACATTATCGTATAAGAAATAGTTCTCATCGAGATGTTCTTCGAAAGGAATCTCATTGTCTGCTCCGATTTCACCTTCATCTGTCCAGTTTTCGATGTCACCGATAAGTTTAACCTCTATATCGTCAGGCAATACACGGATGTTTACGCTGTATTGTCCTCCTTGCGCTAAAGTAGTAGATGTGAGTTTCTGCGACAAGGTCTTGCCATCAGAAGTTGCTACTTCGAGCGTCAAAGCTACCGTTTGGGGAACGATGAGGGCGCGGTAAGTTTTGTTCGCTTCAACAACCTGTGCCGTAATGTTTGTAGCTGCGACATTCGCGTCAGCAGTAACTGTAAGGGCAGCCAGATCAAGAGTTGCAGTCGGGATAGAGCCTTTCAATGCAATGGATGTTATGTTGGCTTCTACTTCCTTTGTTACATTAATGACCAGTTTGGTAAGCAGATGCTTAAAGTTCATTGTTATAGTATTTGCAGTAGGAAGTACATCTTTATTGCTTGCTGCCATAAGGTCTGATGCCCCATATCCGGTGGTCTGATCGGCTTCTACAGAAAAAGAAGTAGGAGTATTACCTTCTCTATAAGGATAGTATGCTACTATCTGCGATTTGTCATTTCCTTCCGGATACCAAAGCAAGTCACCTGCAAATACTCCGTCATTGAATGTCATCTGTTTATTTTCCGCATATACGAAGTCATCGTTTTGGATGATTGTAACGCCAATTTTATCTCCGGTCTCAAAGTTAACTTCGGTAGCGCGTGTGATAACAGGCGAGATAGTAATACGACTGTTGGCAGGTGTCAGCGTTTCGTTCTCTTCCTGCTGGCAAGATACCAGAAGTGCTGCTGCAAAGATAAATGTTAAACTTTTTTTCATTGCTTAATAATTTAGTTTATATATATATTCATTGTTTTCAAAAAGCATATCCCGGTCCTCAAAAAGTATATCCTAACTTGATAGTCTCATTCCAACGGCTCGAACCATCTATATAGTGAAGGTTGAAACCGCGTGTATAACTTCCCTGTACTTCAGCATAGATCCCATGGTTGAAATGATAGCGTAAACCGAGACGAAGCGTTGCTTGTGGAGCAGTAGCATATTCATTCTGCAGATTATAATAATCTGTCAGGCGATAAGGAGGATCACCCGGCTCCGTATCTGTTGTAATGACTCTGCTTTTCTCGGTAGAGTTTCCTATGGCAAAGGAAGCGGCTGCCTTTAAGTCAAATTTCCCTATATGAAACACGCTGGATACATACGTCTGCGTACAAAGCATCTTTTCCGACGCTACATACGGATACATCTGGGTAGTCAGTCGTTTGAAAGTTGAAATATGTGTTCCCAAACGAACTTCTGTACGAGGACTTATAAATTCATATTCGGGATGGACCGAGAAAGCATCTCTTTCGAAAATGCGGTTGGAGCCGTTGATATAAGTCGTCGTTATTCCGTTAACAGTCTCCTTATTAATCACATTCTCGTTGTTGACCAAATGTGACCATTGCAGGTTCAATCGTAGAAAATGCTCTTTCTTTCCCTGTTTGAAATGATAACTCAAATGAGAGGCAATCCGGTGAGTGGGGAATTTGAACCAGATAGCATCTCTTTCACCGGCAGACCCCGAAGAATAGGTATATTCGATATCTCCATAAAATCTCTTCCATTGAAGTTGCAGTGCTCCCCCGTTAGACAGTTCTTTGATCGGAAAGCCGTTGATTCCCGATTCGCTTAGATGAATCCCGCTGCCGTCCCATGCTTCATAAGCTCCATACATCAGTCCTTTGTCCAAGAAGGCGTTGTAGGAGTTTTCGGTAGTCCCGATTACTTCCGCCTTGACCGATTCGCTGTTTTTGCTGAACATATAAGAAAAACCGATGGCTAGATCGCCCGAGTGATACATCACACTGGGGGCTACTTTCAAATCCAGCCGGTAATTGGTATGTCGCAAGTCTTTCCGTTTGGAATAGTTGGAGGCGGCAAAGTCAATCTTTCCTCCCAATCGCCAGTTAGGTGCAATATCTGATGCAATACCGCCCATGAAAGCGTACCGTTGCAGGTTTTTGCGTCCGGGAGTGAACTCCAGAATGTCTACCGGATAAAATCCCGGCTGGATAAACATGGAACCACTCATGTCCTTACCGGAAGTATGATTGAATGAGAAAGAACCAGTCAGCGAATACCCTTTCAGATGAGTGATAGACTTGGCTATTGCTCCGGCATTCCATGATTTCTCCGCTTCGTAAGAGTGGTAGAAATCACCATGGTTATTCTTACCATACAGTTCGGCATAGGAAGAAGAGATGCTATCCATCCTGATACCTGTGACATTTTCTCCGGCATTCCAGGAATTACGCCGTTCTATAATGTCGTAAGTCTGTGCCGAAACACCGTACACTATACATAGTAACCAAAGACCTGTTATACATATTTTTTTCATCTCACTCATGCAAAGATTGTTTTTCTCTTTCATAAAAATCGGTAGAAGAGTTGTTGGTGTCCATCAATACTTCATAACCTGCTTCCTGCGTAGCTTCTTCGTCCACATGTCGATATAAGCTGCGTCCGTTGTATGTCGCACTTTGAGTGACATATCCTGCGTCGATGGAAGGAGATATACGTTTCTTGTTGTTGGAGGAACCACCGTAGTACACTTCCGCTCCATCAATCACCCAATCGAGCGGAACTGCTATCACCCGGTCGGTGGTACTTCCCGGTTTTTGTATCACACTTCCCTCTTTTAGAACAAAGTCCTGTATCGTGGTATCCTTAGCTTTAAAGATAACCGTAGCAGGAGAAAAGATAGAGAACGAGTAAGCATTCGCCTGTCCGGTTTTCAATACCACGTTCAGATAATGATCCGGTGTGATTTGATCCCCCGGAGCCGGATGATACTGTGTATTCGGAAAATAAACGTTATTGTAGCAGACAAAGTATCCCGGTTTGTTCAGATTGACAGATTGCGGGTATTGCGCTGCATGGTCAACTGCCCCATTGATGGCAATCACTGCATCTTCTCCCGGTTGAAGCGGGAAAGTCTTGCCGGTACCGCCAAACTGCCAGATGCACTGAACGATGGGAGCAAAATCCCGGAAGATGGTTGCTCCGGTTATTTCATCCTGCGTTACCCATACATTGGTAGCTTGTGAGTTGTAAGGATCGAGCGCTCCGAAACATAAACTATCGAGATATTGCACTTCCGAATCGTTATTATGCAGGATTATATATTTGTCGGACTGGTAGTTTCCCTCCAGCGGCAACTTTGTACATCCTCCGCAATAAATCTCCTTAATAATAATAGCTCCGGCTCTGGAATGGATGAGCGGGAGGTTGAACGCCATGTTTCCGCTGGTCAGTTTCACATTATCGGCCAGTCCGTTGAAAATATCCTGTCCGTCCTTGTCGCTGACCTGCACGCGATATATACCTTTAGTCAGAGAGAATTGCGCCACTCCGTTCTTGTCGGTTTTAGCCTTATAAGAATTTCCACGGTCGACGTCTTCAATCTTTACGGTCACTCCTTCCCGGAGATATTCCGAGTATCCATCCGGGTATACGGCAGTCACTTGCAGGCTGTGCAACTGATCGTCGTACGGATTCTCTTTATCAAGATCCGTGCATCCTGCAAGGAGGCCGGTCACTGTTAGTAATAATATGTAGATAGACTGCTTCATATCTTTAAAATTTAATACGGCAAGTAAGTCCATAATAGAAATCCGGGGTAAAGAGCGCGCTCACACCGGTTGCATGAGATTTTACATACGGCCGTGAATTGGTGAAATTGATAGCGTTGAGAGAAAGAGACACATGGTCGCCAATCTCTTTGGTTATGTTGATATTGGCGGAGAAATAAGGATCATATCCATCCGCTGCAAATGTGTAGGCATTGCCCGATTTGCGTATCAGATAAGAGAATTCCGGATTCTCGGCTTCGGCTGACGTGAAAGGATGCATCTCATTGTTCAGGTCGAGATATGCCACCGGCCAGATAGCCGTATAAGAGTCGCCGTTATAAATGCTTCCACCCGTTTGGGCATTGCTGCTTTCACTTACGTTGAACGCGTATTCTTTTCCCTTATATTCGGAGATATTCTGCGAACGCTTCACAAGCGAAGCCTCCAGTCTGCATGAAATAATCAGCCTGGCTTTCGGAATACGGGTGATGGCTGTGATATTGGCATCCAATGAGTGGGTACGTTTACCGTTGGCAGTCGTCGATAAGTTGTCGCCATTGGCATAGATACCTACATATTGGTAGGAGCGGTTGGCAAGACTGGTGTGCGACCATCCGTTCTGATAATAATAAGACAAAGAATTGTCGATATATTTAGTATAAGCATAGGAGGCATCTAACCGGAATTGCGTACGGATAGGAGTTATTTCCGGAAAATCAACAATCATTTCCGCTCCGCGGCGAATGACGTCCATTCCATTATCGGGAGAGGTTGACTTGACAAAAGTCTGGTCGGTCACCTTTACGTCCATAGGAGTCCAGTAGCTCGATGCATTGTCACGTATGTACACCATTCCTGTCTGATTATCCACATTGATTTGCGGATTGGCCGGCATAGTGAATCCCTCTGGTAATTGGAGAACATCGTAAGAGAACGGGTTATAGGAACTCGTGTATTTATACGGTAACTTGGTACGGTTGAAATAACCGACTAGCGAAATCCTGGTCCGGGCTATATGGACGTCAATGCCCAATTCCGAATTCTGATTCCGTTGCCAGCGTAGATTCTCATTGTGCAGTAATGTGTAGGGCTGGCTGTAATAGATATAAGATGATTCATTGTTATTATAGGAAAACCCGAATGTCTGTATGTCCCGGTATTCCTGTTTGGGGTACAAGGTATAGAAAGAGGGAAGCTTTTCAGTGATTCCCCAACCGCCACGGATAGCGATATGTTCGTTCAACTGCCATCTGGCATTGAAACGCGGTGAAAGAGTATTCAGGTTTTTATAGTTCGTTCCCTTGATAAACAAATGTTCCCAACGCACTCCCGCCATCAGTCTAAGCATCGTGTTTCCCACTGGTAACGACAGACTCTCTTCTGCATAAAGCGAAACGTTATGCATATATGGATAAGCGGTGTAAGGGCGGGGGCGATAACCGTTCGGAGCCAGTGAAGGGTCTTTGTAATATTCTCCTTCACCCACATTCCCTGTTGCTTTCCACTGAACACCCGCTTTCAGGTTGCTGTTTACAGTCCTGAACCGTCTGTTCCATTCATACTTTAACGATGCGGCATAATCCAGTTCTTTGGAGTCGATGATCTGATCCGCGAAGTAGGTATATGGCAGTTTGCTTGCCATAAAATATCCTTCCTGCGTGGCATGAACAGCCGGCTGTTCCGATGCATACGAATAGAAAGTATGTGCATGGGAGTTGTTGTCATTGTAGTATACCGATGCGTCGAACTTGAGGTTGGTGATCCACGATTTATTGAGCAGCCAGGCCAGTGAAGTGTTTGCCCGGAATACGTTATCCCTCACTTTGTTGTATTCTCCCGAATAGGCATCCGGGTCATCTTTGGTATTCATTCCTCCGATATTACCTGTAACACCGATATCGAATCTGAACACTTTGCTGAAAGTGTTGCTATATCCGGCAGAGAATCCCCTTCTCGTATAAGACGAATAGGGAGATACCAACTTTTGGGTAGCCTTTGTCCATTCTCCGTTTATATTGATAACGCCTTTGTCGTTTCCTAAATCCAATCCTTTGGAGAAGGAAACCTGTTCGGTGCGGGGATTGATGGACAATAATATGTTCCAGGGTGTTTTCCCTTTCCGGGTGTGAATCTTGACCATTCCGCTATTCAAGTCCCCGTATTCAGCCGAAGGTACTCCGGTGATGACTTCAACCGATTCAATATCCGCCACGGTGATATTACGGGTATCCACTCCGTTCATATTGCCAAATGAGCCATTATTGCCAATACGTACCCCATCCACTTCAACGGCTGTCCCAAAGGCTGCATTACCGACTGTCGACCCTCCGTCGCGTAATGAGAAGATATTATTAGTGGTAAGATCCGGCACTTTTGTCTTTCCTCCCGGAAGAAGAGCGGAGATATCGCTCATGTTGGATACCTGCAAATGTTCCAGCGCATTATTACCGATGGTGAGCGTAGTGTTTAACTCATTCTTGGGCGCTTGTGCAGTAACGACTACATCATCCAGTGCAAGCGTGTTTTCTTTGAGTTCTATATGTAGGTTTTTGATATTACTGTGCACATTTACCGGAATTGTTGCCGGTACATAACCCAGAAAAGAAACTTCCAGATTATATTTTCCCTCCTGCACTCCTTGTATCGTGAATTCGCCTTTCTGATTGGATACAGCCCATAAATAGGTGCCTTTAATGAGAATGGAAGCACCGGGCAAGGGGGAATTCGTTTTGGGCTCGGTCACACGTCCCGAGATTGTATAGATGTTTGAATTAGCTGTGGCCTCAAATAAATTGAAAAATAGCAGCCCCCAGAATGCTATGTTAAAAAGACAATATTTCATAGATAAGTTTTGTGCAAAATTCGATAAAAACCAAGTTTATATCAATCACTATAAATAGTTGTTTTCACAAATCTTAATACCTGCAACTGGGGATATTTTACCTAATAATAGGTACCTTTTCTTTAATAGGTAATTTAGAAAATAAAAAAACGGCTTGCATTGCGATCACTATCACATTGCAAGCCGGTTGATTTATTTGGCTTATCTGTCATTGACCGGATATTATATCCAGTCTATTGTATTAGATATTTTTTACTTTAATCAGATATTCGGCAATCTGAACAGCATTCAGGGCAGCGCCTTTCTTGATCTGGTCACCTACAATCCAGAAAGTCAATCCGTTTTCGTTTGTCAGGTCTTTGCGGATACGGCCTACGTATACCGGATCTTTACCTGCCAAGAACAGCGGCATCGGGTATTCTTTTTCTGCCGGATTGTCCTGAAGAACCAGCCCTTCACCGTTAGCGAATGCTTCACGAGCTTCTTCTACGGAAATCGGACGTTCTGTTTCTATCCAGATACTTTCAGAGTGAGCGCGTAATGCAGGAACACGTACACAAGTTGCACTAACCTTTACGTCAGAATGCATGATCTTACGTGTTTCATTGTACATTTTCATTTCCTCTTTCGTATAACCGTTTTCTGTGAATACGTCAATCTGCGGAATCAGGTTGAAAGCCAACTGATAGGCAAACTTCTCTACAGTCACAGGCTCGTTTGCCAATACCTGGCGATATTGTTCGTACAATTCGTCCATAGCAGCAGCACCCGCACCACTTGCTGCTTGATAGGTAGACACGTGCACGGTTTTTATATGAGAAAGCTTTTCGATGGCTTTCAGTGCAACTACCATCTGGATAGTCGTACAATTCGGGTTGGCAATAACGCCACGCGGACGTTCCAATGCATCTTCGGCATTTACTTCAGGCACAACCAAAGGTACATCGGCATCCATACGGAATGCGCTGGAGTTGTCGATCATCACAGCACCATACTTGGTGATTATTTTTTCGAATTCCTTGGATGTTCCTGCACCGGCAGAAGTGAAAGCAATGTCTACCCCTTTAAAGTCATCGTTGTGTTGTAAGAGTTTCACCTCGATCTGTTTACCGCGGAAAGTGTAAGTTGTTCCGGCACTACGTTTAGAACCGAACAAAACTAACTCGTCCATCGGGAAGTTTCTCTCATCGAGCACGCGCAGGAATTCTTGTCCTACGGCTCCGCTTACGCCAACAATAGCTACTTTCATCTTTTTCTTTTGTTAAATTGTGAATATTGAATTTCTTTCCTGTCGAATAGAAAAGATTTGGCTGCAAAATTATAACAATTTAGCATATAAACATCGCTTTTGAGAGAAATATTTCAGTTTTTCGGTGGATTTCTTTAACCTTACGCGTATAATCAAGTGTGGTTGTTGGACGGAGTGTTATGTAGCGTTGTCGATGTCGGCAAGCACACGGCGGAGATCAGTCAGTAAGGGGGCGAGTTCTTCGCGGGTAATGTCAAATACCAGTTCTGTATCTACCGAAAGATACTCATGCGAGATAATATTACGCATTCCGATGATTTGCTTCCATGGGGTCGACGGGTAACGAGCAAAAAGATTACCAGCAGTAAGTTCATCCACTTGGCGAATTGTTTCACCGATTGTTTGCAGACACATGCAGGTGGAGTTGAAAAGCACCATGCCGCTCATATTGGTGAGGAAGTCATGATAAGTTTTAACGTCAGCCGTAGTTTCAAGAACAAATACAGTCTGACGTTCCACAAAGCGGAGCATATCCGCTATTTGTTCATTAGATATAGATCGCATCGCGTTCAATATTTTGCCGGAACAACTGACGCATATTCTCGTGCAGGGTTAATAAATCTACCTTAATATGAAAAAGATGTTCAAGTTCCTCCTTGATAGCCATATAGGTGCGGAAGGTGGTTTTGTGCAACTTCACACAGATGTCAATATCGCTATCTTCTCGCTGTTCGCCCCGTGCGGCGGAGCCGAAAAGAGCAAGTTGCTCAATACCGTACTTCTCACCAGCAACACTCTTAAATTGGCGTAGCAATTCCAGAATTTCATCAGTTGTCTTCATAGGGCAATTCTCCTTTCATAGATTACTTTCTGCAAAGTTACAAAATTTCATAGAGAATAACAACGCTTTGAGGGCAATAGTTTTCATTTCTAGTATGTCAAAGAGCGATGTGGGATATTTTCCCGCTTGTTATTCTATTATTATCTTTTTCTTGTTTTTTTACGCAACGGAGAATACGATTGGTAATATATACACTCGTTGTATTCCTGTGAAGGACCTGTATAAAGATAATACGGAAAGTTGCAAGTGGTTAATTCAGTAATTTACTACTTAACTACTTACTACTTGACTACTGAATAATACGTCTGGACATTCATTGTGATTCTGCAAACTTTTTTGTTCCTTTGCATTGAATTCCTAAAGCCACAGCCTATGAACCTGTTTGATTTTAATTTAACCTTACCGATTACCGACCCGACTTGGGTATTCTTTTTGGTATTGATTATCATTCTCTTTGCTCCGATGATCCTCGGACGTCTTCATATACCTCATATTATAGGCATGATTCTGGCGGGTGTATTGATTGGCGAACACGGCTTTCATGTGCTCGACCGTGACAGCAGTTTCGAACTCTTCGGCAAAGTGGGATTATATTATATCATGTTTCTTGCCGGACTCGAAATGGATATGGAGGACTTTAAGAAAAACCGGACGAAAAGTGTTGTGTTCGGCTGGCTCACCTTTCTGATTCCGATGGCGTTGGGAATATGGAGTAGTATGAGTATGCTGGGTTATGGCTTTCTCACGGCGGTGTTATTGGCAAGTATGTACGCTTCCCATACTTTAATAGCCTATCCTATTATTAGCCGTTATGGATTGTCGCGTTTGCGCAGCGTTAATATAACCATTGGGGGGACGGCTGTCACCGTTACCCTTGCTTTGATTATTCTTGCCGTCATAGGTGGTATGTTTAAAGGCACTGTTGATGGTTGGTTCTGGGTGTTTCTTGTGGCAAAAGTGGCTTTTCTCGGATTCCTGATTGTTTTCTTCTTTCCCCGCATCGGACGTTGGTTCTTCCGGAAGTATGATGACAGCGTGATGCAGTTTGTGTTTGTACTGGCAATGGTTTTCCTTGGAGGAGGGTTGATGGAATTCGTGGGAATGGAAGGAATTTTAGGCGCTTTCCTGGCAGGCTTGGTGTTGAATCGTTTGATTCCTCATGTATCTCCTTTGATGAACCGCCTGGAGTTTGTGGGAAATGCCTTGTTTATTCCTTATTTCCTGATTGGCGTCGGGATGATTATTGATGTAAGGAGCCTGTTTACCGGAGGTGAAGCATTGAAGGTGGCTATTGTAATGACGGTGGTGGCGACTTTTAGTAAATGGTTGGCTGCCTGGATTACGCAGAAGATATACCGGATGCAGTCGAATGAACGGAGCATGATATTCGGCTTGAGTAATGCGCAGGCTGCGGCTACACTGGCAGCAGTACTGATCGGCCACGAAATTATTATGGAGAATGGAGAACGCTTGTTGAATGATGATGTATTGAACGGTACGGTAGTGATGATACTTTTCACTTGCGTCATCAGTTCTTTGGTGACCGAACGTTCGGCCCGCCGTTTCGCTCTGGATGAAAATGTGCAAGCGGAAGAAGAAGCTAAACAGATAAATAAGGAACAGATCCTGATTCCGGTCGCCAATCCGGAGACGATTGAAGATTTAGTTAATCTGGCTTTGGTAATAAAGGATGCCAAGCAAAAGAATGCATTGGTTGCATTGAATGTGATTAATGACAATAACAGTTCGGAGAAGAAAGAGCAGCAGGGTAAACGTAACCTGGAGAAGGCTGCCATGATTGCTGCTGCCGCCGATGTGCCTGTCACGATGGTGAGCCGTTATGATTTGAATATTGCTTCGGGGATTATCCATACGATCAAAGAATATGAAGCTACGGATGTTGTGATCGGCCTGCACCGGAAGGCCAATATTGTCGACTCTTTCTTCGGACATCTGGCTGAAAGCCTATTGAAAGGTACGCATCGTGAAGTGATGATTGCCAAATTCCTGATGCCGGTTAACACCCTGCGCCGAATTAATATTGCCGTTCCGCCAAAGGCTGAATATGAATCGGGTTTCTCAAAGTGGGTGGAACATTTCTGCCGTATGGGAAGCATCCTCGGCTGTCGGGTGCATTTCTTTGCCAATGAGCGTACATTGATGCGCCTTCAGCAACTGGTGAAGAAAAGACATGCAGGTACCCCGACAGAATTTTCCATTCTGGAAGAGTGGGAAGATCTTCTGTTATTGACAGGACAGGTGAATTATGACCACTTGCTGGTGGTTGTTTCTGCCCGTCGCGGGTCTATCTCTTACGATACCTCTTTTGAACGTCTGCCGGCGCAACTGGGAAAATATTTCTCTAATAATAGTTTGATTATCATCTATCCCGATCAGTTTGGAGAACCGCAGGAAATTGTGTCATTCTCTGACCCGCGTGGACATAATGAGTCTCAACATTATGAGAAAGTGGGTAAATGGTTCTATAAATGGTTAAAGAAAAACTGATGGAAAGATACGACTGGCAACAGAGAACAGCACTCCTGTTAGGAGAGGAAAAGATGGAACGCATCCGGAACGCGCACGTATTGGTCGTGGGATTGGGTGGAGTGGGAGCTTACGCCGCCGAGATGATCTGCCGCGCAGGAGTCGGACGGATGACGATTGTAGATGCCGATACAGTGCAGCCTACCAATATGAATCGTCAGTTGCCGGCCATGCATTCCACACTGGGAATGTCGAAAGCGGAAGTATTGGCTGCCCGTTATAAAGATATAAATCCGGATATCGAATTGACCGTTCTGCCCGTCTACCTGAAAGATGAGAATATACCGGAACTGCTGGATGCCAATCAATATGATTTTATAGTAGATGCTATTGATACAATCAGTCCGAAATGCTTTCTGATTTATGAGGCGATGAAACGTCGTATAAAGATTGTTTCCAGTATGGGGGCAGGAGCGAAGAGTGACATCACCCAAGTTCGTTTTGCCGATCTTTGGGACACGTATCATTGCGGTTTGAGCAAGGCGGTACGGAAACGCTTGCAGAAGATGGGAATGAAACGGAAACTTCCGGTAGTGTTCAGTACGGAACAAGCCGACCCGAAAGCCGTGTTGCTGACGGATGATGAACAGAATAAGAAATCGACGTGTGGAACAGTCAGTTATATGCCGGCCGTGTTTGGGTGCTATCTGGCTGAATATGTCATTAAACGATTATAAAGGCTATTATGATAAAACTAGAAGGTATAACGAAGAGTTTCGGCTCATTACAAGTGTTGAAAGGCATTGATCTGGAAATCAATAAAGGAGAAATTGTCAGTATCGTAGGTCCGAGCGGTGCCGGTAAAACGACTTTGTTGCAAATCATGGGCACTCTCGATGAACCGGACGCGGGTACGGTGCAGATTGACGGAACAGTAGTAAGCCGGATGAAAGAGAAAGAACTATCTGCATTCCGTAATAAGAATATCGGTTTTGTTTTCCAGTTTCATCAACTGTTGCCGGAGTTTACGGCATTGGAAAATGTGATGATTCCCGCTCTCATTGCAGGCGTTTCTTCCAAAGAGGCAAATGACCGTGCCATGAAGATTCTGGATTTCATGGGGCTGGTTGACCGGGCTTCTCATAAACCGAATGAACTGTCGGGAGGTGAGAAACAACGGGTAGCGGTAGCGCGGGCTTTGATTAACGACCCGGCAGTTATTCTGGCAGACGAACCATCCGGTAGTCTGGATACACATAATAAAGAAGATTTACATCAACTGTTCTTCGATTTGAGGGACCGTCTGGGGCAGACTTTTGTCATTGTGACGCATGACGAGGGACTTGCCAAAATCACGGACCGGACAGTCCATATGGTGGATGGTATGATTAAAAAATATTAATTAGAGAACCTAACTTCTAAAAATGTATACCAAAAAGGTAGAGCCTTGCAAGTGTTCTATCTTTTAGCTATATATTTATAGTCGCTTCTCTACGGAAGTCTGTGAAGATGATAGTAGAGTGTTTGTTTTGTTTGTGTGTGATGCATTCTTGTCTGGTGTGATAGGAATGCATCTTTTTTTATTTATTATAACAAATGTAAGGCTCGATCCGTTCAAGATCAATAGGAGTGAACTCCTCATAAAGGGATAATTGCTTCAGACTTTTTAAGATTCCTTTCTTTTTCCGATATTCTATGATGACCTTCGCTTGATAGTAGTTTATGTATGGATGACGCATCATTCGTTCCATACCGGCTTTGTTTAAATTGATACGGTGTATCTGATGGGTGTCAATAGAAAACCACGGGCGGAGCCTTTCTGCTTTTAGATGAATCTCCTGTAACTGCTCTATCCGGCAAAAGCCTCCCAGCCGTTCGCGGTAATTTACGATCATCCGGGCAATAGTGCTTCCGACTCCCGGAATCTTTTTAAGTTCGGTGGTATCAGCAGAGTTGAGGCTGACGACAGTTCCCGGGAGGTATTTCACAAGTGTGTCCCGTTGTATGCTTTGTACGGTTAATAACCGTATTGTATCTTTATCTTTCGAACTGAAATTTTCTGTAATTTGGATATAAGGATGAAGAGTCTGGTAGTGTTCTTCTGTGAGTCCGTATATCTTTCGAAAATCCTCCGGATGGCGGAATTTGCCTTGTTTATGGCGATAGTGCAGGATATTCTTTATCATCCAGGATGGTAATCCGAGCGAGAGGAAAGTAGTGGAGTCCGCGGTGTTCGGATCAAACATCGTAAGCTTGATTTCCCTTTGAGGAGTTGATGGAAAAGAATGACCGAACCTGTTGTGAGGTTTTGTTTCCCGGAGAGAGGCAACAAAGTCATTATATTCTTGATCGGATTTCTTATTCTCTGTGCAGTCGGTATCTTCGGTACGAGTGAAAAAGGCAAAGAGTTCAGGAGCTGCATATACTCCTAAAATAAGAACGACAAGGACGATAATGCCTTGTCGTTCGGTTTTAGTATAATAAAGGAAGTCTTTCCACATTATAGCTTGATTAGTCCCAGTTCATTGATAAATATCAGTGAGATGGCGATTGGTGCGATATATTTTAATATAAAGATGATAAGCTTGTATACCGGTATCTTTAACGAGCCGTCATTGGTAATCTCTGACCATACAATCTTTTTATCCAGATACCATCCGGTAAAGAGGGAGATACACAGTCCGCCAAGCGGTAACATGATTTTAGCTGTTACGAAGTCGAAGAGATCGAACATTCCCAGTCCGAAAACGGTGAATCCTTTCATGACTCCCAATGATAATGAACAGAATATTCCGAGAAAGACACAACCGCCGGTGACTAACCTTGCTGCTTTTCCACGGGAAAGATTGAACTCCTCGTGAAGATAAGCGGTTACTACTTCATGCAAAGAAATGGTAGAAGTTAAAGCAGCCATCGCCAACAATGCGTAGAACATTACAGAGAATATGTATGCTAGTACGGGAACTCCGCCAAATGCCTGTTGGAATACATTAGGCAGCGTGATAAAGATCAGACTGGGACCTGAATCCGGTTGTATGCCAACCGAAAAGGCTGCCGGGAAGATGATAAATCCGGCTAGTATTGCCACAAAAGTATCAATGATTCCTACACTGAAAGCTGTTTTAGTCAGGTTGGTTTCTTTACTGAAATAAGAGGCGTAGGTGCAAAGGCATCCCATACCCAGACTCAAAGAGAAGAAAGCCTGTCCCATAGCACTTAAAAACACATTTCCGTCCACTTTGCTAAAGTCGGGTTTGAGCAGGAATTCAATACCTGCACCAGCTCCCGGCAGAGTGACCGAACAAACTACCAGTATAAGGATAATGATAAACAAGGTAGGCATCATGATCTTAGAAGACTTTTCAATCCCCTTTTCTACTCCTTTCACGATAATGAAATGAGTAATCAATAAAAATGCTACTAGCCATACGACCGGTCGCCACGGGCTACTGGAGAATTGTTGGAAAGAAGAGATAAACTCTCCGGAGTTTTTTCCGGCAAAGCCATTGGTGGCAGCCTCAAAAATATATTCAAGTGTCCATCCTGCTACTACTGCATAATAACTAAGTATCAGGAAACCTGCTAATACTCCCATGCGTCCTACCCAACGCCAATGCGTTCCCGGAGCTAATGTTTGATACGCTCTTGCAGTGTTGGCTCTTGATCGGCGTCCTATCAGGAACTCGGCAATCATAATAGGCAGTCCCAAGAGAAAGATGCAACCTAAATAGATCAGTATAAAAGCGGCACCTCCATGGTTTCCTGTTTCGTATGGAAACCTCCATATATTACCCAACCCAACTGCAGAGCCGGCAGAAGCGAGTATGACCCCTAATTTGCTGCCGAAGTTCGCTCTATCAATTTTTGCCATAAATCTTGTTTTATCTTACAAATCGTTATAAAATATGCGAGTTAAAGTGCAAATATAGAAAATGATACTTATATTTGCACGAAAATTGTAATATTATTTAGATATGCTATCTTATATTAAGAAATATCCTATCTCGCTTTTTATCATTTTGACAGTGATTTATCTGTCGTTCTTTAAACCGCCTAAGACGGATTTGAATGAAATTCCCAATTTAGACAAACTGGTTCATGTTTGTATGTATTTCGGTATGTCGGGGATGTTGTGGCTGGAGTTTTTGCGTGCACATCGCAGGGATCATGCTCCCATGTGGCATGCGTGGGTAGGTGCGTTCCTTTGTCCGGTGCTTTTCAGCGGTTGTGTAGAGTTGCTGCAGGAATACTGTACTACTTACCGGGGTGGTGACTGGTTGGATTTTGCGGCCAATACAACAGGGGCGATTCTGGCTAGTTTAGTGGCCTATTATGTCGTACGGCCGAGGATGAAAATAAATAGTAAAAGGCAACCTATGAACAACAAAGGTGAACGATGAGCCGTGAACGATGGCAAATAATAAACGGTGAATAATGGATATGATATAGTCAACCATTATTCACCGTTTATCATTTGAAGTTTACCATTCCGGCTTTATAGAAATTCTACCGTTGAACTAAGCTTGATCCCATTGGAACCTTTAATAAGAATGGTATATCCTTTGGGTTTATCTTCTTGCAAATCCTTTATAACTTCCTGCACATCTGCATAAGTTTTAAAAGAATGTTCACTTGTGGCAAACTGTTCTCCCACGAGCCATACTTTCTCAAAATCACTTTCTTTGATGTAGTCAACGATTTTCTGATGCTCGGCCGGGCTATCAGCACCTAGTTCGCGCATATCTCCTAATATGAGCATCTTGTGAGGGACTGTCATGTTCTGGAAGTTTTGCAAGGCAGCCATCATGCTGGTTGGGTTTGCGTTGTATGCGTCAATGATAAGCGTGTTATCTTCCGTCTTTTTAAGTTGGGAACGGTTGTTCTGTGGCGTATACTCTGCCAGAGCTTCATCGATCTTCTTTGCTTCCACTCCGAAGAAACGTCCGATAGTGATTGCAGCCAGGGCATTCGGGAAATTATATTCTCCGATCAACTGTGTACAGACTTGATGGAGTTCACCGTCTTTACCGGCTTTCCATTCGAAAGCAAGATAAGGCGAATTGCCGGTAATCCGGCCATTGACATAGAGATCATCTTCTGTTCCATAAGAAATCAGGTTCAATCCCTGTGAGATATTCATCAAATAGGGGTTATCGTGATGGATAAAGGTGATGGCATCTTTCTTGCGGAGGAAATCATAAAGCTCTCCTTTGGTTTTGATAACTCCTTCGAAAGAACCGAATCCCTCCAGATGAGCTTTGCCTACGTTAGTGATAATCCCATAATCCGGTTCGGCTATTCCGCAAAGAAACTTGATTTCCCCCGGATGGTTGGCGCCCATCTCAATGACGGCAAGGTCATGTTCCGGTTTTAACCGTAGCAGGGTAGTCGGTACGCCGATGTGGTTGTTGAGATTACCTAAAGTATAAAGTACATTGTGGGCTTGGCAGAGAACGCTGGAAATTAACTCTTTGGTGGTTGTCTTTCCATTAGTGCCCGTAATGCCGATCACTCGCGTTCCGAGTTGGCGGCGATGATAGTTGGCAAGCTGCTGCATGGTTTGCAGGCAGTCGTCTACAAGTATATATCGTTGATCGCCTTCTACGGCATACTGTATTTCATCGATAATGGCAAACGCGCATCCGGAGTCCAGCGCTAATTTGGCAAATGCATTACCGTTGAACGACTCACCTTTCAAGGCGATAAACAAAGAACCGTCTGGGCAGTTCCGGCTATCAGTAGTTACTGATTGGCAATCCAGAAAAATCTGGTAAAGAGCAGAAAGTTTCATAACCTGATCTTTTATTTAAAACGTTGCAAAGATAGGCTATTCTTTCGGATTTAATGGGAGTTCGGACAGTTTTTTGCTTAGGCATATATCAAAGGAAGAGTCAGGATCATCCGGCATCCTTCTGTGTAAGAAGTGTCGATCCGGAGGCTGCCTCCTAACTTTTCGGCAATACTCCGGCATATCGGAAGTCCGAGCCCGGTGCCCTGCGTGAAAGAGTTCATTTTGTAGAAACGTTCAAATACTGCTTCCTGTTGGTCTTTCGGGATGCCTGTTCCTGTATCGGTGACGCTGATTTCAATTTTCTTTTCTGCTTCCAATACGGAATAAGCGATGCGAATACTGCCACGAGTCGTAAATTTAGCGGCATTATGTGCCAGGTTGTTCAATACTTGTGATATACGTTCCGAATTACTGCGTATGAGCAGGCTTTCTCTTTCAGGTTCGAATAAAACCTCCACATCTTTCTGCGTGTTATCTTTGGCAACTTCAGATGCAAGTTGACAGATTGCATGAAGGTCTGTTTCGGCGTCAGTGGGCAGTTGTTCATATTGATCCAGTTCGGACAGCGTGAGCACATCAGTCACCAGTCGAAGCAAGTCGTTGCTGTTGCTTTTGATGATATTGACAAACTCTTGTGTTTCCGGACTGTTGCTGTAATGGTCGCTTAATACCTGCGAGAAGCCTACGATAGAGTTGAGCGGTGTGCGGATTTCGTGCGTCATGCTTTGGATAAACGTTGTTTTCATCCGGCTGCTTGCCTCCGCTATATCTTTGGCTTTACGCAATTCTTCCCTCGATACCATAAGTTCTTCATTCCTTGTTTTAAGTTCGGCTTCCGAAACTTTCAGTTTGCGTTTCAGGAAGTTTTCTCTATAAAGGAATATGAATAAGATACCTAATAAAATAATCAATGAAATAATCAAGGTTGTTTTATTATGCAACTCCTTCTCTTGTGCCTGAAGCATGAGTTCTTTCTTTTCGGCATTGAGCTTTTCTACATTTAATAAGGTGGCAAATTCACTGCTGGCCACTTGCTCATTGGCTATTTTCAAAGAGTCATCCGCGTTGATGTACATTTGCAGATATTTGACCGCCAGGTTCATATTCCCCATCTTTTGGTAGATTTCTCCCTGTGTGCGATAATGGCTGCTGCTAAGTATGCTTTCGCTTAAACGGCGTTCTTCTTTTTCCTGCATCTTTGCGGCTTCCAGCGCTTTCTGATATTGTTTGGTCTGCTGGTAGTATAAACATTCTATATTATACAGTCTCTTTTTGATAGACTCCAGTCTTTTGTCCTGTTCAAATGCTGCCTGACACTCCTTCAGTAATTTTTCGGCAGCTTGAAAGTCGCCGAACTTGCTGTAGTAGTTTACGAATTCCAACTTGGCAGATATTTGTTGCGTAGAGGAATTGGCAGTTGCAATGGCTTTTTCCACAGCAGCCAATGCTTCTTTTTGCTTTTTCTGGTTGATGTAATAGTTGGCTATCTGGGCATAAGTCTGGGAGATGTTGTAGTTTTCGATCTTGTATTTTTCAGTCAGCTCGATTTCTTTCAATCGCCACTCGAACGCCATCGAATCGAATCTTTTGATGGTGTAGATTTGCGACATGATGTTATAGCAACGGGAGAGGCCGGTCTTATCATCCTCTTCTTGAGCTTCTTTTAACATGTTTTGCACTTCATAAAGTGCTATGTTTGTTCTGCTTGTTTTTAGGTAATAGGTGATTAATCTGTTCGCCCATGCGAAGTAATAGTATTTAGGCTGATGAGTGGCCTTGGCGAATTCTTTTACTTTGTTGGTATAGTGGATTACGCTGTCTTCATTGGTTCCCTGGAAATAATAATAATCCAGTTGAGTAGCTATGGCTACTGCCTGCATTCGTTCGTCCTGCCGTTCGCCGGCCATTCGGAATAAAGTGTCGGACATATTAAGTACAACAGGCTCTAACAAGTATTCTTGACAACGTTGATAATATTCATAGAGAGTAGAGTCAACATTGAAAGTTTCAGCCTCTTTTTGAGCTTTAGCAGTAGTGGTAAAGAACAAAATGAGGAAAAGAAATCCTACGCGAAATAGGGTTAATCGGCTCATGGTATGAATTTTTCGGGTTCTTCTATAGTTTGCAAATATACGTTTATTTCTTCTTTTTAGTACGAATACTTGCTTTTTTTATCTACATTTGTAGGCGATCTAAAAGGAATGTTGTCAATGATGAAACCTATATCTCCTATTTATATAAATGTAAAAGGGCGGTTGCTCGATCTTGCTACTCCGCAGGTGATGGGAATTTTAAATGTTACTCCCGATTCTTTTTATTCCGGCAGCCGGATGCAGACTGAAGAAGACATTGCTGCCCGGGCCCGGCAGATACTTGATGAAGGTGCTTCAATAATTGATATAGGAGCCTATTCTTCACGACCGAATGCCGAACATATTTCTGCTGAAGAAGAGATGCGAAGACTGCGCACCGGTTTGGAGATCCTGAATCGTAATCATCCCGAAGCCATTATTTCCGTTGATACTTTCCGGGCTGATGTGGCGGAAGAATGTGTGAAAGAATATGGAGTGGCTATTATTAATGACATAGCTGCCGGTGAAATGGATCACCGGATGTTTCAGACAGTAGCCGACTTGGGAGTACCTTATATAATGATGCACATGCAGGGAACTCCCCAAAATATGCAGAAAGAACCGTCTTATGATCATCTGATAAAAGATGTTTTCCTGTATTTCGCCCGTAAAGTGCAGCAACTTCGCGACTTGGGAGTGAAAGATATCATTCTCGATCCGGGATTCGGATTCGGAAAAACACTGGAACATAATTATGAACTATTGGCACATCTGGAAGAGTTTCATATCTTCGAACTTCCTGTTTTAGTGGGAGTTTCACGGAAATCAATGATTTATAAATTGTTGGGAGGAACCCCGCAAGATTCATTGAACGGGACAACCGTATTGGACACTGTTGCGTTAATGAAAGGAGCGCATATCCTGCGGGTGCATGATGTGCGTGAAGCGGTGGAAGCTGTCCGGATCACAGAGAAATTAAAAATAGAGAGTGGATATGACAAATAAGAGGAGGGTGCATGTTTTTTGAGTTTGGCATAAAAGATTTTATCGATATTCTGCTGGTAGCTTTTGTTTTGTACTATACCTACAAATTGATGAAAGCTTCCGGTTCTATCAAGGTGTTCACCGGAATTCTGGTTTTTATCCTGATCTGGCTGGTGGTGACGCAAGTGCTGGAAATGAAATTGTTGGGCTCTATTTTCGACACATTGATGAATGTGGGTGTGATCGCGTTGATTGTTCTTTTTCAGGATGAGATACGCCGTTTTCTCTTGACTTTGGGATCTCACCGACATGTCAGCGCACTGGCCCGTCTCTTTAACGGTTCGAAAAAAGAGTCGTTGAAGCATGACGATATCATGCCGGTGGTAATGGCTTGTTTGAATATGGGGAAGCAAAAAGTCGGTGCATTGATTGTCATTGAGCATAACGTTCCTTTAGACGAAGTCGTCCGTACGGGCGAGCTGATTGATGCGGCGATCAACCAACGTTTAATCGAAAATATATTCTTCAAGAATAGTCCGTTGCACGATGGCGCAATGGTAATCAGCAAAAAACGTATCAAGGCGGCAGGATGTATTCTTCCTGTATCCCATGATTTGAATATACCGAAAGAACTGGGCTTGCGACATCGCGCAGCAATGGGAATCTCTCAACAGTCGGATGCTCATGCTATTATTGTTTCGGAAGAAACAGGCGGTATCTCCGTAGCCTATCGCGGGCAATTTTATCTTCGTCTGAACGCGGAAGAATTGGAAAGTCTGCTGACAAAAGAAAACTGATTTTATAGTGATAAGCCAATGGTCAAATAATGAGGGTTGTTTTATGACTATCATTATTTGACCATTGGTGTTTTATTTATTATCTTTAGGGCAATAACAATAGATATGGATAATCCTTTTGTGACTAATGGTTATGTTTCTGCCAGGTATATCTGCGATCGGGAATAAATGAAATAAAGCAAAATAGCGTCAATTGGCGCTATTTTGCTTTATTTCTAACCCTTTTTGAATGATAATTATCCCCTCCTTTTTAGGTGAATCGCCTACCTTTGCCGTATACTATTAAAATTCTATTTTTGAATAAACCATGAAAAACAAAATCATTGCTTTACTGGTACTTTTTACAGTTATTCTCTTTAGTAGTGCACAGGCGCAAACCACTGCCCACAAATTTGAGGCGGGCAAGAACACATTCCTGCTTGATGGAAAACCATTTGTGGTGAAGGCGGCGGAGTTGCATTACACCCGTATCCCACAGGCTTACTGGAGTCATCGCATAGAGATGTGCAAAGCATTGGGAATGAATACGATTTGCATTTATATTTTCTGGAATATCCACGAACAGGAAGAAGGAAAGTTCGACTTCTCTGGGCAGAAAGATATTGCCGCTTTCTGTAAACTTGCGCAGCAACATGGAATGTACGTCATTGTCCGTCCCGGTCCGTATGTGTGTGCGGAATGGGAGATGGGGGGACTTCCCTGGTGGCTGTTAAAGAAAAAAGACGTAGCTTTGCGCACGCTTGATCCTTATTATATGGAACGGGTAGGCATTTTTATGAAAGAAGTCGGTAAGCAACTGGCTCCGTTGCAAGTGAATAAAGGAGGAAACATTATCATGGTTCAGGTGGAGAACGAGTATGGCTCTTACGGAACCGATAAACCATACGTTTCTGCCGTGCGTGATTTGGTTCGTGAATCCGGTTTCACCGATGTACCTCTGTTTCAATGTGACTGGAGCAGTAACTTTACCAATAACGCACTTGACGACCTGATTTGGACTGTGAATTTCGGAACTGGGGCTAATATCGACCAGCAGTTTAAGAAACTGAAAGAGTTTCGTCCCGAAACTCCATTGATGTGTAGTGAGTTCTGGAGCGGATGGTTCGACCATTGGGGGTGGAAACACGAAACACGTCCTGCAAAAGATATGGTACAGGGCATCAAGGATATGCTCGACCGGAATATTTCTTTCAGTCTCTATATGACTCACGGAGGAACGACTTTCGGTCATTGGGGAGGTGCAAACAACCCTGCTTATTCCGCTATGTGCAGTTCGTATGATTATGACGCTCCGATCAGTGAAGCCGGATGGACGACCGAAAAGTTTTTCTTGCTTCGCAATTTATTGAAAAACTATCTTCCGGCCAGTGAATCATTGCCTGAAATCCCCGCCGCTTTGCCTGTTCTTGAGATTCCCGAAATTCATTTTAATAAAGTGGCTCCGCTATTCTCGAATTTGCCGGAAGCCAAACAAACAGTGGATATTCAACCGATGGAACAATTCAATCAGGGATGGGGAACTATTCTGTATCGGACCACATTGCCTGAAGCAACCCCCGCAGGAACCGTTTTGAAGATTACGGAAGTGCACGACTGGGCGCAAATCTATGCCGACGGCAAACTTCTGGCGCGTTTGGACCGTCGTAAAGGAGAATTTACTACGACTTTGCCTGCTTTGAAGAAAGGTACGCAACTGGATATTCTGGTGGAAGCAATGGGACGTGTCAACTTTGACAAATCCATTCACGACCGCAAAGGTATTACAGAAAAGGTGGAACTAGTTTCGGGTAATCAGGTTAAGGAATTGAAAAACTGGACTGTGTACAACTTTCCAGTAGATTATTCTTTTATTAAAGACAAGAAATATAACGATACAAAAATACTACCGGCTATGCCTGCTTACTACAAGAGCACTTTTAAACTGGATAAAGTAGGAGATACATTTCTGGATATGAGCACATGGGGTAAAGGTATGGTTTGGGTGAACGGTCATGCAATGGGACGTTTTTGGGAAATCGGTCCACAACAGACCCTCTTTATGCCGGGTTGCTGGCTGAAAGAAGGAGAGAATGAAATTCTTGTGTTGGATCTGAAAGGTCCTGCCAAAGCCTCTATCAAAGGCTTGAAGAAACCTATTCTTGATATGCTTCGTGAAAAAGCTCCCGAAACACACCGCAAGGATGGAGAAAAACTGAAACTGGCAGGTGAGAAAGTAACACACGAAGGTGCTTTCACTCCGGGCAACGGCTGGCAGGAAGTACGATTTGCTGCTCCGGCGAAAGGACGTTATTTCTGTTTGGAAGCGCTTTCTCCGCAAGCAAATGATAACATCGCAGCAGTGGCAGAGTTCGATGTCCTGGGAGCTGATGGCAAACCGGTATCTCGTGAGCATTGGAAGATTCGTTATGCCGATAGTGAAGAAACACGCAGCGGCAACCGTACAGCCGATAAAATATTCGATTTGCAGGAATCTACTTTCTGGATGACTGTGGATAATGTCCCTTATCCTCATCAATTGGTGATTGACTTGAGTAAAGTGGAAACAGTGACTGGCTTCCGCTATCTGCCCCGTGCCGAGAAAGAATATCCGGGCATGATTAAAGAATATCGGGTGTATGTGAAATCTGCCGACTTTAATTACTAAACTATTGATGTACAAGTATTGAAATGATAATAGATATAAAGAAAAATATAATCCTTTTCGCACTCCTCTTCGTAGGAGTGTTGACTGGATATTGCCAACAATCTGCCTACCTGTTTGTTTATTTCACCGGCAATCGCATGAGTGAAGAAGCCGTCAGGATGGCTGTTAGTCTCGATGGATATAATTATAAAGCCTTGAATGGAAATCAACCGGTACTTGATTCCCGTGTGATTAGTTCAACAGGCGGAGTGCGCGATCCTCATATTTTACGTTGTGAAGACGGGAAGACGTTTTATATGGTAGTTACAGACATGGTATCTGCCAATGGATGGAGTTCTAATCGCGCCATGGTATTGCTGAAATCGAAAGACCTTGTACACTGGACTTCCAATATCGTGAATATCCAGAAGAAATATCCCGATCAGGAAAACCTGAAACGTGTGTGGGCGCCACAAACGATTTATGACAAGGAAGCCGGAAAATACATGATCTATTGGTCCATGCAACATGGCAATGGTCCGGACATCATTTATTATGCTTATGCTAACAAGGATTTCACCGATATAGAAGGAGAACCGAAACCGCTGTTTCTTCCGAAAAACGAAAAGTCATGTATTGACGGAGACATCATTTATAAAGACGGGCTTTATCACCTATTCTATAAAACGGAAGGGAATGGAAATGGCATTAAGAAGGCTACTACTTCCTCTCTGACCTCCGGGCAGTGGACGGAATCAGATGACTATAAGCAGCAGACGAAGGATGCAGTAGAGGGTGCGGGCATCTTTCCATTGATTGGCTCGGATAAGTATATCTTGATGTATGATGTGTATATGAAAGGCAAATACCAGTTTACGGAAAGTGCTGATCTGGAACACTTCAAAGTGATTGACTATGCTATCAGTATGGATTTCCATCCACGCCACGGCACTGTTATTCCGATTACTCAAAAAGAATTGCAACGCCTTTTCAAGGCGTATGGTAAACCGGAAGGTTTCTGATCTAAAGGAGGAAGATCAAAACCCATCTAAATTAGAAATCATCCTCGCCACAGCTTCTTGTCGCGAAGATGATTTCGTTGAAAGGAAATTTGGGCACCTCTTATCTACAAATTCAATGAATTTTAAGCGGGTAGTCTTTATTTCCAGATAAATACATTCATCCTTTCGTCTTTTTTGAGTTATTAAGATAAGGTGGATTCACTAGTGTAATCCAGGAAAATAGTATACGATATTGGAAAAAGTGTATATTTTACCCTTGTTTACTTGTTTCTTATATATTTTTAAGTGTAAAACAACCAATTATAGCTTGAAATATATCAGTTAGAATAATGAAAATCTTAACTTTGCGATTGATAATCTTAATGCAATAGATACCATGAGAAAATTATTCCTGTTTTTAGTTGTCTTGTTTTTGTCGTTTCAGCAAGTCACTTTAGCTGCAATCAAAGAAATGACGAGTACCCCCGATTCGGTTTATCTCTTTTCCTTCGCTACTTCCGGAGACGACGGACGTAGCGGGCTTCGTTTTGCCTGGAGCATGGATAAGGAAAACTGGTTTGAAGTCGGCCGGAACTACGGATATCTCCGGTGTGATTACAGCCGTTGGGGATCACAGAAGAAAATGCTCGACCCTTATTTGAAACAGTCGCCCGCTGGCGAATGGATATGTACCTGGAAATTGAATGATCGTGATGGATACGGTCAGGCCACTTCTAAAGACTTGATAAACTGGACCAGCCAGAAATATCCCCGTACTACTTCCGATTTTAACGGAACAAGAGTGAAAGCCGTAGTTGCCGGAGAGGAGCAGAAAGGAACTATCAACCGGGTAGCGTGGACTTTGGTAGATGGATTAAATAAGAATTATGGCTGGAATCAATATCGGAACTCATTGCATGGAGAACGTCCGGTACAGGATGGAGAACGTTTTGCCGGTTTGAAGCCTGTAAAAGCAACGGTCACCGTACAACCCGAACGTGCCAAGACCATCAGCGATGTCTTGTTGGGTGCTTTCTTTGAAGATATTAATTATTCGGCAGACGGAGGACTCTATGCAGAACTTATCCAAAACCGCGACTTCGAGTATGACCCTTCGGACAGGGAAGGAGATAAGAACTGGAATAGTACTCATTCGTGGACATTGAAAGGAGATAAAACCACTTTCACTATTGCTACTACCGATCCTATTCATGCCAATAATCCGCACTATGCCGTATTGAATGTAGAACGACCGGGAGCCGCGTTAGAAAATACAGGCTTTGATGGTATCGCGCTGAATGTCGGAGAGAAATATGACTTTTTCATATTTGCGAGGGTTCCGCAGGGTCAATCAAATAAATTACAGGTTCGTTTGGTAGATGGAGAAGGAAATATATGTGGAGAGACTCCTCTGACTGTGTCTTCCCGTCAATGGAAAACGTATAAAGCAGTGATTACTGCCAAAGCAACCGCAGATACTCGCCTCGAAATCATTCCCCAATCTGCTGGAGAATTGAATCTGGATATGATTTCCCTGTTTCCGCAGCATACATTTAAAGGACGCAAGAACGGACTCCGCAAGGATCTGGCTCAAGTGTTAGCTGACATTCATCCCCGTTTCATCCGTTTTCCGGGTGGCTGTGTGGCTCATGGTGATGGTCTGAAGAATATCTATCAATGGAAAAACACAGTCGGTCCGTTAGAAGCAAGAAAGGCTCAACGCAACCTTTGGGGGTATCATCAAAGCATGGGACTGGGATATTTTGAATATTTTCAATTCTGCGAAGATATTGGTGCGGAACCGCTTCCGGTATTGGCTGCCGGTGTTCCTTGCCAGAACTCTGCCTGTCACGGTGACTTGAGAGGCGGACAGCAAGGCGGTATCCCTATGAGCGAAATGGGTGCTTATATTCAGGATATTCTTGATTTGATAGAATGGGCAAACGGCGACGCTAAGAAGACAAAGTGGGGAAAGGTACGTGCCGAAGCAGGCCATCCGAAACCTTTCAACCTGAAATACATTGGTATCGGAAATGAAGATCTCATCACCGATATCTTCGAAGAACGTTTTACAATGATATTTAATGCCATCAAAGAAAAATATCCGGAAATGATCGTTGTAGGTACAGTAGGACCGTTCAATGAAGGTACAGACTACGTAGAAGGATGGAAACTGGCCGACAAACTGGGTGTGCCGATGGTGGACGAACATTATTATCAGACTCCGGGATGGTTCCTGAACAATCAGGATTTCTACGATAAATACGACCGTTCGAAAAAGACAAAAGTATATCTGGGCGAATATGCGACTCATATCCCGGGACGAAAAGCGAATATCGAAACTGCACTGACGGAAGCTCTTTATCTTGCTGCCCTGGAACGCAATGGAGACGTTGTACACATGACTTCTTACGCTCCTCTTCTCGCCAAAGAAGGACATACCCAATGGAATCCGGATTTGATTTACTTCAATAACCGGGAAGTGAAACCGACCACCGGATATTATGTGCAGAAACTCTACGGACAGAATGCCGGAAACGAATATTTGCCGTCGAAGATCACTTTGGATAATAAAGACGATAAAGTGCAGAAACGTTTTGCTTCTTCCATTGTCCGCGATTCGGCAAGTGGAGATGTGATTGTGAAGTTGGTCAACTTACTTCCAGTAGAGGTTAATACCCATGTCGACCTTTCCGGAATCGGTGCGATACAGTCTTCTGCAAAGAGAACCGTACTGACCGGCAAACCGGCAGATACTCCGCTACCTGTTGAAGATACAGTGGAAGTGGCAGAAAAGTTTGATTGCCAATTGTCTGCCTACTCTTTTACGGTGATCCGGATAAAAAAGGCAAATGAGAAATAACAGGAAATAAATGAAGAACATAATAACATGAATAATATGAAGAAGATAATAAGCACTCTACTGGTGGCTGGTTGCTGTCTGACTTCGCTGATGGCACAAGACGTGGTCGTGAAAGGACCGAATGAAAAACTGCAATTGGTTGTCTTTACTTCCCCTGCCGAAAAGCCAAGTTATTCCATTACCTATAATGGGAAAACCATGCTGGAGAAATCACCTTTGGGTATGAACACGAATATCGGTGACTTTGCTAAAGGAATGAAACTGACAGGGCATACGGTCACCCCGATTGATACCGTCTACCATCAGGATCGTATTAAAACCTCACAAGTGCATTATCAGGCAAACGAGCTGAACTGTCATTTTGAGAATCCGAAAGGACAGAAAATAGACGTTGTCTTTCGTGTCAGCAACAATGATGTAGCTTTCCGTTATACCCTGCCGCGTCAGGATGGAAAAGGAAGTGTAACGGTGACTGCCGAAGAAACCGGTTTCCGTTTTCCGCAACAGACTACTACTTTCTTGTGTCCGCAAAGCGATGCTATGATAGGATGGAAGCGTACAAAACCCAGTTATGAGGACGAATACAAGGCAGATGCTCCGATGAGTGACCGTTCCCAGTACGGGCATGGTTACACATTCCCTTGCCTGTTCCGTATTGGTGACGATGGTTGGGTGCTGGTTAGCGAGACAGGAGTGGACAGTCGATATTGCGGCTCACGTTTAAGCGATGTGAGCGAAGGTAATCTGTATACGATTGCTTTCCCGATGGCAGAAGAAAATAATGGCAACGGAACGGTTGCTCCGGCATTTGCCTTGCCGGGAGCTACTCCCTGGCGTACCATAACAGTTGGCGAAACTTTGAAACCGATTGTGGAAACAACTGTTGCGTGGGATGTCGTGCGTCCTCTTTATGAAACAAAATATGACTACCGTTTCGGACGCGGCACATGGAGCTGGATTCTTTGGCAGGATGGTAGTATCAACTATGACGATCAGGTGCGATATATTGATTTTGCTGCGGCAATGGGATATGAGTATGCGTTGATTGATAACTGCTGGGATACGAACATCGGTCGCGACCGCATGAAGTCTTTGGTAGAATACGCACGTAGTAAAGGCGTGGAACTCTTCTTATGGTATAGCTCTTCCGGTTATTGGAATGATATTGAGCAAGGACCGGTTAATCACATGGACAACGCCATTATTCGCAAACGGGAGATGAAATGGTTACAGAGTCTTGGAGTAAAAGGCATTAAAGTCGATTTCTTTGGTGGCGACAAGCAAGAAACGATGCGCCTGTATGAAGATATCTTGAGTGATGCCGACGATCACGGCCTGATGGTGATCTTCCACGGTTGTACAATCCCTCGCGGATGGGAACGCATGTATCTGAATTATGTTGGTAGTGAAGCCGTACTGGCATCCGAGAATATGGTATTCAACCAGCACTTTTGCGATAAAGAGGCTTTCAATGCTTGTCTGCATCCGTTTATTCGCAATGCAGTGGGCAGCATGGAATTTGGCGGTTGTTTCCTGAACAAACGGCTGAACCGCAACAATGACGGAGGAACTACGCGTCGCACTACTGATATATTTCAATTAGCCACTACCGTGTTATTCCAGAATCCGGTACAGAACTTTGCACTTGCCCCCAACAACCTGAAAGATGTTTCCCCTGTTTGCATGGACTATATGAAAACGATTCCTACCACGTGGGATGAGACGTGTTTCATTGACGGATATCCTGGAAAATATGTCGTGTTGGCACGTCGTCACAATGATACTTGGTATCTGGCTGCTGTGAATGCAGGAAAAGAAACATTGAAGTTGAAACTGGATTTAGAAATGTTTGCCGGAAAAACGGTTACCCTGTATAAGGATGATAAGAAAGGAGAGCCACAGCTTGTGCCGTTGAAAGTGAAAGAGAACGGTAAAGTGCAGCTGGAGATTCTTCCACAGGGAGGTGCTGTATTGGTAAACAAATAGATGATAGTTCTACCGTTTGTTGTGGGATCATGTGGCAATGATTATTCGGTAAAAGTTTGATAGAATCAATATTTATAGCATAATTTATGTAGCACTTTTTATGCTACACAAATTGTGCTATGAATAATTGCTTGAATATAAACAATATAGACTGTTTTCTTTATTCTTTGAATGAAATCATATTTGAGAAATGTTTCGTGGATATAATTCATTTAGTTGTGGTTGCAGACATTGCCTTACGCTGGTATACTAAAATAATCATATTCAAGAAAAGACCCTTCACCTTTCACAATGCCCTGTTCATCGGCATTAGCGGGTGAAGGGCTGGCTTTCACCTTCCTTTCACCTTTCTACCCTGGCTTTTACAGCTGTCTAGTCTGCTAAATCTTTTATCTATAGCTGGCAGGAGAAGTATTAATAGATGGCTTCCAAACTATTATAGGAAAACTTCTTTTCTATAAGGGACAAACTTCCTTTGTATAGGACCCAAACTTTCTTTGCATTATAAGAAAACTATAAATGCAAGCTTTGATTATATAAATGAAACTTCCATTTATATAATTGCAAGTTTTGTTTTTATAAACGCAACTTTCATTTATAGATTGCATTTAATGAAAAGTAAGTTTGCATACTGGTAATAGGAAGTTTACCTATAATCAAAAGAAAGTTTGTTATTAATGAAAGAGAGGGTAGTTAGTAATGGATAAGGAAGCAGGTAAGGTATGTTTTCAGAAGCATAGATAGAGAAGTGCCATATAGGATTAGGAAACCGGATTATCAGAAAAGCATTTTATGTGTATATATAAATGACCTGCTCGACCAGAAAATCACTTTGTGTTGAAATCGGGTAGGTTCTTTTTATTGAGTGAACTGATAGGTGAAATCCCTATCCCTATCGTATTATATGGTAAACGCAGGCTAAAATCGAAGTGCAAATGCTCTGTAATATCGTGCATTTAGCGGAGAATGATTGTTTTTTAGTCCTTTTTTGACACATAAGTGTACCTTTATATTTAATGTATCATCTATCTTTGTAAACAAGAAATCTTATTTAATATCATGAATATGAATAGACATTGCAGAATAATCAAGTGTATATTATCAGGAGTCGTTTGTGCGTTGTTATTGCCTGTATCAATGCAGGCACAGAAGAACACGGCGTTTATCCCCGGACAAGTGTGGAATGATATGGATGGAAATCCGATCAATGCCCATGGTGGCGGACTTCTTTATCACAATGGTACTTACTATTGGTATGGTGAATACAAGAAAGGAAAAACGATTTTGCCGGACTGGGCTACGTGGGAGTGTTATCGTACAGACGTGACCGGAGTCGGTTGTTACTCTTCTAAAGACTTGCTGAATTGGAAATTTGAAGGAATTGTGCTTCCGGCAGTCAAAGACGATCCGAATCATGACCTGCATCCGTCCAAAGTGTTGGAACGTCCGAAAGTCATCTTTAATAAGAAGACCGGTAAGTTTGTAATGTGGGCACATGTGGAAAGTGCCGATTACAGTAAGGCTTGTGCCGGCGTGGCGGTTGCCGATTCTCCTGTCGGACCGTTCGTCTATCAGGGAAGTTTCCGTCCGAACAATGCGATGAGCCGTGATCAGACAGTTTTTGTGGATGATGACGGACGTGCTTATCAGTTCTATTCTTCGGAAAATAATGAAACCATGTATATTAGTCTTTTGACTGATGATTATCTGAAACCCAGCGGACGGTTTACTCGTAATTTCGTCAAAGAGTCTCGTGAAGCTCCGGCTGTGTTTAAATATAATGGTAAATACTATATGTTAAGCTCCGGTTGCACAGGCTGGGATCCGAATGTGGCCGAAATAGCAGTGGCCGATTCTATTATGGGAACGTGGAAAACGATCGGTAATCCTTGTACGGGACCGGATGCGGATAAAACGTTTTACGCGCAGAGTACTTACGTTCAGCCTGTTATCGGAAAGAAGGACGCATACATCGCTATGTTCGACCGCTGGAAAAAGAAAGACTTGGAAGACTCCCGCTATGTATGGCTGCCTGTACTTGTAAAAGACGGAAAGATAACAATTCCCTGGCATGAAAAATGGACTCTTTCCATCTTTGACAAATAAAAAAGAAGATAAGCATGAAACGGATATTACTACTACTTTGCGGAATAATACTTGTTCCTACTCTTGTCTGTTCCCAGCGTTTGGTGGAAGTAGGAAAGGGATATAGCTGTACTTCGGTCAATACGACGGTCTTTCGGAATAACTCGCTGGTGACGCACGGTGAGGAACAATATATCAGTTATTACGATAACGACGGCTATCTGATACTTGGAAAACGGAAACTGGATTCGAAACAATGGACTTTACACCGCACCCAATATCAGGGAAATGTAAAGGATGCTCATAATGTAATCAGTATGATGGTGGATGGAGAAGGTTACATACACGTGTCTTTCGATCATCATGGACATAAACTGAATTATTGCCGGAGCATTGCTCCTGGTTCTCTGGAACTGGGAGATAAAATACCGATGACCGGAATTGATGAAGGAAATGTAACCTATCCGGAGTTTTATTCTTTATCCGGAGGAGATTTACTGTTTGTTTATCGTTCCGGTTCTTCCGGTCGTGGTAACTTGGTGATGAACCGTTATTCGCTGAAAGAACATAAATGGACTCGTATTCAGGATATACTGATTGACGGAGAAAATAAACGGAATGCTTATTGGCAAATGTATGTCGATGAGAAAGGAACCATCCATCTTTCGTGGGTGTGGCGCGAAAGCTGGCATGTGGAAACAAACCATGATATATGTTATGCCCGTTCGTTTGATAATGGAGTGACTTGGTATAAATCAAGTGGAGAGCAATATGAACTTCCTATCAAATTGTCTAATGCAGAGTATGCCTGTCGTTTGCCTCAAAACTGTGAGTTGATTAATCAAACAAGTATGAGTGCCGATGCAGAAGGAAATCCGTATATAGCCACTTATTGGCGGGATCCCGACAGTAACGTGCCCCAATATCGTATCGTCTGGAATGACGGGAAAGTATGGCATCAACGGCAGATCACAGATCGCAAAACACCTTTTACCTTGAAGGGTGGCGGTACGAAAATGATACCTATTGCCCGTCCGCGTATTGTGGTAGAGGGTGGGGAAGTCTTTTATATTTTCCGCGACGAAGAACGGGGAAGCCGCGTCTCAATGGCACATGCGTCCGACGTCGGCATTAGTAAATGGACGATAACGGATTTGACCGACTTTTCCGTGGATGCCTGGGAACCGTCCCATGATACGGAGCTCTGGAAGAAACAGCGGAAACTTCACCTTTTTGTGCAACACACCCGTCAGGGAGATGGTGAACGTACAGCGGAAATTGACCCTCAAATGGTATATGTATTAGAAACAGATATGAATATAAATAAGTAAAGATATGAAGGAATTATCTGCAACTCTTTTTTTCGTACTCTTCCTAGGTGGTGTAATTCGTGTCTTAATTCATCATCAAGCTCATATATGGCTTTAACGGCTGGAGTATTCTACCTGTTAGTTCACTAATATTCATCTGTATATGTGTACCGGGCAGTCGCTCGGTACTATACATGCACTTCCCTTTACACAGATAATAATAACCGTTATTTACCGACAGTTGTTTATCCGATAATTCCAGTTGCATTTCATCTTCGGGAAAAGCTGCGGCATAGATTTGTAGCACTTCTTTGGCATTGATGATACGTGCCATGCCCAACGGATGTTGAGGCTGTTGATCTTCGGGAGGTAAGAGTTGAACCATGCACTTATATCCGGTGTGTTGCCTGATAGCATGCAATAGGCTATATTCCACATCTTTATCTTCAGCGCAAAGCTCATTGATAATGATATGTTTGTCTCCTTTATATATAATAGTCACCCCCTTGATTTCGTTTTCTTGTCTGGCTACAAATAAGTATCCTCCGCTGATGGCAAGATCAGTCATAATAACCTGAAAGTCTTCCAGCGTGTGCTGAATACAGCAAGCCCGTTCGGAAAGCTTCTTATTCAAATAAGAATAGATCTCTTCCTGAAACTCTGATACCACACTGACCGCTATCTCTTTAGCAGGAATAAACTCCGGCAAAACGATCTCTTTAGTTGAATACTTGAATACGGAAGCATATCCCATGCGGGCATAATAGTCGAACAACCAGGGCTCTGCCGGTATCAATGTACTGAAATATACTCCATTCCGCAGCATCCGGGCGAAAGACTGTGATAAGAGCTCTCTCATAACCCCTTTGCTTCGGAAATCGGGATGCGTACAGGCTCCTGAAATATAGGAAGTCTGCACTGTTTCTCCGCCGAAAGTCATCGGATAAGGAAGCATCTGAAGCGCAGAGATTACCTCATCGCCACTTTGGATGGCGACATTCACCTCTGTTTTATAGCGCAGTCTGAAGTACATTTCAACGAATTCTTCACTATCGTCAAAACAGATTTTCCACAATGCTTTTACTTGCTCCTTTATCATCATATTTATAATGGATTTACCATTTTACCATATTCATGGGATGCTCTTTGAGGCAAGCCATATATTTTTCCAGAATCGTTGCCGGCTGGTAAGACAGTTTGGCTTTGCGTAAACCCTCAATACCTAAATCCTCTTCCCGGTTGATATAGATATATTGTTCGGGAATCCGGTTGGCAAATTCATAATTAATCATGGCATACGCACCTTCAATACTGGTATCCGCTTTTTCTACATGTACGCCGAATGTTTCATGATTGATAGGCATACCGAATGTGAATGCGACAATTTTACCGTTCACATGCAAGATACCTCCCGTCAGTCCGAGTGCCTCGAAGTTGTGGAGAGCATAAATCAGGGCGCGACGTTCGTTGCCTGTCCCCTCCTGTTGGTCACAGTTATTCACTTTACACCACTCTGCTTCCAGATCCAGACATTCCTGAATACGGTCCGGGGTAATCGGTGTGTATTCGTAATCCGGATAAGTGTTGCGGAACCGGTTGATATGATTTCTTTTCGCCTGGAATTTCTTCCCTTTCAGCGTAGATAGATCACTTCTCAAATAAATATAATCCGCATAGTCGCGGTCTTCTGTGAAAGTGAACTGTTCCGGAAGGATAGCTTCGAGATCAGCGCGCATATTGCTGCACACTCCCAGCATACAGAAATGCTGGTTCTCTTTGCGGGCATCTTCTATCAGTTCCCACAATACTGCTTTCAAATCTCCTGTGCCTACGGGCATCATATAAGCAAGTTGTTCTCCCGCCCAGAACTTGAATACCAGAAAGTTGTCGACCACTGCGAATTGAGTGTCATATAAGAACCTCCAGCTGCAAAGATTGGAGAATGAAAGATCGCAATTGCGGCGATCACTTTTCATCGTGAATGAGGTGATTGTGTCTTTGTCTGCTAATGTGATATCTTTAAATGGAATCATAAAATTGCTTTTTGCGTTTAACTCTTTATATAACGGAAAATCAAGAGATTTTGTTTTTACAAGACACCTAATAATCGAAGGAGCGTAGGTGTGAGTAGTGCAGTGAAGATTCCATTCAGTGTCAGTCCCAGACTGGCGTATGCTCCATATTTACTGCTGATATCCATTGCGGTGGAAGTTCCGACAGCATGAGCGGCTGTCCCCATCGAAAGCCCTTGGGCGATCGGACTGCCTACACGCATGATTTTCATGGTCTTAAAACCACAGATTGCTCCTAATAAACCTACTGCCACAACAACTGCCGCCGTCAGTGACGGAATACCGCCAATGGCTTTGGTTACTTCCATCGCAATCGGAGTCGTAACCGATTTGGGAGCCAGAGACAGGATTACTTCTTGGGAAGCTCCCATAAACTTCGCAATCAGCACTACTGAAATAACTCCGACAATGCAGCCTGCCAGTTGAGACAGAAGGATTGGCAATAACTGCTTTTTTATCATCTCCAATTGAAGATATAAAGGTACGCCTAAAGCAACAACAGCCGGGCGGAGCCAGAACTCGATCAGATGTCCTCCTTTATTATAGGTCTCGTATGAGATATTTGTCATTTTAAGGAAGATGATTAATAGGGCGATGGTCAGCAATATAGGATTTAATAATACCAGTCCTGTTTTCTTCTGAAGCAATTTGGCAAAGAAGAAAATCCCGAAGGTGATAGCCAGCAGGAAGAAATTATTCTCTAAGAAACTCATTTGTCTTTATTCGTTAAGTTGATTTTATCTTTAAGGTGCAGTTTCTCCGACAGATGGAAATCCGTCAGATGAAGTTTGCGCGCCAGCTTAATCTGACGTGCCAGCCTGAACTTGCGGACGATTTGATGTACCCATCCCGTAACGACAAGTACAAGCGCGGTGCTGACAATGGTCGCTGTTACTATCGGCCAGAACTCTGCCGCAATAACATCAAAGTATAGCATAAGAGCCACACCGGGCGGAACGAAAAAGAATCCTAAGTTGGCAACCAGAAAGTCGGACAATCCCTGTACCCAGTGTAGTTTAATCCAACCTAATTTTAAAAAGAGGGTGAGCAGCAGCATACCGATGATGCTGGAGGGGAGCTTGATACCCGTAAGATAAACTATTAATTCACCCAAAGCCAAACAGCCAAATAAAATGGCGCACTGACGTATCATATACTAATAACCTATTGATTTTGTTTGAAAACACTGCAAAGGTATGAAAAATAGGAGTACAGTGTTAAATATTATAATATTTTAGACTTGGGAGAGAAAAATAGCCGAAATTGTAATGTGGATATTGCAAAATTGAGTACTTTTGCACCGCAAATTACAAATTGTAAGGACGTTTTATAATAATATTCAATATATCTATGCTCAATTTAATCAACCAAATCGTGGCGCGTGCGAAAGCAAATCGCCAACGTATTGTTCTTCCGGAAGGAACTGAAGAACGCACATTGAAAGCTGCCAATATGATTTTGACAGACGAAGTAGCCGATCTAATTTTACTGGGTAAACCGGCAGAAATTAATGAACTTGCTACAAAATGGGGATTGGGAAACATCGGTAAAGCTACTATCATTGATCCTGAAACTTCTCCGAAACACGAAGAATATGCGCAGTTGTTGTGTGAACTTCGTAAAAAGAAGGGGATGACTATCGAAGAAGCCCGCAAATTGACGAGCGATCCTTTGTTCTATGGTTGTTTAATGATTAAGAGCGGTGATGCTGACGGTCAGTTGGCTGGTGCCCGCAACACTACTGGTAATGTATTGCGTCCTGCTTTGCAGATTATCAAGACTGCTCCGGGAATCACTTGCGTATCCGGTGCTATGTTGCTTCTGACTCATGCTCCTGAATACGGAAAGAATGGCATTTTGGTCATGGGTGACGTTGCCGTAACTCCGGTTCCGGACGCTAATCAGCTGGCACAGATTGCTATTTGTACTGCTCAAACTGCGAAAGCCGTTGCCGGTATTGAAAATCCGAAAGTGGCTCTGTTGAGCTTCTCTACCAAGGGTTCTGCAAAACACGAAGTAGTTGATAAAGTGGTAGAAGCTACTAAGATTGCAAAGGAGATGGCTCCTACGCTTGATCTGGATGGTGAAATGCAGGCTGATGCTGCTCTTGTTCCGGAAGTCGGTGCAAGCAAGGCTCCGGGTTCTCCTGTGGCTGGCGAAGCAAACGTATTGATTGTTCCGAGTCTGGAAGTTGGTAATATCTCTTATAAGTTAGTTCAACGTCTGGGACATGCTGACGCTGTCGGCCCGATCCTTCAGGGTATCGCTTGTCCGGTAAACGACTTGTCTCGTGGTTGTTCTATCGAAGATGTATATCGCATGATTGCTATCACGGCTAACCAGGCTATTGCTGCAAAGGCAAATAAATAAGTATTAGATATAAGGTAGTAAGTATTAAATTGACAACGACATGAAAATTCTGGTATTGAACTGCGGAAGTTCATCTATTAAATATAAATTGTTCGATATGACCAGCAAAGAAGTGATTGCGCAAGGTGGTATCGAAAAAATCGGTCTGAAAGGATCTTTCTTGAAACTGACTTTGCCGAATGGTGAAAAGAAAATTCTGGAAAAAGATATTCCTGAACATACAGTAGGAGTTGAGTTTATCCTGAATACGTTGATTCACCCCGAATATGGCGCTATCAAATCTTTGGATGAAATCAATGCCGTAGGTCACCGTATGGTACACGGAGGCGAGCGTTTCAGCGAATCTGTATTGCTGAACAAGGAGGTATTGGAAGCCTTTACAGCTTGCAATGATCTGGCTCCGTTGCACAATCCGGCTAACTTGAAAGGGGTAAATGCAGTTTCTGCTATTCTTCCTAACATTCCGCAGGTAGGTGTATTCGATACGGCTTTCCATCAGACAATGCCGGATTATGCTTACATGTATGCTATTCCTCACGAACTGTATGAAAAGTATGGTGTACGTCGTTATGGCTTCCACGGAACTTCTCATCGTTATGTGTCAAAACGTGTATGTGAATTCTTGGGTGTAAATCCGGTAGGACAGAAAATTATCACTTGCCACATTGGTAACGGTGGTTCTATCGCTGCTATCAAAGATGGTAAATGTATGGATACTACTATGGGCTTGACTCCATTGGAAGGCTTGATGATGGGTACTCGTAGCGGTGATATTGATGCCGGTGCAGTAACATTTATCATGGAAAAAGAAGGCTTGAACACAACCGGTGTTTCCAATCTGTTGAACAAGAAGAGCGGTGTACTGGGCATTTCGGGTGTATCAAGCGATATGCGTGAACTCTTGGCTGCTTGTGCGGCTGGCAATGAGAAAGCTATCCTTGCAGAGAAGATGTACTATTACCGTATTAAGAAATATATCGGTGCTTATGCTGCTGCATTGGGCGGTGTGGATATTATCCTGTTTACTGGTGGTGTAGGTGAGAACCAGATGGAATGTCGTCGTGAAGTTTGTAAGGATATGGAATTCATGGGTATCGAACTTGATAACGAAGTAAATGCTAAGGTTCGCGGTGAAGAAGCAATCATTTCTACTCCTGCTTCTAAAGTGAAAGTAGTAGTGATCCCAACAGATGAAGAACTGTTGATCGCATCGGATACAATGGATATCCTGAATAAGTAATAATTTTATTGCTGATATACAAAAAAAAGATGGACTCGATTTCGAGTCCATCTTTTTTTTGTCTTACTTTGCATATCAAATAGTTATATCCCGTTTTTGATATGCGTTACTCCGTCATAATTCCCGTTTATAATCGTCCCGATGAAGTGGATGAATTATTGCAAAGTCTTACTGTACAACACTTTAAGGGTTTTGAGGTTGTTGTTGTTGAAGATGGTTCTTCCATTCCCTGTAAAGGAGTAGTAGACCGGTATGCAGATCGGTTGAATATAAAATATTTCTCTAAACCCAATTCCGGTCCGGGACAAACCCGTAATTACGGAGCAGAACGTAGCGAAGGCGAATACCTTATTATATTGGATTCTGATGTCATCCTTCCCGAAGGCTACTTCGATGCGGTAGAGAAGGAGCTCACCACTTCTCCTGCCGATGCTTTTGGTGGCCCCGACCGTGCACACGATTCTTTCACTGATATTCAGAAGGCAATTAACTATTCCATGACCTCTTTCTTCACGACCGGAGGTATCCGTGGCGGAAAAAAGAAGATGGACAAATTCTATCCCCGTAGTTTTAATATGGGAGTTCGCCGGGCAGTGTACGAGGCTTTGGGAGGTTTTTCAAAGATGCGTTTTGGGGAGGATATTGATTTCAGTATCCGTATCTTTAAGAATGGGTACACTTGTCGTCTTTTTCCTGATGCCTGGGTATATCATAAACGTCGGACTGACTTGAAAAAATTCTTCAAGCAGGTGCATAACTCCGGCATTGCCCGTATTAATCTTTATAAGAAATATCCGGATTCTCTGAAACTGGTGCATTTGCTTCCAGCCGTATTTACATTGGGAGTGGCGCTTCTATTATTAGGAAGCCTCTTCTGCCTCTTCAGTTTCACGCCTATCATTCTCTATGCATTACTCGTATGCATTGATTCTACTATTCAGAATAAAAGTCTGTCTATTGGCGTTTATTCCATTGCCGCCGCATTTATACAGCTTATCGGCTATGGTACAGGCTTTTGGCGCGCATGGTGGCAGCGTTGTATCAGAGGGAAGGATGAGTTTGAGGCTTTCCAAAAGAATTTTTATAAGTAATCCATTTTTTATTTGCCTATTACCATTCCTATTTTTGTTTAAAAGGAATGTTGTCTGACACCCGGGTGTCAGACAAGTTATACTTTCATGGAAAAAAAGTAATGGATGCAATCGAAGAAATTTTTATAGGCTATATCTTTTTTCATTTAGTGGAGTGCAAATCACATTTCTTATTCTTCCCTTAAACCCCAGCAATTTGTCGCCTATCTGTTTCAATGGGAAGATAAGTGTTTCCTGATACCAAATGCTGTCTTTACGCAGGCTTTTCTGATTGTAAACTACACCGATTCGTCCTTCCAAACGTTCTTGTAGCTCTCCGTTTATGTAAAGTGAGGTCCCTTTGGCATCTCCCTCTACACGAACCTTTGTCCATTTTTCCACAGGCAAACGATAGGAATGGAAGATGAATTCATAGCCGTCGCGCGAGAATGCGAATTTACCCGTATTTTGCCAGTTCGCGGTGAAAACAGAATGGGGACCTTTGAATAAGACCGCATTGATATTGGGCTTTGGATCTGCGTAGATTTCAAATTCCACACTATATGGATAACCGATTTCGGGTATAGAGGTAAGAACCGAGTCGTTACCTTGCAGGATAATTTCCTGGCCGGAAAGCGTTAGGTCTTTTCTGTCATCTATGCTGGCCTGTAGATTTACGCCCGGTGCTTCCGGTGTTGTCCTGCACCACGTTTCGAAGGTTTCAAACGGTATGTTTCTTGTGTTTTCTCCTTTCCAAAGTTTCTCGCTCATAACCTGCATGGCAGGAAAGGTGCGTATATGTACATCCTGTTGGCTGATTCCATTTCCGACACGGTCGTTCCATACAGCAAACATGGCTCCTAATAAATTAGTAGACTGCTCTATCATTTCTCCCTCTTGCATCATTCGTGGTGACCAACTCTCATATATCCATTGATGATCCAGAAAGTTATGGTAGTAATTCACGGCTGGTACGATATATAGAAATGCATCGCATGTATTAATCGCTTTGGCTCCTTCCTGCAGTGCGGTTTCTAAGTCTAGCCAGCTATAATTCCATGCATTGACCGTTTTTCCTTTCAGATTTACGGGGGTATTTCCTTTCATGTGTTTCAGACTTCCCCATAATCGCGGATTTTTTCCATATTTGGTGATATACTTCAGATAGTATTCAGTGAAATAGCGGAATTGTTCCGCTTCTTTGAGGTTGTACTCATCAGTGCCGATATGTACGTCCGGTCCGACAAATACCGGGTGATCTCCCGAGAGATATTCGTCAAACAAAGTATCAAGGAAATCATATACCTCTTTTTTATAGAGGTCGAGATGATCCATACCATATTCTTTTTTGTCGGCTGCCAGTATCGGATTGTAATGAGTGAAAGCGAGTGAGTGTGCCGGAACATCAATTTCTGGGATGATATTGATTCCATATCGTGCGGCCATTTGCTGGAAGTTGCGGAATTCTTCTTTGGTGTAGGAACCATCTTTGGATGTGAGTCCCGGAAAACGGTCGCTTTCCAATCTGAAGGCGGCGTATGTTTTGTTCCAGTCATTATCGAAAAACTCAACGAAACCATTATCATTCAGATGTATTTGCAGTTCATTCATTTTATAGAACGAGAGAATTTTTACGTAATCCTGCAAATAGTCCATTGTGAAAAATTTCCTGGCTACGTCAATCATCAGTCCGCGGTGAGCATACTGCGGATAATCCAATGCTTTTCCTTTCATGAGTCCAAAAGGCTGGTTATGGATCATTTGCAACAGTGTGCGAGTTCCCCAGAATACTCCTTTTACGGTGGAGGCTTCGATGGTTACATGGTTGCGTATATCCAGTTCATAGCTTTCTTCTCCCAATGATGAAGGCGTTTTTTTCACTGACAGATAGATAGAATGATTTTTCGGTTTTCCGGAGGTTACCTGATAATTCCAGCCGAACATATCTTTTAAGTCTTTTGCCATTATTTCCGCAGTTTCTTTCAACAGGCTTTCTGCTTCCGGAGCGATTATAATCTTTCCTGTTTCCGGTAGTGTCAGTTTGCCTTTTGCCCCATTCCAATGTTGTAAGGAGGGAATCACCTGCGGGATATCCGTTTGAGCGTATACTGTCATTCCTAATAGTAGTAAGATGGATAAGATGCTTATTCTCTTTTTCATATTTATTAGATGTTTATATATTAATCTTGATAGCGCAAAACTACGATATTTGGAAGTAAAGGGATTCTAAAAATAGACTTATAGCTTCCAAAATTCATTTTTTCAGTTATATAGGAGTATCTTTGTGACTTAATTTGATTAATAATGGAAAGTAAACACAAACTATCCATCAACCAGTGGGCACTGGAAGACCGCCCACGGGAAAAAATGATGGAGAAGGGAGCAGCCGCATTGAGTGATGCCGAACTACTCGCTATATTGATTGGCTCCGGAAATACGGAAGAAAGTGCTGTCGAATTGATGAGACGCCTGCTCCTGTCTTGTGATAACAATCTGAATTCATTGGCAAAATGGGAAGTGTGTGACTATTCCTCTTTCAAAGGTATGGGCCCCGCAAAGAGCATTACAGTGATGGCAGCCTTGGAATTAGGCAAACGAAGAAAGCTGCAAGAAACCAAAGAGAGACTTCGAATCACTTGCTCAAAAGATATCTATGATATTTTCCAACCGATCATGTGTGACTTGGAACAGGAAGAATTCTGGGTGCTCCTATTGAACCAGGCAACCAAACTAATTGATAAGGTACGTATAAGTACTGGTGGCATAGACGGAACTTATACCGATGTGCGCACCATTCTCCGGGAAGCATTGCTGCAAAGAGCTACACAAATCGCGGTGGTGCATAACCATCCTTCGGGAAATATTCATCCCAGCCAACCGGACAGGAGTTTGACAGAGCATATCCATAAAGCGGCGGAAACGATGAATATCCGTCTGATAGATCACGTCATCGTTTGTGAAGACGGATTTTTCAGCTTTGCAGATGAGGGCCTACTCTAATTAGTAATACTACCTTATTTAAGTGAGAATATCTTATTTATTCTCACTCCTGCATTCATTTTTATACTGCGTGGGCGTCAAGCCTGTGTACTGTTTGAATGCAGTACTGAAATAACGTAAAGTAGTGAAACCTATCTGATCTGATATTTCAGTAAATGTCAGATCGGTGGTTTTTATCAGAGTAATGGCTTGCTCCAACCTGAATTTGTTGATATAGTCATTTGCCCCCATATCGGTGATAGCCTTCAACTTGTTGTAAAGAGATGTTTTACTCATTCCGATCTCTCTGCAGATAAAAGGAATATCTAAAGACGGATTGCTGATATTCTCGGAAATGAGCTTGTTAAACTTTAACAAGAACGTTTCATCCGCCTGGCTGAAAGTACTCTCCAGCGGTTGAGGGAAGTTGCCTATATGTTGATAGTGCTCTTTCGTTTGCTCCCGGTTGTATAGCCGGTTCTGTATAATCTTAACAAGAGTGTCTATCTCAAAAGGTTTTCCCAGATAAGCGTCCGCCCCGATTTTATACCCATACAGTCGGCTCTGTTCATCATTGCGTGCCGTGAGCAGAATCACAGGAATATGACTGATGCCGATATTCTCTTTTACCGCTTTGCACAGTTCGTATCCATTCATAACCGGCATCATCACATCGCTCACTATAATATCCGGAACTTGCTTTTGCGCTATTTCGAAAGCTTCCCGGCCATCATGTGCTATATAAATTGCTTTGAATAAGGATTTCAATTCTTTGGAGAGGAAATCTGTCAGGTTATGATTGTCGTCTACCAATAGCACTGTGTAATTCTGCGTAGAGAAGTCGAGTGTCTCGGGAGCGTTGATCTCATGATCTACGTCCGGTGTAATCAATTCATTGATGTAAGGTTTCGGCTGGCAGATGACTTCGCCTGACTCCAATCCCAAAGGCAAGTCGAAGAAGAAAGTGGCTCCTCCCGCTTCGTTGTTCATGGCTCCGATTTTACCTTTATGCAATTCTACCAGCATCTTGGCGTATGAAAGTCCGACTCCGCTACCGCCAATTTCCTGCTTGCCTTGATAGAAACGGATGAATACTTTCTCCATGTCTTCCTCTTGCATACCTTCTCCCTGATCCAAAACGGAAACACGGACGTATGAGTCATTTTTGCTGGTACGGATAGTGACGGTTGTGTTTTTAGGACTGTGTTTCAGTGCGTTCGTCAATAAGTTTGTGACTACGATTGTACACATACCCTTGTCAAATACCACCTCTTTTATGCTGTCGTCGAGCTGATAATCTATTTGCACTTCCTGGGCAGCTCCCTCGTCCGTAAAATCGGCACCAATCTCCTTTATCCATGAGTTAAATGGATAGGCTTGGAGTTTCAACTTGGTTTCTCCTACTTCCATCTTACGTACGTCCAGCACCATGTTGATAAGATCTTTCATCCGTTGAGCCTGTTTATGTATATTCTTCAACGGTGGATAAATGGCATCTGTAGAAGGAAGTGTCTTTAATATGCGGCTTAGCGGGGCATATATGAGTGTGAGCGGAGTTCGCAGTTCATGGCTGATATTAATCAGAAAACGAACTTTTTCTTCATACACATTCTGCTCGTGTTCTTTCATCATCCATTTCATCTTGTTTTCTTTGCGTCGAAGCAGAACGAAAACAATTTGTACCACAATGCCTATGCAAGCAATGATGCAGAGAGAAACGAACCACCAGCTTCTGTACCAGGGTGGCAGTACGTTTAATGTGAAAAGAAACTGGGGAGTTGTTTCATTTCCTTCCTGTGTGTTACAGCTCACCATGATGGGATAACTTCCCGGAGCAAGAGATGGGATCATCAATTCTGGGTTGTAGCCTTCGGTTTTAAGGTCTCCCATTTGGAAATGATAGACTTTGAGCCGGAGAATGTCCGCACCATAAGTCATGACACGGATCTTAATGTTTTTACTGTTCCAGGGGATGGATATCTTGTCTTGATTGAGCTGATACATCCTGTTCTCTCCGTTTATGGTCAGTTCGGCAAGGCGTATTTCCGGAGAGTCACTACTCTTTTCTATTTGAGTGTCTGCATTGATACATAGTAAGCCTTTTACACCTCCCATATAGATGTTGCCTTTGGGGGAAATGAGACGGGGCTCGGCCAAGTATTCATTGGGGGAAATTCCATCCGCTTCTCCGAACCATACAAAACGTTTGGTATCGGTGAGCCATATAAAGAGTTTCTGTTCAGCTCCTATCCACACTTTTCCTTTATTGTCGCATAACACGGTATTTACTTCATTAAATAAGGTGGTAGGAATTCTTTCGAATTTGCGGGTATCAGGGTGATAGGTGTACAGGCCACGGGTGCCTGCAATCCAGAATACGCCCTTGTCATCCCTGGATACAGCATTGAAGAATCCCTGTGGAGCACTTGCAAATATCTCCACTGTGTCTTTTTTACGATCCAGTCTATATATATTATAAGGATCGTTCAGGTAAATGGCAGTGGAATCATATCCAATGGAACTCAACAAGCCTTTTATTTTCACTTCTTTGGCACAAGGGACAGGAGTGAGTTGCCGGGTGGAAGTATGGTAGCGGTAAGGAGGCGAACTTAATATTAAGATCGAATTGGGAGTATCCCGGTATAAGTTGATTGGCTGTCCGCTATAGCGGATGTGATGCTCTAATGAAGGGCTCATAATAGCGAAAGGACGCTTCTTTCCTGTCTTTTTATCGAATATGAAGATACCTTTGGAAAAGGCAGATACTAACAATTCGTTGGGTGTGAAGCCGGTGATGGAGACCATCTTGTCTCCCCAAGTGTCGGGATAGTGCACAAATGTTTCTGTAGAAGGAATGAATTTATTGATACCTCCTCCGTCCATAGCGATCCAGAGTTCTTCGGAAGCCGGTTCCTGATATAGTTGTAATACCGTACTTTGACTTAATCCTTTGTTGTGCCCTAACACAACATTAGTGTAAGTTCTCATGGATACTTCACGAATGTTGATAACCCCTTCACGTTTACTTCCCGCCCATATATTTCCGGCAGAGTCGCTATGCAGGCAGAGTATTGTATTTGTGGGAAGGGAATGATTATCTCCGGAGATATGTTCGAGTACGGTAATATTGCCGGTTGTGGGATCGAGGATATTGATACCTCCCCCGTCTGTTCCCATCCATATTTTTTGTTTGAATTCGGTCATGCACAATACGATGTCACTGCTCAAACGGGAGTTTTGAGTGGTATAGCTGGCTATCAATTTTCCCTGGGCGGAGAAACACTTGACGCCATTGTTGTAGGTTGACAGCCATATTCTTTGTTGGGAGTCTATGATGATTCCTACGTTGTCGTTCCCGTATTGGAAAGGAAATGGGGTTATCTCGAAATTCTTGAGGTTCATTTGCAGTATTCCCTGTTGCCAGCTTAGACACAATATGGTATCGGGTTTCCACATTTGTATGGATCGTATAATGAACGGCTCGTCGGTCTTGAATTCCCGTATGAGAGAAATCGTGTTGGTGGCATAAGAATATTTATATATCTTGTTGATCCCTCCGAACAGAAGCCCGTCTGCTATTTTGCAGATCGATTTGGCAATGATGGGCTGATTATTTAGTTTGGGGATAAAGAAGTTGTCGTGAATAAGAGAATAACGGGCGATTCCTGTGGTGGTCAGTATCCAGGTTGTCTGCTGATTATCTTCAATAATTTGCAGGATACTGTCGTTAGGCAGGGAATTTTCATTATCAGGTTGTGCGGTGTACTTTTTGAGTTCCGTTCCATCAAATCTGATTAGTCCTGTCGGAGTACCGATCCAGATGAATCCCTTTTGTTCGGTATAGATACAGCTGATGATAGACGGCATTCCGTTTTGGGAACCAATCAGTTTAAAGTCGTAATGGTTACCTATACTTATTGCTGGAAATGTGCCTACGATAAGAAAAGCCAGTAAGCAGAAAAAGTGTTTTATCCAAATACTTTTTTTCATCAGTCAAGATTATTAAGGGGAGATTAGTGAAACAAAAGTATGATTAATTCCGCTAAAACAAAAGAAATATTTCCAAAAACCGCCACAAAGACGTTCAAAAACGGAATATGGATGTTTTTGGAAACATTTTGGCGATTTTATGAACTCGCCATTCTGCCAATCAATCTATTTTTGTGGTGTATTTCAATGCCGGATAGTGTGGGCTATTGGCAAATGGAACTCAAAAAAACTTTTAGTATTAACTTTAATATAATGTTATGAAGAAAATGCAGATTAGGATGCAACTGGTGTGTCTCTTTTCAATGCTTTTACTGTTCTTCCCTGTGGAGCTCTTTGCTCAACAGGGCACTATCACTGGTAAGGTGGTAGACGAACGTGGCGAGTCCGTAATCGGAGCAACCGTTATGGTGAAAGGTTCTACTGATGGTACCATTACCGATTTGGATGGAAACTTTAAAATTAACGGTAAAGTAGGTACAACGATAACTGTCAGCTATGTGGGCTATGCTCCTTTGGAAGTGAAAATCACTAAGCTAACAGGAAATCGGTTCGTGATGAAGGAAGACTCCAAAACTTTAGATGAAGTGGTGGTAGTCGGTATGGGACACACAGAAACGTAATACTATTACAGCGGCTGTAGCAACAGTTAATGCGGATGCAATCGCTACCCGTCCTGTGACGGATGTAACCAGCGCCTTACAAGGTAATGTGGCTGGTTTGAACTTTGCTTCGGATGCTTCTGAAAGCGGTACCGGTGGTGAAGTTGGCGGAGAAATCAAATTTAATATTCGCGGTATCGGTTCTATTAATGGTGGAGAGCCTTATGTATTGGTGGATGGTGTGGAACAGAGCTTGCAGAATGTAAATCCTGCCGATATAGAAAGTATCAGTGTATTGAAAGATGCTTCTGCAGCAGCCGTGTATGGTGCTCGTGCTGCGTATGGTGTGGTGTTAGTAACGACCAAGAGCGGTAAACAGGATAAAGCCCGGGTGACTTATCGCGGTTCTGTGGGTATGAGTGCACCTATCAACATGCCCGAGATGATGAACTCTGTAGAGTTTGCCAATTATAAAAATGCGTACCGTTCGGCAATTGGTGAGTCTCCATACTTCTCACAGGAGACTATTGATTTGATGAATCAGTTTTTGCAGAACCCCTATGGTGAAGGTCTGCCCGGTATTACCGCCAATCAGGAGAATACCAGTTGGCGTGGCGGTGAATCGCAGTATGCCAATACCGACTGGTTTGATTATTTCTATAAAAACAAATCTTTGCGTCATTCACACAATCTAAGTATCTCCGGTGGATCGGACAAAGTGACTTATTATGTCGGTCTGGGTTATACTTACCAGGGTGGTTTGCTGGATCGTGTAGAAGACTCTCTGGATAAATACAACGTGAATACCAAATTTCAGATCAAGCCGAATGACTGGTTGAAGTTTAACTTCAATAACAATATCACGTTGAATCTGATTTCCCGCCCGCTCCCCGATATGTCTATTCTTTATCATCAGATAGCTCGTTCGCAGCCTAATATGGTGACTGAAGTTCCTATTTCCGGGCTTTATAATCTTCCTTCATGGAATGAAGCTTTGTATCTGGACAATGTGGGCTATTCGCAGAACCGCATTTCTGATGCCATGACTTTTGCAGCTACTGTTACGCCTCTGAAAGGCTGGGACATTATCGGAGAGATGAAAGTTCGTTTTGATGTGCAGAATGATGAATTCTTGCAGAAGCAGCCCCGTACCACACGGCCCGACGGAACCATAGAGAATGTTACCGCTCCCCGGCAGGGATATTCTTATCCCGGTATCGAATATTCGAATTCTTTGTGGGGATCAATGACTCGTGGAAATCAATTCAACTATTATTTGTCTCCCAGTGTGTCGTCTTCATATACGAATCAATGGGGTGACCATTTCTTTAAGGCAATGGCCGGTTTCCAGATGGAAGTGCAGCAAAACTCAAGCATGTATGCGTATAAAGACGGAGTGATGAGCGATGATACATTCTCTTTTGACAATGCAAACGGAAAAGCCTATAATAGTGAAGCGCGTGACCATTGGGCAACCATGGGATTCTATACCCGTTTGAACTGGAACTACCAGAATGTCTATTTTCTGGAATTTAGCGGACGTTATGATGGTTCGTCACGTTTCGCTTCCGGCAATCGTTGGGGATTTTTCCCTTCTTTCTCTGCCGGTTATGACATTGCCCGTACCGACTACTTCAAGCAATGGAGCTTGCCTGTTTCACAGTTGAAAGTGCGTTTGTCTTACGGACGTTTAGGCAATCAGAATGGAGCCGGACTATATGATTATCTGAACTTCATGACATTGAGACCGGACTATTCAAATGCATGGTTGCTTTCCGGTGTCACTTCGGCTACTCCGGTACGTGGTACAGTCGCTTTAACACCTTCTATGGTAAGCCCGTACATTACATGGGAAAAAGTGGATAATGCCAACTTAGGTTTCGACCTGACTTTGCTTAACAATCGTTTGACGATTACGGCGGATATTTACCAACGTACGACCAAAGACATGATTGGCCCGGCTGAAGCAATTCCTGATATTGGCGGTATTGCTGTTGACCAACGTGCTAAAGTAAATAATGCAACGCTACGTAACCGTGGATGGGAATTGTCGGTTAACTGGTCTGACCAGCTGAAGAATGGTTTCAGTTATGGAATCGGTTTCAATATCTTTGACTACAAAGCAGTGGTAACCAAATACAATAATCCGGAAGGATTGATTTATAACAACCACACCGGTCTGGTTCGTAACAAAGGTTATTACCAGGGAATGGATTTAGGTGAAATCTGGGGATATGAAGCAAATGATCTGTTTCTCACCAACCAGGAAGTGGATGAATATCTGAGAGGAGTAGACATGTCTTTCTTCAAACCGAATAAGGATTGGCAACGTGGTGATTTGAAATATATCGATTCGAACGGTGATGGTAAAATTGATCCGGGTTCGGGTACATTGAAAGATCACGGTGATTTGAAAATTATCGGTAATACGACTCCTCGTTACTCCTTCGGTCTGAACTTACATGCCGGTTATAAAGGTTTTGAAGTTTCCGCATTGTTCCAGGGAGTCATGAAACGTGATTTCCCGATGGCTGCAAGTACTTATCTGTTTAGCGGTGATTCCAACTTCTTTAAAGAACATTTGGATTATTATAATGTGTACAACCCGGGGGCTTACCTGCCGCGTCTGACAAAACCCGACAGTCCTGAATATAATGCGAACGTAGGTTACAACACTTCACGTTATTTATTGAACGCAGCTTATATGCGACTCAAAAACTTGATGATTTCTTATAACTTCCAGCCTAAACTGGTTAAGAAGATGGGATTGGAGAACTTGAAAGTGTATTTCACTTGTGATAATCTCTTCACGATTGACAATTTGCCGGACGTATTCGATCCTGAAACCTTGAATCAGGTAAATACATGGGCTGGGGGTAGTAACGAAACTGCTCCGGGATTGACTTCCCCAATGAAGCAAAATGGTAACGGAAAGGTATATCCGTTGAATAAAAACTACGTATTTGGTATTGAATTTACCTTTTAAACCATAAGATATGAAAAGAATATATATAATGGCTTTTGTAGCCGCTTCAATATTACCATTTTCATCCTGTTCTGATTTTCTGGATAGGGAACCGATAACCAAGCCGGAAGCCGGTAATTTTCTGACAGGTGCCATACAGGTCGAAAACTATATTAACGGACTATATATGACGTTGCCGTCTTTTAGTAAGTTCGGTTTGGGAGTTCGCAGTGAAGAAAAGAATAGTGACAATATTATTGCAGAAAAGTATGATGCCCGTTTGCATGGACAGAATAACCAGTTTAGCGGAGCTTCCGATTGGCAGACTGGTTATCAGAACCTGCGTAAAGTGAACTATTTTTTCCATAATTATAAAGTACCCGAAGCACAGGAAAACGAAGATGTACTGTCGTTGAAAGGGGAGGCTTACTTTTTACGTGCCTATTGGCATTTCGATTTATTGAAGAAATTCGGTTCTATTCCGGTAATGGATGCTTTTTGGGATGAGAATGCGACAATCGCAGGATTACAGATTCCCGCAAAGACACGTAATGAGGTAGCCCGATTTATTTTGAGTGATTTGGTTGAGGCGAAGAATCTGTTGCATTCGCGCGGTAAATATTCCGGAATTCGTATCAATAAAGAAGCTGCCATGGTTTTGGCAATGAATGTGGCGTTGTATGAAGGAACTTGGGAAAAGTATCACAGCAGCGATGATTTTGCATCTTCCACTAACGAATCAAATTATTTCTTGGGTGAAGTTATTAACTGGGGAAATGAACTGTTCGGTTGTGGCATTGATCTGTATAAAACCGGGCAAAATCCGGGAGATGCTTTTGCGGCATTGTTCAATAGCAAAGATTTGTCAGGAATGGGCGAAGTGCTATTGTGGAGGAAATATTCGAGTGATGAAGGAGTCTTTCATGATGTCAACGGTAATCTGAAGGCAGGTGTTGTCGACTCGGAAGGAGCTGCCGGAATTACTCAAAGCCTGGTGGATAATTATCTGAATGCCGATGGAACATTTATTGATCCGACAAATGAGAAATTTAAGGATTTTAAGGAAACATTTGAAGGCCGTGACCCTAGATTGATTCAAACGGTGATGAATGAAGGTGCCAAATTTGCTTCTGCCACTACTGCGACCCCAATGCATCTGGAAGAATATACGGATGAGAAGAAGAATACTATTAGTCCTCCTAAATTGGCAGGAGATGGAAACACACGTTCTTTGACGGGTTATCACATCCGTTTGGGAATAGATACCACCTTTGTAAGTGGTAATGGTGAGACTGCTTTACCTATTATTCGTTATGCCGAAGGTCTTTTGGCTTATGCAGAAGCTGCTGCTGAACTGGAAATGTGGAGCGATGATATAGCGAATAAGACATTGAAAGCGCTTCGTGAACGTGCAGGAGTGAAATATCTGGCACCGGCAAAGGATGCTAATTTCACCGATTTCGGTTATACATTGACTCCTGTTTTACAGGAAATCCGTCGTGAACGCCGTTCTGAACTTGCTTTGCAAGGTTTCCGGCTGGATGATCTCATGCGTTGGAAAGCCGATAAACTGATTGTTGGAAAGCGTGGTAAAGGTGCTTATGTAGGTGATGAATCTATTTTATTCAAATCTTACAGTCCGGATAATCAGAAAAGAATCAGAGAGCGTCTGACCCTTGATGATAACAAATGGGCGGATCCGATGGCCGGGACTCTGCCAAGCGGATATCAATTCCATGCAGATAGGGATTATCTGTTACCGATCCCTCCTTCAGAATTGGAATTGAACAAAAAGTTGAAACAAAACCCGAAATGGTAATCATTAATAATGATATAATAGGATAGATTATGAAGAAATATTTCTATAGATTATTACCAATTTGCCTGTTTATCCTTGTAATGACAGGCTGTAATGACACCGAGACGGTTATCTCTATCGGAGAAGCCCGGAATCTGGTGGCCGAAATCAGTACTCAAAGTGCTGCTATCGGAGATAATGTGACCTTTACTGTGAAGGTAGATCAGCAAGACAATCAGTTGGCACTCGAAGAAGATATAGACGTTGTTCTGACTTTTGCAGGTAAGAATGTAGAAGGAAAGGATGTCCCTGTATCTGATGTCTTTGAAGGCTTTGCCGGTCATCTTTTTATGAAGAAAGGTGAGAAACAGGGATTTACCGAATTTAAGGTAAAGAACGATCTGGCTAAATATCCTATATCGGGTACTATCACCGCTTATGTCAGAGGATACAAGATCAATGCGGCTGAACGTCCGATTGTGGTATCTGATAAACACTACACCATCTTGTCATTGAAGAACAATTCGGACAATACGGTGAAAGAGTATGGCTCATTTATTCTGGTCGCTACGGTAGGAGCGTCAGCTAAGGAAGATGTAGTCGTTCATATTGATGCGGGTGAAGATGCGGATAAATATGAGAATCTGCCGAGCGAATTGGTGGTGAAAGCCGGGTATAAAACAGCTGAATCTGAACTTATATGGGTGAAAGGAGAGAAAGGACCGAATACTTTCACTTCTGTGTCTATGTCTTTTGCTACCGATTCTGAAATTCATCCGGTATATGGGGACGAGTTGGAAATTAAGGTTACTGATACGGATGCAGGTTTGACTCCGGGCACCGAGTTAACCAATGAGCAATGGGTTTATACAGATCCGGATCAGATATTTGTATCAGCCAGCAATAAAAAGGCAGTAGAAAAATGGGATGAGGTCAGAGCTGCGTCAGCACTATTGATAAAGGAGGGTGATCCGCATCCGAATGAAGCGTTAGCTGCTGAAGGATGGACATTCCTGAATTCTTATGAGTTCCATCCGATTGATGCTTTAACAGAAGGTACCGGACTCCCCAATCAGTATGGTAATCGTCCTCCACGTTTTATGGCGGCACAGAATGTGGCTAACACACAGAAAGTACAAGCGGTTGTAAATGAGAAATATGCAACGATGACTCAAGATGGATATTTGAAAATGTGGTGTGCGTATGATCCGGGAATCAGTGTGACAGGGGAAATTACGGGAACAAGAGATTTTGGAGTTTCCTCCCTCTATGCAAGTAAGTTTGATGGTGTGCCTACGGGTGCTGATTCTTGGGAATCCAGCAATGTACGCATTTTGCCGGGCACTCGTGTGGAAGTTAGAATCCGTGTGCGTGGAAAGAAACACTCTTTCAACTCGGCAGTCTGGTTCCAAGGAAATATCAGAGGTGTGCAATGGTCTACCTATGGTGAGGTTGATCTTCTGGAAAATCCGGCTACCAATGCGAATCCGAATGGCGCTTGGCAGACTTTCCACTGGAATGATATATCCACTTCATCCGGTGATAAGTATAAACCGTCTTCAGGACAGTTGATAATATCGGATATGGATGAATTCGATATCTATTGGATGGAATGGAGAGATAATAACGAGATTGCTTTAGGTATTAATGGTAAAGAGAATGTACGCATGAGGACTGACGGCAGCTATACCGGAATAGCTAATGGAACGGCTTCATGGAACTCGTCTACACATTGGCCGTTTACGGACAAATACAATACGGAAGGGTTACATTTACTATTGACATTTGCCGGATGTAATGAATGGGCGCTTGGTGACGCTGCGGCAGAACAGGCTGCTAAAGATGGTAGTTGGGCAAACGATTTTAAGCATATTTCTTATCAGGAAAGTAAGTCTAGCAATGATACGCCACGTATGGAAATCGACTGGATACGTTTCTATAAGAAGCCAACCTACGACTATTTTGGAAGTGGTACTCCAACGCGTAACAAACCAATGTATTAATGGTTGTTGAAATAAAGATATTTAATCGAACAAACTTTTATATAGTTATGAAAAAGGTTTATCACTTATTGAGCGTTGCACTGCTGGGCGCAATGGCACTAACCTCTTGCGAAGAGGACAAGATAGTGAATGAAAATAACGGTGAAGGGAACGAAACCGACAAGAATCTGACTGATTATTCATTTATAGCTTCTATTAAACAGTCCGCCCCTTTGGGTCGCAGCAATTTGCAGAATGGAGTGTATACATGGAATAAAGGAGATGCTGTTACATTATGGAATCGCAACTTCGGAGCCGGCTATGATTTCTCTATCACCCCGGGGTATAATGACAACCAACCTGACAAATCTGCTGAATTCACAGGAAAAGCTGCTGTAGAAAATGGCCATAAGCTGATTGCGGTATTTCCACGGAAAGAAGCAAAAACATTTAATGACCTGGCTACCTTTTCTATGCCGGAGACATTTACTCAGACTGGAAAAACAGCAGAACTGGCAGCCACTACCTATATGGTTGCCACCGGGGATGTGACTGATAATAAGATTCCTGCATTAACGTTTTCACCATTGACTGCATTGATACAGTTTGGTTTGAAAAACACGTCGGACCGGGAACTGAAGATTCGCTATATTACGCTGGAGAGTGATGATGATGTATTTCCCGCAGAGTTGAAGATCGACGAAGACGGAGTGGTACAGAGTCTTTCAGGTATGCGTAACAAACTGACACTTGACATGAGTGGACAAGCATTGGCGCAGAATGAAACATTAAACGGGTATTTGAATATATTACCTACAACCTATGGTGATACCCGGTTGATGAAAAGTACGACCGAACTGAATATTACAGTAAGCGTTTTGAATAATGAAGTGGAACAGGATATTATCCTGCTGAAAAAAGTAAAAGTCAAAGATTTGGAGGATAACATCGGACTTGATATGGATGCTACTGCCAATCAGTTTGCAGCCGGCAAGCATTATAAAATGGATTTTGAGGTAGATTATCGTTTCAGAATTCCTGATGAGGGCTATATGATCGATGATGATGGAAATATTCATATCTATAATAAGACTGGATTATTCGGATGGAATAAAATTGCGGATGAATACCGTAAGGCAACTGTTACTTTAGAAAAAGAATATATCGATGAACCGGCAGGGGATGGAATAAAAGTGATTGATATGGGTAATGAACTTTGGGAACCTATTAGTGCGTTTGGAGGTGTATTTGAAGGTAATGGTGTTACCATCCGCAATTTGCAAATAGCTAATAAAGGTTTTATAGCTACCAATACGGGAACTATCCGGAATTTGACTTTGGAAAATGTAAGTTTCTCTGCTGATATCACAGAGGGAGCAGGATCATTGGCTGCCGAAAGTTCAACGAGTGTCATTCAGAATTGTACAGTCAAGGGAGTGACTGCAACCGTTATAAAACCGGTAGTTTTTGGTGGTTTGATCGGTCGAAACTCCGAAGGAAGAATAGAAGGTTGTCAAGTTATCAGTGGAACTATTAACCTTAATTTGAGTGGTGCTGGTAATTCTAATTATGGTGGCTTGGTTGGTGAGCATTTTAATGGAACGGCTCTTATTATAAATTCGTATGTCGGTGCAGATGTAACAATCAAGCATCCTAGTAACTCTAGTGGTGCATCCTGTGTCGGCGGACTTGTTGGCTGGAACAACTCCGGTAAAGTCAAAGGTTGTTACTCATTAGCCAAACTTGAGGTTTCTTGTTCCGGACAAGTAGGAGGACTTATAGGGGCTAATAGTAACGGTACGGTTCTGGCCTGTTATGTAGCCGGTTCAATTAGTGGAACTATCTATAATAATACTGGCGGTTTCATTGCACAGAATACCATTAATAATGCTGATGCTACTGTGACGGCTTGCTACTCGACCACGCAGATAAATGTGACTAATAATGCTGGAAGTAATAAATTGGGAGCTTTCGTCGCTTCGAATTCAACAGGAATCAACCAGTGTTATTTCGTAGGCGAGACGGTGACTAATCCTGTAGGAAGCGGATCTGTAAATGGAATTAGTAAGGTAACAGCTACTCAACTCAAGGATAAGAAACGTCAGATGAATTTGGCAATAGAAGCCAAGGATCCAGAATTTGGTTTTAGCTTTAAAGTGAATGAGGATGCCGGAACTAATATATACTGTCCGTTGATTCTACAGGGGGCTGTGAAAGAACCTGGCTTCGGTGGATCAGATTTTGGAGATGGTGGTGATATTTAAATAACTGATAACAGAAAAAAATAAATCATGAATAAAATCTATTCTTTATTAGGGATCGGGCTGCTAAGTGCAGCCACCCTAAGCTCTTGTAAAGAAGATGTTTTCATTGAAGGTGGGGATGAACTGCAACGGGGAGAATCACAGACTTATGTGGCTGTTGCTTCTATCCGGGGGTATGAAAATACGGACAAAGAATCGTCTACACGTGCCAACGTACAAGATGACGGTAGTTCCTTTATGTGGAATGCCGATGATAAGGTTACACTTTGGAATGGAACAAATGGCTATGATTTCACAACCATAAATTATGATGAGAGTGAACCGTCTGGAAATGTGGAATTTGCAGGGAATGGTAACTTTGAAGAGGGAGCTACTGTTTGGGGAATCTATCCGAAAAAAGATGTTCCGACTTCAGGGAATGTTTTCACTTTTACGTTGGGAGATGCTACGCAAAGTGCCCAAAAAGCAGAGCTGCAGAATACGATGCACATGCTTGCTAAAGGCACGGTGAATGGGACTACCGTCACCAATCTTAAGTTTGAACATTTGACAGCTCTTTATCAGTTTAAATTCACCAATCGAAGACCGGATGCCTATAAAGTGACAAAGGTGGTTGTTTCGGCTGATGCTGCTATTTTCCCAAAAACGTTGACAGTTTCGGGAGAAGAGAAAACGTATGGTGATAAAAGTAATAGTCTGACTTTGTCTATGACAAGTTTGGACATGGCAAAGAATGAAGTTGCATACGGTTATTTGAGTTTCTTCCCGATGGCAGACATGACAAAGGATACAGAATTAACCTTTACTGCTACGATAGAAAAAGTGGGAGATTCTTCCTCTACGGAAACAATAGAGAAAAAAGGAAAGATCAGTGAACTTTATAATGCCGAATCGGTGGTAGCAGGAGATGAATATAAATATGTGGCTGGAAAGCGATATGGTATATCATTTATGCTGGTGGCAGACTTGGGATATGAGGAGACTGAAGCGGGTAAGTATTTAGTCAAGAAAGAAGACGGGTTGATAAATTTGGCAATTGAACCGACTGTTATGACGAATGCTGCTACGGTAATTACATTAGATGCTGATCTTGATATGTCGACTAAAGAGGCATGGGTACCGGTTACGGAGTTTAAAGGTATATTGGACGGCAATGGCAAGACTATTTCCGGTCTTACAATTGAAGCAACAGGAAACGATGCCGGTTTGTTTATAACTAATAATGGTATCATTAAAAATTTAACTCTTAAAGATGTAACAGTGAAACAAGTGTCAGGCGCAGCTGGAGCATTTGCAGCAATAAATACCGGAACGATTCAGAATTGCGTCATTGATGGAGGAGCGTTGACTGTCAATGGAGCAGATGCTAAGTTAGGGGCTATTACCGGACATAATCAGACTGGTGCGTCAATGATAAAGGATTGTAAGGTAAAAGGTAATGTGGTACTGACTGTTGCCGGTGGTAAAGTAAATGCCGGTGGATTGGCAGGTGTGAACGGATGGTGGTCTAAGGCACAAATACAAGGTTCTTCGATTGACAAGGAGGTATCCTTTGTATATAGAGGTAATGGTGAAGGTGCCATCGGAGGACTTGTGGGTTGGAATGTTCAGGGAACCATAACTGGCTGTTATTCTTTGATGACTATTACTGCATTTACAGCTGTGAATGCCGGTGGTCTGGTGGGAGGAAACGAAGGACCTGTAACCGCTTCGTTTGCTGCTGGTGAAATAGTGGCCAAAGCGTCCGGAAATATTGGTGGTTTGGTGAAAAATGGTGGAACTTTGACAGGATGTTATTCAACTTCTGTGCTTTCTGGCACTGCTTCTGTTACCATTTGTGGAATATCAACGGGATCAGTGACAGCAAACGAATGTTATTTTATGTCCGACGGAGTTTCGAATCCGGGTGGAAACTTACCAACTTCAACTAAGGTAAGCGATGCTGCTGCCCTTATTGACAAAATAGCATCCATGAATCAAGCGGTAGCTGGCTCTGGTTACAAGTATGTTGAAAATACAGGAACCGATAGTGCCAGAGTACCTTTACTCATTCAACCGGATGAATAATAACTGACAGGTATTAGTTTGAATCCCCTTATTTATCCTTGTTTTGTATATGAAGAGGACAAATAGGGGGATTCGTATCTGGAATATACTATCTTTGTATGTCGAAGACATCTTTGGGTTGATTGCGACAGACAACATGACATTCATTATAAAATAAAACTTTATATGAGACGAATCTTTGTTAGCTTACTGCTTTTATCTCTGTTTTTTATGGGTTATGCCCATGAGCCGGAATTTTCAACAGCCGGTTTCTTCCGGTTACCGGATACCGGGCGTGATGTGTACTCGATGAATCCTGCCTGGCGCTTTTATAAAGGAAGTGTGGTGGGTGCCGAAGCAAAAGAATTTGACGACAAAACCTGGCAGGTGGTGTCTTTACCTAATGGTATCGAGTATCTTCCTACTGAGGCTAGTGGTTGCATCAATTATCAGGGGGAAGTATGGTATCGTAAACACTTTACTCCATCCGAAGCATTGAAAGGAAAGAAACTGTTTCTGCACTTTGAAGCCATTATGGGTAAAAGTAAGATTTATGTAAACGGTAAATTATTGGCAGAGCACTTTGGAGGCTATCTTCCCGTATCGGTAGATGTGACTGATGCATTAAAGTGGGGAGAGGACAATGTGATTGCGGTGTGGGCTGATAATAGCGACGATCCGACCTATGCGCCTGGAAAACCACAAGATGTGTTAGATTATGCCTATTTGGGAGGCATTTATCGGGATTGCTGGCTGATTGCACATAATTATGTGTTTATCACGGATCCGAATTACGAGAACGAAATAGCAGGAGGCGGACTGTTTATTGCCACAGATCGTGTATCGGAGCAATCGGCAGATATTCTCTTGAAAGCGCATATACGTAATGAAGACAAACAGGGCTTTGCAGGAAAAATTTCCTATTCTTTAGTAGACCGTGAAGGAAAAGAAGTGGCATCGTCAGATGTGAAACTGAATATCCGTAAAGGGACTGCGACAAGTCATAATGGAAAGATGAAAGTAGAGCAGCCGCATTTATGGACTCCTGAATCACCTTATCTGTATAATCTGTGTGTACGTATTTATGATAAGAATGGAAATGTAGTAGACGGTTATCGTCGTCGCGTCGGTATCCGTAGTATCGAATTTAAGGGAAAAGATGGCTTCTGGCTGAATGGAAAACCTTATGGTAAACCTTTGATGGGAGCTAATCGGCATCAGGATTTTGCAGTTGTAGGAAATGCGGTTGCCAATAGTATTCACTGGCGTGATGCCAAGAAACTGAAAGATTTGGGGCTGGAAGTAATCCGTAATGCACATTGTCCGCAAGACCCGGCTTTTATGGATGCCTGTGATGAACTTGGCCTGTTTGTTATCGTGAATACTCCGGGATGGCAATTCTGGAATGACGAACCCATTTTTGCCAAACGGGTTTATAATGATATACGTAATATGGTTCGCCGTGACCGTAACCATCCTTGTGTATGGCTGTGGGAACCAATCTTGAATGAGACATGGTATCCGGAAGATTTTGCCGGGCGTGTGAAAGGGATTGTTGATGAGGAATATCCTTATCCATCCTGCTATTCCGGTTGTGATGTGCAAGCCAAGGGCTCGCAATATTTTCCGGTGCAGTTTACCCATCCGATGGATCTTTCAAAACGTGATCCTAAAATAACTTACTTTACACGCGAGTGGGGAGATAATGTCGATGATTGGAGTTCGCACAATTCTCCAAGTCGCACAGCCCGTAACTGGGGAGAACAGCCCATGCTTATACAGGCTGCTCATTACGCTTCTCCTTATTATAATTACATTTGCTATGATGGTTTGTATAAAGAGTCTCCCTGGCATGTGGGCGGATGCTTGTGGCATTCGTTCGATCATCAGCGGGGATACCACCCGGACCCGTTCTATGGTGGATTGATGGATGTATTCCGTCAGCCTAAGTATTCTTATTATATGTTTAAGGCGCAACGTCCGGCTGTCGTTTCCGAGAGTTTGGCAGAAAGCGGACCGATGGTTTATATCGCTCACGAGATGACACCGTTCTCAAGCAGAGATGTAACGGTGTATTCCAACTGCGATGAAGTTCGTTTGACTGTGAATAAAGATGGGCAAACTTATACCTATAAAAAAGACAAGACACGAAAAGGAATGCCTTCTCCGGTAATAACTTTCCCCGGGATATTTGACTTTATGGTTGATAAGAAGATGACTCGTGAAAAGCATGATGCGGACGTCTATTTCCTGGCAGAAGGACTGATGGATGGCAAGGTGGTGGCTACACATAAAGTAATGCCCGCCCGCCGTGCAGAACAGATTCGTTTGAGAGTAGACAACGAAGGAATCGGACTGCGTGCTGATGGATCTGATTTTGTTACTGTTGTGGCAGAAATCACGGATAAGAATGGAAATGTAAAGCGTTTGAATAATTATTATATCAAGTTCTTTGTAGAAGGAGAGGGACGTATTTTGGGCGGAGCTAATGTCTTGGCAAATCCTGCTCCGGTGAAATGGGGCAGTGCTCCCGTATTGATCCAGTCGACCACGACTCCCGGAAAGATTAAGGTAAGAGCCAGTGTTTTGTTTGAGGGATCACAGATGCCTGTAAGCGGTGAACTGGAACTAACATCTTCCGTTCCAATGTATCCATTGATATTTGATAAGAAAGAAGAAGCGCTGCCTAAGCCATCCGAATCGTTCTCCATGGACAAGAAGAGTGATGCTGAACTGGAGTTGGAACGCCGCCGTCGTGAACTGAATGAATTAAAACTGAAAGAAGTGGAGCAACAACAGACAGATTTCGGTGAGAAAGTAGATTAAGACTACTCATTACAACAATTTACTGTTCCGGTGTGTTTTTTAGTAACCGGAGATAGAGAGTAAATGATATATTCTTTAGGCACGGGATACGCATTCCGTGCCTAATTTTTTATGTTTCATTTTTTATCTCTATCTTTGCGATACATAATAAATAAGGACGTATGGAAAAAATTGAAATAGAAGAGAAGATTGTAGCTATGCTAAAGACAGTGTACGATCCGGAGATTCCGGTCAATGTATACGATCTTGGACTGATTTATAAGATTGACGTCTCCGATAGTGGAGAAGCGGCACTCGATATGACGCTGACAGCTCCCAATTGTCCGGCTGCTGATTTTATTATGGAGGATATTCGCCAAAAAGTGGAGTCAGTAGAAGGAGTGAATTCCGCCACCATCAATCTGGTCTTCGAACCTGAATGGGATAAAGACATGATGAGTGAAGAAGCCAAATTGGAATTAGGTTTTCTTTAATCGTTCTATGTCAGGCAGTGCTCTGATTTTATAAGTTGTAATTCGTTATTAGATCTCGTAACTGGTAATTAAATGAAGAACATTTATTTTCTTTCCGATGCACATCTTGGTTCTCGTGCTATTGAGCACGGGCGTACTCAAGAACGGCGTTTGGTGAACTTCCTCGATAGTATAAAGCATAAGGCTTCCGCCATTTATCTACTGGGAGATATGTTCGACTTCTGGTATGAATTCCGGCTGGTAGTTCCTAAGGGGTACACCCGTTTCTTGGGGAAGCTCTCCGAACTAACAGATATGGGTGTAGAGGTGCATTTTTTTATAGGTAATCATGACATCTGGTGTGGAGACTATCTCACCAAAGAGTGTGGTGTCATCATGCATCGCGAACCATTGACTACTGAAATCTACGGAAAGGAGTTTTATCTTGCTCATGGTGACGGCTTGGGTGATCCGGATAAGAAGTTCAAGCTACTTCGTTCGATGTTCCACAGCAAAACTTTGCAAACGATGTTTTCTGCTATTCATCCCCGCTGGAGTGTTGAATTGGGTTTAACATGGGCTAAGCACAGCCGACAAAAACGGGCGGACGGAAAGGAACCGGATTATATGGGAGAAAACAAGGAACACTTGGTACTATATACCAAAGACTACTTGAAAAGCCATCCCAATATCAACTTCTTTATTTACGGACATCGTCACATTGAACTGGATTTGATGTTGAGCGCCACCTCCCGTGTGTTGATTTTGGGAGACTGGATTAACTTCTTCTCTTATGCCGTGTTTGACGGAGAGAATCTCTTTTTGGAAGAGTATATCGAGGGAGAGACACAGGTCTAATTATGTTTCAACAAAATAAAAGGTCAGGCATAATACGGAACAAAATATAAAACAAGGGCACAAAGAAGTAGCAGAAAAATAACCTGCCATCTTTGTGCCTTTGTCGTTAGAGAATCTTCAATGCTTATTAGTTAAATCTTCCTTTCTGCTCAAAACACCCGCTCGTTATTCGGCAAAGTTGGTGTATAAGCGGAACTCGTGTGCAGGAACACTGATCTTTTTTTCTCCCTCCACGGGATTCCCATTTTCCAGATATAGATACCATGTACCTTCAGGAATAGTATAATCGATAGATGCATTGGTGAAATTCGCATACACATGAAGTTGTTTCCCATTCACAGCTTTCAATGTCAGTGTACGTCCATTATCCCAATCATTATAACTGACTTTCCAGGTAAATTGAGAAGAAGCGTTGAATAAATCGGAGTGTGTTGTCCGTAGAGTGATTAGTTTTGTATAAATATCTACCAAGCTTTTACGCTCTGTCTGATATTCCCAAAGGACTGGTTTCTTTCCGGTACGTCCATTTTCGTCTATTGAAATATCATACCCCATTTCGCCGAATTGCCAAAGCATTTTCGGACCTGGAACCGTAAAGAAGAATGCGGCGTTGGATGATAACTGTTTGAGCCGTTCGGACAGGTTGGTTTTTAAGGCTCCATTTCCGTATTCAATCTGTTTATAGGCACACCGCTCTTCGTCATGACTTTCCATATAGCCCACAAATTGATTCGGACGGGTGGTGTCATATAATCCGGAGAAATCACTATTATCTTTCCAGCCCATAGCCGACTGACAATAAGAATGGTTCATATTCCTCCAAAAATGAATTCCTTCTGTGGCTAAAGTTGTTTCTTCATTTGCACAGAAATGTTCCATGGTAACCATTGCATCTTCTTTGACAGCTTTTACGGCTTCGTAGTATTCTTTCAGTACTGATACACGAGCAGGGTCGGTTGCCGCCAAATCATCATCACCTGTTGTCTGTTTCTGTGTGAAACCTTTGGTGAAATCGAAACGGAAACCGTCGATGTGGTAAGTATCTAACAGATATTTCAGGTTGCGTTTGACAAAAGCTTTTGTTTGTTCTGAAGTGTGATTGAAATCATCCGGTGAAAAAACATACTTCTGATGCGGTGTTACAGCGTTCAGCCATGGATTCTTAGTGGAAGGGCGGTTATTAAACGTATCCCAGTACATACGGGCAAACGGATTATCATTGTTCGTATGGTTGTAGACTACATCGAAAATAACGGCGATTCCATTCTGATGGCAGGCGTCAATAAAAGCTTTATATTCATTTTGAGTTCCATACGAGGCATCCAGTGCAAAGTATAGTCCGGTGTTGTATCCCCAACTGTCATTACCTGCAAATTCTTGTACAGGCATCAGTTCGATAGCATCTATTCCCAGTTCTTTTAAGTAAGGCAGCTTTTCCATTGCTCCTGCCAGATTTCCACTGGAAGTAAAATCCCGCAACAAGAGCTCATAGATAACCGGATTTTCTTTATTCTTCATCTCAAATTCTCCGGCACTCCATTGATAGGGTTGTGGGTTTGTGCTTACGACTGATACGTAAGGTGCTTGTGCGCCAGTGGGAAAGTTGGTATCCACTCCCTTTTCCAATGCTTGCTCACAATAAGGATCGCACAAGTAAGTACCGCCATCCGAAGCACTGTACACAAAGTACTGGAACTGTGTTTCACCGGCAGTCAATTCCTCCAGAGTGATCCACCAGCAATGGTTTGTTTCGTCATATTTCATCATGTAGCGACTATCCAGTTTCCAGTTGTTGAAATTACCTGTTACAAATACACAATCTTTATGACCGCCCTGACTGTCCTTATCATATAATACAAGCGTTATCGAAGTGGCCGAATGGATATGAATACCCTCTTTTTCTTCTCCGGATATGGGGAGAGGGGCTTTTTGCGGTTCTTCCCAGATAAATCCGTTTTGACTATCTTCTACTAAAGTTGCGTAATCGTAGGTTTGTTGGCTACCTTCCGCATCACGTACAATCAGGTTAATGGTCTGTAAGGGAGTAGATGGAGCAACAGAATAGAAATGGCGGATAGATGAGGAAAGGGTGATACTCCACACATTGTCCTTTGTCTTTTTCAGTCTGTATTTATTCTGATTATCTCCCCATGTAGGTGCACCTGTCCAGTTTGCTCCTGTTCCGGAGTGTAAGTACAAGTCGTCAGCGTAACCATAGAAGTTACTTCCTTCGGGTGCTTTGAAGGTGATAGTCAGTGGTTCATCCGCTTTAGGAATAGCCGGATCAAAATTAAATCCGTCGTGGAGAACTTGTTCTTCCGGGGCAGGATCAGTTCCGGACGAAGGACGCTCGCCCGGCATCAACGGATCATCATCTGAACAAGCTCCAAAGCTGTTGAGTATCAGCAATAAAAGGAGCCAAATATATTTAAAGTCTTTCATAAGCCTTATTTTAGAATTCTTCTTCCAATGTAGTGGTACTATATTTAGCTTTGAGTGTGTCAGATTTCGATCATATCTCAAATCTCCTCTTTCCCGAAGAAGGAGACTTGAGATATGATCGTAATTGATTCTACTCGTTGTGCTGTTTAAGAGTGTCTGATAGTTATTCGACTTTACCTTTGCCTGTCGTAAAGTTAATATGGACTTTCTGACCGGCTTTTACATTACATTCGTAGCCAAGTTCGCTTAGATTATCCGATACGTTCTTATTCTCACGGTAAACGATAGTACCATCGCCTTCATTAGCCAGATCAAGTGTAAATTCGCTCTTCCACCAGCCTCCGGCATCTACAGCCGTAGTAGAAATACGTGCCATGCCTGTAACGGTTGCTGCCGGTGATATGAAGTCGCTTGTTTTATCGGTCGGAATCCTGAACAAGGTCGTTTCATCGCAATTCCACGAATTGTTAATCACACCTCCCAACAGGTAAACTTCCGGCAAACGGAATGAAATTGTTTTTCCTTCTGTAGTCACTGCGACAATTACCAGATACCATCCGGATTTACCAATGCCAATATTGCCTCCTGAGGATGTTAATTCGGCGAAATCAATTGCTTCCGGAGATAAGATTTCTTCGTCATAACCAAAGTCTCCTTCCCATTTTCTAACCGGAGCAAACTTGATTTGGTCTCCCGCCGTATAATATTGTATACTCCAGAACATTCCGGGAGTCTGTGTGACAGGAACCATTTCAGGAGCTACTGCCCAATCCCACCCAAGACTGTACGGAGATCCATTGATGTACATGTGCTCGGGTAGATCCTCCTTGATTGTGTATGTATAATCTTCTACATTAATCGTAATTTTCATTTTCTTTCCGCCGGCGCAGGTGAGATTATCCGGGTCGGCTCCTTCTTTATCCCTGAAAGCCAATAATCCCGGATCCGGATCTTCTATTACTTTGGAAGCACCCAAGGCTCTTTGCCAGGCATCCGGAGCTTCTATCGCACTTCCCGGGACAATCTTGAAATCAAACTTCTCTTCCGACTCGACGACTACTGAAAAGAGATACTGATTGTCTTTGTCTACTTCGAGCTTTGTGGCTGTCGATTTGTCCATCTGCCAGCTGTTTAGATCACCTACTATATAGTATTCCGTATCCACAGCCGGAGTTGCGACCGGAGTGATGGCAGATTGCATTTCCGGGTATTCAGTCAGTGAAGTTGCTTCACCGTTGGTTGTCATGACTACCGGTGTCAGCTTTAAAGTGACTTCGCGCTCTAAAGATTTTTGTGACTTATACAAACTTGCCACTTTTTGGTCAAGTTCTGTCAACCTGACTTTTATATTCCCATCTTTTACTTTTGACGGTAGATTTAATATCTGCCCTTCGGCAACTAATTCTATATTACAAGCTGTGAGTGAGAAGTTTTCTGCAATCGAAGAAACAGAGGCGATTACCACAGAATCGCCCGGCTGTTCTTCAAGTTTCATACTGGCAACCGGAGTTATATCTACCATTGCAGTTATAGCTTCTTCCTGGGGATTGGACTGGGGATCAGCCCAGTCCTTAAAATCTTCATCGCAAGCGGTGAAAGCTGCCGAAGCAAGCAACAGACACGCCATATATGATAATCTTTTCATGATATTCAGTTATTAAAGTTAACGATTATTGAGTAACGGAACCTGTTTTCTGAACAAAGTTCAGATTTATTTTCTGCCCTGCCTTAACGTTTATCGCATATTCAGGACCTATTTCCGACCAACTGTCAATCACACTTTTGTTTTCACGGAACACGATTTTTCCATTAGGTATAGCGAACTCCGTACGCCACCAGTCTTCTCCCGGAACTTTGACGGACATACGCAATTCTCCGCCTCCGGTGCATACCGGTGAAACAAAGTCTGCATCTGCCGTTGTTGGTGCTTGGAATTTGCCTTTATCGCCGAATGTCCAATCTCCTATAGCATTGCCTATCAGACAAACTTCGCCCGGAGCAATATCCAGCGTAAAGGCATAATCAGTCCCTTTGATGCTTACAGACATGATCACTGTATACCAGCCTGTGACATTAACGCTGATATTTTGTCCGCCAAATCCATCATCCGATCCGGTGAATGCATCCGAGGCTATTGTCAGACGTGGATCGTTGAATCCGATGTATTCTCCTTCTTTAGTACCGAACTTGAACATATCAGTGCCTCCGAAATAGAATAAACCGAAGAACTTGGACATTCCGTTTACTGCTGCCAAAGGCACCCAGTTGCTCCAATTACTACCTGCCATCGAGCCATTGATAAATATACTGGAAGGTAATTCGAGAGGCGGTACAGCTTTATATCCCAATACTTTGGGAAGTTCAATTACATTCGAAAAAGCGATGCCACGACCACTATTGGTCAGTTCCGCTTTCAGGCGTACATAAACGGGTATGGGAGTGGTCGGAAATTCTTCATCGGAGGATGCACTCCACAAGTCTCCCAGTGCCAATGCAAATTCTAAAGCTTTCACTTCCATTTTGGCAGAAGAATGGGTAGTACCCAAAGTTGTATAATTAGCTTCCGTATTTGTCTCTGCATGAGCGTCAACGAAATTTTCTTCCAGTGAAATTTGTACTGAATAAGTGGTTGCCATCGGAATCCCGTAATCCGGTTGTGTACAGGTTAATTCCAATGATTCGGAGTTTTTAAGGTCGTACACGTTGTTGGAAGCAAAAGCTGGCACATTCAGTACGAACGTATCCGGTTCGTTCAACACAGGGTTGCTGTCACGGTCTGCTTCACAGGCGGACAGAGCTAGTAGCCCCATTGTCAATGTAAATAGTTTATATAGGTTTTTCATTGTTTTCAGTCTTTAAAACGTGAATAAAGGTTCTATCAATATCCCGGATTCTGAGTCATATTTGTATTCGTCAGCGTTTCTGTTTTCGGTATCGGATAGAGATTATAGATCGAACTCACACCGTTTCCTTCAAAGGAACCGCCTTTCCAATCCCAGAGGTAGGTGCTTGAGGTGAAATAGCCATAACGGATCAAATCTGTGCGTCTGAATCCTTCCAGATACAATTCGCGGGCACGTTCATCCAGAATATAATCTAATGTCAGGTTATTGGCAGAGGGTATTTCTGTTGCTTTGGCACGGTCTCTGAGGGCTTTGATATCCAACCAGGCATTTTGTTGTGCATTTGCGCCGCCTGCTCTCAAATAGGCTTCCGCGCGAATCAGATAAGCTTCCGCCAAACGGAAGAACGGAATGTCCGTATCAGGAATTTTAGCATCGTGAGCGGGTTGTCCGTCCGAGCGCAGATTACTCCATTTCATAAATGAAAGTCCGTCGGTGAATTTACCTACACTTTCCAGTTCGGCTTTGCGACCGGTTGTATAGAACAAGGCGCGTTCATCTTTTGCAGCAGCCTGCACATCTCTCACATTCTGCCATTTATTATCGGTATATTCGGTGAAAGGAATATCCTCACTGTTTGCGAAGAACTTGTCAACCAGTGCTTTGCGTGTACGGATACATTCCCAAGGGTCATTTGTTCCGCGATTCGGCATGTCGCTCTTTTGCGTTGCAGCAATCAGGAAGTAACTTCCTCCGTAACTCTTTGCTTGTACACCATCCTGACGGATAGAAAGGATGATTTCTTTTTTAGCATCGGGATTTTCATCATTGTCTGCCATAAAAAGTTGTTCGTAATTTCCACACAATCCGTATCCATTGGAGGGATCGAGCACTTTGCCGGCATAGGTGATAGCATCATTCCAACGCGGTTGTCCGGTGTATACTTCGGCATTGAGATACAAACGGGCACGCAGCAACCAGCAAGCAGCTTTGTCGGCACGTCCGAAAGGAGCTTGACGCGGTTCGCTCATATCATTTTCGATGCTTTCCAGTTCGCTTTCAATATAAGCGAACAGTTCGGAGGCCGTCTTTTGAGGAGGATTCTCTTTGGAGAAGTGTTCGGTGAAAGGAGCTTTTCCGAAGGTGTCCATCAGATAATAGTAAAATAAGGAACGGAGAAAACGGGCTTCGGCACGTTGCTGAACGGAGGTAGCATCCTCTTTTCCGGCGATCTGATTCAGGAAGAAATTGCAGAGTGTGATATTATATGCTAAACGATTATATAATATTTCTGTCTGCTGATGAGAGGAGTTCCAACGCATATAAGTTAGTTCGGGGATACCGGCATTTTCTTGCCAGGTCCATATCATCTCATCAGTGCCATATTCATTGTTAGTGAAAAGAGCGCGATAGAAACAGGATTGACCTTCGTCCTTTACTGCGATATCCGGATCTTCGCTCAATTTTTGTCCGGTAAGTCCCAGTGAAGCGTATAGTTTGGTAAAGTACATATCTTGGTCGAAGGTGGCAGTCATCTGAGGATCGATTGGAGATATATCCAGGTCATTGATACAGGAGGTCATTCCGGTGGTCAGGCTAAGGAACAACGCTGCTGAAACTATTGATTTTATATATTTGAACTTCATAATAGTCTACTTTTTAATAAATTACAATCTTAGAACTGAAGACTTAGCCCGAACAGGATAGTGATCGGATGAGGATAAATGTTCCTGTCAATACCTGCTACTCCGGCATCATTTCCTGAACTGATAACCGATTCAGGATCGAGTCCTGTATACTTGGTGATAACGAAGGGATTCTGTACAGTACCGTAAATACGGCCGTTGATACCTTTATAAGCCTGGGACTTCAGTAAATTTTTGAAGCTATAACCTACTGTTATGTTATCACAACGCAAGAATGAAGCATTCTCAACGAAACGATCGGACAGATAATAGTCTCCCTTTCCTTCAAATCCCAGATTCACGGCAGCTGTCGGGCGGTTGGAATAGTATCCATGATTAAAGATTCCTCCCTTGCCGACACTGGATTTACTGGCCAGTACGTCATTGTACACATAGTTATTCAGGCTGGCACGGAGGGCAAAGCTTAAATCCCAATTTTTATAAGTGAATTTGGAAGTCAGTCCCATCAATACGTCAGCGGCAGGTTTTTTATAGATATATTTGTCCGAAGCGTTGATGACACCATCTCCGTTACGGTCTACGAACATGTTTTCAATCGGTTTTCCATCCTTATCATACACTTGTTGGTAAACGAAGAATGAGTTCATCGGATAACCTACTTTCTGTACCTGGCAGGTTGCACCGCTAATACCAGTAGATACACCTCCGGTTTCTACATAGTAATTAGAATCATCTCCTCCGGTCAGTTTAGTGATTTCATTTTTGTTCCAAGTGATGTTATATCCCAAGTCCCAGACAAAATCTTTGGTTACAATAGGTTTGGCATTGATGGTGAATTCAAGCCCCGTATTTTTTAATGAACCGATGTTGCTGATCAGTTGGGTATTAAAGTTAGTCCCCGCCGCAATCTTTACGGTATTGATTAAATCGTCGGTTTTCCGGTAATAGTAATCCATCGAGCCGGAGATACGTCCGTTCAGGAAAGCAAAGTCGAAACCTGCGTTATAAGTCGTTGTCTCTTCCCATTTCAGGTCTTCGTTATAAGCTTTAGGACGCATAGTGCCATAATAGGTATCCCCGAAAGGATAATAACCTCCGGCTGCGTTGACGCGGTACAGTGCCATATAAGGGAAATCATAATCGTCGCCTAAGTTCTGCTGACCCGTGATACCCCATCCGAGGCGGAGTTTCAGATCTGACAATACTTCTACGTTTTTCAGGAAATTTTCTTCTTTCAGTTTCCATCCCAAAGCAACAGAAGGGAAGCTACTCCAACGGTTGTCTTTAGAGAAACGGGAAGAACCGTCCTGGCGGAAAGTGGCTGTCAGCAAATAACGGCTAAGTAATGTATAATTTACGCGGGCAAAATAAGAAACTAATGTACTGTGATGTCCCCAGGCTGTTTGTGAGCGCAGATTCGGATTGTAGGCTTCGCCTGTTAACGGATTTGTTCCTTGTCCGACTTTATATCCGGTATAGTGGAAATGTTGCTCTTCACCACCCAGTATTACGTCGACATAATGATCCCCGATTTCTTTGGAATATTGTGCATAGGCATTCACCGACAGGTTATATTTGTAGCCGTAGTCAGTCCCGTTCCAACCATAGTAATAAGAGCCCGGGGCATAAGGTGAATTTACATTCTTTTCCTTACCTTCCGAGTAGTCACCGCCTACGTTAGCATGGATATGTAGGTCAGGGAGGAAGTGGAATTTATAGTCTACTTCTACATTGCTGATAAAACTGGTGTTTCTGGAAGTATGTTTCTTTAGTTTCAGTAGGGAAACAGGGTTGGCGGTTGAATTACTTTCCAGTGTAAGCGGCCATTCCGGATCGTTATATGAACTACCGTCACTGGTCGGTTGGTAGAATCCACCGAAGTTTTTGTACATGTCCGAAGAGTCATATACAGGTTGGGTCGGGTCCATGGTCAAAGCTGCGCCGATAGCCCCGTCGTCAGCATAACGTTGGTTGGCCCACATCATTTTAGCATTGATATTGAACTTCAGGTGATCTTTAAAGAAAGAGGGTGTCAGATTGACGGAGGCGGTATAACGCTCGAAATTAGATGTCATCAGGATCCCATTCTGATTGGTGTAACCGAAAGAAACACGATAAGGCATATTTTTCAAACCACCGCTTACAGTCACGTTATGGTCTGTACTAACGGCTGTCTGGAAAATTTCTTTCTGCCAGTCAGTGTTTGCTTCACCGAAGGGGCTTGGAGCATTTCCTTCACCATAAAGTTTGGATACGTATCCTTTGAATTCATTGGCATCCATTACGTCTATTGTCTTTTGCAGTATACCGGCGGAAACGTTACCTTCATAGTTCACCTGTGGTTTGCTGCCTGCTTTCCCTTTCTTTGTAGTGATGATAATCACACCATTAGAAGCACGTGAACCATAGATGGCGGTGGCCGAAGCATCTTTCAAAACAGTGAAAGTTTCGATGTCATTCGGGTTTACCATTGCCAAAGGATTAGTCAAACCTTGCACACCGCTATTATCCATTGCCAGTCCGTCGATAACGATCAACGGATCGTTTTTGGCGTTCAATGATGAACCACCGCGAATACGAATCGTAGCTCCTCCACCCGGAGTACCGCTGGAAATTACATTCACACCGGCTATTTTACCTGTTATCATATCCTGTGCGCTGGTGGTTACTCCTTTGCTGATTTTATCCGGCTTGATGGCAGTAACTGATCCCGTCAAGTCGTTTTTCTTTACTGTTCCGTAACCTACAACGACTACGGCGTCCAATACTTGAGAGTCATCTTCCAGTGTGACCATTACCGAAGGAGCTGCTTTAATTTCTGCTGCTTTGTAACCGACGAATGTAATGGACAGAATAGAATTTTGAGGAACATTCAATGTGAAGTTACCGTCAAAGTCAGTGATGGTACCCGTTGTGGTACCCTTGGCAATGACATTGGCGCCAATCACGGGTTCGCCCATAGCATCTTTCACATGTCCTTTGACTGTGATTTGCTGTGCATAAGCGCCCAATGATAAAAACATCCCTATTAACAAGGGGAGAATCGTTTGAACGATTCTAAATTTAACTTGCTTCATGCATTTAAAAAATTAAAGTTAACAATATAGTAATATTATTTCTCTCTCTTAAAAGTTTCTTTAAAAATACCTATTGAAAACACTTTTTTTAAGACTATCCTTTATTTATAGTCTTTTCAATCCCTTAACCTCTGATTTGTTTTTCACCTCTTTGATACTGATTGCGTATCCACCGCCATTGGCAGCGTGCAGATTCAGTTTGCTTTTATTATTCAAGATACCTTTTTTGATGGTGTATGCCTGCGGGTTATCTTTCCAGTCGGCATCTTTGGCATCTGCGTATACGGTAGCGACGTATTGTTTTCCCGGTTCCAGGAAATCGAACGTTAATTGGGAGTCGTGGCCGTTTTCACCGGCTGTGCAGCCTATGTACCAGTCGTCCGTTCCTTTTGCTTTGCGGGCAATTGTGATGTATTCTCCCGGTTCTGCTTCCAGATAGATTGTTTTGTCCCAGTCGAGAGCGACGTCTTTGATAAACTGGAAAGCATCCATAAAGCGTTCGTAGTTTTCCGGAATATCGGCAGCCATCTGCAAAGGGCTATACATGGTGACATACAATGCCAGTTGGCGTGCAATGGTTGAACGTACCTGGGAGTTGTTTGCCGGATTCATCTGGTTACAGTGAGTCTCGAAGATGCCGGGAGTGTAATCCATCGGACCACCGACCAGGCGTGTGAAAGGCAGAATCGTCGTGTGGTATACTTTATTTCCTCCAAATGATTCATATTCTGTTCCACGGGCGGATTCATTACCGATCAGATTGGGATATGTACGGCAGATACCGGTTGGACGGGTTGCTTCGTGTGCATTGACCATGATTTTATAATCGGCGGCTTTTTTCACGGCATACAGGTAATGATTATTCATCCATTGACCGTAATGATGTTCTCCGCGTGGAATGATATTACCCACATAACCGCTTTTAACCGAGTTATATCCATTGTCTACCATGAATTGGTAAGCTTTATCCAGGTGACGTTCGTAGTTGCGAACAGATGCAGAAGTCTCATGGTGCATCATCATTTTAATTCCTTTGCTTGCAGCATAACGATGGATTTCCTGTACGTCGAAATCAGGATATGCAGTCAGGAAGTCAAATACATAGTCTTTGCTGTTGCCGAACCAGTCTTCCCATCCTTCATTCCAACCTTCTACCAGCACTGCATCAAATCCGTTGGCTGCGGCAAAGTCGATGTAACGTTTCACGTTAGCTGTATTGGCAGAATGTTTGCCGTTCGGTTTGGTTTTGGAGTAGTCTGTAACGCCAAGTTTCACGCTGGTCAGTTCATCTGTATAAGCCCAGGAACCTTTTCCGGTAATCATGTCCCACCATACGCCTATATATTTCACCGGTTTAATCCAGGAGGCGGCGTCTGCAATCTTACAAGGTTCGTTCAGGTTGAGGGTGATGCGGGAGGCGAGAATGTTACGTGCATCATCACTGACGATGATCGTACGCCACGGAGAGTTGCACGGAGTCTGCATGTAACCTTTATCCCCTTTTGCATCCGGTGTCAGCCAGGATTCGAATATCATGTTTTTGTCGTCCAGATTGAGGTGCATACAAGAATAATCAATCAAAGCGGCTTCGTGCAGATTGATGTATAAACCATCATCTGTTTTCATCATCAGTGCCGTCTGTACACCTGTCGGTGAAAATGGGGTTTGAGAAGAATTTGGAGTGATCGCCTGTTGCATCAAACCTCTGATTTCCGATAGACGGGAGATGGTGTAGTCGTACTCTTGAGTGTCGTAATCGCCCGGTATCCAGTATGCGATATGGTTGCCTGCCATGGCAAATTGGGAATGTTCTTCCTTGATAACGAAGTAGTTCAGTGATTTCTGTTGCGGAAATTCATAACGGAATCCCAAACCATCATTGAACAGGCGGAAGCGAACAACGATGGAACGGTCGTTCATTGGCTGAAACAGAATGACTGCCAGTTCGTTATACTGATTGCGGATTTCCTTTTCTTCTCCCCAGACTGGTTGCCAGGTTTCGTCAAAGGTAGTCGTTTGCGCATCTTTCAGCTTGAAGCCATTATAAAGATTGGATTTAGAATCGAGCTTGGTGAGGTCTCTGCGGTCTACCCAGTCAAAGTCGGTTCTGGTATTATCTTCTTTTTTCAATTCCAGTCCGAGAGTGCTCGGCTTAATTACCACCTTGCCTTTGTAAGTCAAGTCGTAGGTTGGTGCGCCTTCTTTGTTAACCTGAAAGGTCAGAACCAGATTGCCATCCGGTGAGGTCAGTTTCTGTTGTGCATTCGCAATGAATGAGATGCAAAGGAATGCGATGATCGAAAAAAACTTTTTCTTTTTCATTCTATTTATGGTATTAAATTGTAAGCTAACCGATATTTCTATTCCTGTTTGTTTCGGATATTGCAAATGTAGCAACCACCTTCACTTTTTTGCTTGATTAGAATAAAAATACAAGTTTGTATAAATGCTAGTATCTTGTTTTATAATTGTTTATCTATCTGATTTCATTGGATAAATATAAGTCGTAGTGAACTTGCTTAGAAGGCTAAAAGGTATATCCCACGGCTTGGAAGTGTTAATTCATTTCTTAATTCAATCTTTTTGTCTGTGAGCAAATCATGAGCAGACGAGGTGGAGAGTATTTCCTGATAAGGATGTAAGTCAATAGTCTGTTCCCGGTCGTTTCCATTCAGAAAGACAACGACTGATTGGTTACCGTATTTGCGTTCATAAACATAAATGCCTTTATTGGGTGCGAAATGTTTTAGTTTGCCTTTGGCGATGACTTCATTTCCTTTTCTCCATTGGAGCAGTTTTTGCATAAAAGAGAAGGCTTCATTTTGTTGCGGAGTACGGTTGGTTGCTTCAAAACAGTTTTTGGCGTCATTCTGCCAACCTCCCGGAAAGTCACATCGGAGTAATCCGTCTCCATTTGCTTTGTCGGCTGCCATCAGGATTTCAGTTCCATAATATATTTGTGGAATTCCACGGGTAGTCAGTAAGAATGTCAAGGCTTGTTTATATCGGTTCAGGTTCTTGGTATCTTCCTCCGAACGGTAGAAACGGGAAGTATCGTGATTATCGAGGAAGGTCAGCAGACTCATTGGATCGGCGTAGACAATATCCTGTGAGAGGTATTCGTAGAGTCTGAAAAGTCCTCCGTTCCATTCGGTGGTTTCTTCGTCGAAAGCTTTATTTATTTCTTCCATCAGTGGGAAATCCATGACAGTAGGAAGATAACTGTTTTTCGGATAAGCAAGTTTACTGTCTTTCTGCCAGTAGGAGATCAGTACATTGCTGCCCAGCCATGTCTCACCGACAATGTTGAATGAAGGATATTCATCATTGACCGCTTTGCACCAATGCGCCATCATTTCAAAGTCGGCGTAAGGATGTGTATCCTGGCGGATTCCGTTGATACCCGCATATTCTATCCACCAGATACTACTCTGTATCAGGTAAGTGGCTACGTGACGGTTTCGTTGGTTGAAGTCCGGCATAGTCAGTGTGAACCAACCGTCAATGGCCAGCTTTTTATCATAATCGGAAGTATAAGGGTCCATTTGGGTGGCAGTTTTGAAACTGGTCTGCATGTAGTTTCCCTCAAAGTTGAACCAATCTTTGGCAGGCATGTCTTTGAATAGATAATTGTTCGAACCGCAATGGTTGAAGATCATGTCCATGACTACCTTTAGCCCTTTAGCATTGGCTTCTTTTACGAGATTGCGAAACTCTTCATTGCTTCCGAGGCGACGGTCTACTTGATAGTAATCGGTGATGGCATATCCATGATAAGAGCCTTCCTTCATGTCATTTTCCTGAATCGGGTTAAGCCATATACTCGTAACTCCGAGGTCTGCAATATAATCCAAATGTTTCTCTATTCCTTTTAAATCACCGCCATGACGGGCGAAAGGTTCGTTGCGGTCTATGTTTGCTTCCAACATTCCGGGAATTATATCATTGGAGGGGTTGCCGTTGGCAAAGCGGTCCGGCATAATGAGATAAAGTACATCACTGGAGTTGAAGCCTTCTACTGCTGAAGCATTCTCTTTGCGCTGTTTAAGTTCGTATGGTATTTTAGTCTGTTTTTTACCTTGTTTCAGGAGAATGTCGAAGTGCTGAGGGATAGCTTTTGAAAGATCTAAATATAAGATCAGATAATTAGGATTTTCCTGTTTCACCACGTCCTGCAGGGTGATGTCATTAGAAGAAATACTTACCTCTGCGGATGATATGCCATCGCCGTATAGAAGTATTTGTAGTTCGGGATTCTTCATTCCTGCCCACCAAAAGGTAGGAGCCACTTTCTTTATATTGGTTGCGGCGAATGCTTGATGATAACCCGATAGAAGTAATAGTAAAATAGCAAATAACAAATTTCGTTTCATGGTAGCTAGATTTTTAACTGTTTGCTCGGAGAACCGATGATGCAAATGTAGGGGGATGCTGTGCACCTTTGTGAGATTAGAATGGAAATATAAACCTGTTATCTGACTATGTTGCTGATAATTAGTTGGATATTCTAATACCTTATGCCGAAAAATACAAGTGAAAATGAAAATAGTTATACCCATATTTTTCGTTTTCATTACTATATTTCTTATATTTGTAACATCTTTAAAAAGGAATCTTATGAAAAATCTAACCCTTTATATGCTATTTCTTCTTTTGCTCTTTCCTTTTTCGTTGTGTGCAATGCATACGGATAATGCGGCTGCTCTTAAAAAGCTGGATGAAGTTATAAGCAAGAAAGAGACTTTCCAGATTCGGAAAGAGAAAGAGATTAATAACTTGAAATTAGAACTTGCCCATTCTACTGATCCTGTTCGAAAATATGAATTATATGCCTCTCTTTTTGGTGCTTATTTGCATTATCAGGCAGACTCGTCCTTATATTATATTAACCGTGAGATGGAAATCCTTCCATTGTTGAACCGCCCGGAATTGGAGTATGAGATCATCATTAATCGTGCTACGGTAATGGGAGTAATGGGAATGTATATAGAAGCCATTGAACAGTTGGAGAGGATTGATCCTAAAAAATTGAATGAGTGGACTCGGTTATCTTATTATCAGACGTATCGTGCCTGCTACGGGTGGTTAGCAGATTATACGACCAATAAGAATGAAAAAGAAAAGTATTTGAAGAAAACCGATTTATATAGAGATTCCATTATTGCTGCGATGCCTCCAGAGGCAAACAAAACGATTGTTTTAGCCGAAAAATGCATAATGAACGGGAAAGCCGATGTCGCTGTGGATATGCTGAACAATGCTTTGAAAGAAATTCAGGATGAACGTCAGAAAGTATATATTTATTATACTCTTTCCGAAGCTTATAGTATGAAGAAAGATATCGAAAAAGAAGTTTACTATCTGATTCTGACTGCCATTGCGGATCTGGAAACTCCGGTGAGGGAGTATGCTTCATTGCAGAAACTCGCGCATCTGATGTATGAATCAGGAGATATTGACCGTGCCTACAAATACTTGAGTTGCTCGATGGAAGATGCTGTGGCGTGTAATGCCCGTTTGCGGTTTATTGAGGTGACGGAGTTTTTTCCGATTATCGACAAGGCGTATAAATTAAAAGAAGAAAAAGAACGTGCCGTTTCCCGCGCTATGTTGATTAGTGTCAGTTTGTTGTCTTTGTTTCTTCTGATTGCTATTTTCTATCTATATCGTTGGATGAAGAAGTTGTCTGTTATGCGGCGGAATCTTAGTCTGGCTAACAAACAAATGTCTGCGGTCAACGCGGAACTGGAGCAAACCGGAAAAATAAAAGAAGTCTATATCGCCCGCTATCTGGACAGATGTGTCAACTATCTCGACAAACTGGAAACTTATCGTCGTTCATTGGCAAAATTGGCAATGGCATCGCGTATCGAAGATTTGTTTAAAGCTATCAAGTCCGAACAGTTTATCCGGGATGAGCGGGATGAATTCTATAATGAGTTCGACAGGTCTTTTCTGAAACTTTTCCCGAACTTTATTTCAGCTTTCAATAATTTGCTGGTAGAAGAAGGAAGAGTGTATCCTAAATCCGATGAACTTCTGACAACAGAACTTCGTATCTTTGCCCTTATCCGTCTGGGAGTAGTAGACAGTAACAAGATTGCTCATTTTCTCGGTTATTCTTTGGCAACTATCTATAATTATCGTAGCCGGATGCGTAATAAAGCTGCCGGAGATAAAGATATGTTCGAGCAGAATGTAATGAACCTATAATGTTATTCACAGATAGCAATATGTTATTACTTCGTAATATACGAGCCAATAATGCTTGTGTATAAAGCAAATATCTACTTTTAGTGTTCAATAATCCACTGTGCATCTCTCTTTTTTTTCTACCTTTGTAGACAACTAATCTAAAATAAATATACTAGAAAATGAAAAAGTTAGTCTACACACTGTTCTTTGTCCTTATCTCCGTTGTAGCCAACGGGCAGGCAAAGTACGTATTCTATTTCATCGGAGATGGAATGGGAGTCAATCAAGTAAATGGTACGGAGATGTATCAGGCGGAAATTCAAAATGGTCGTATTGGAGTCGAGCCTTTGTTATTTACTCAATTTCCGGTTGCTACCGTAGCAACCACTTTCTCTGCTAAAAATTCAGTAACAGACTCTGCAGCTGCAGGTACTGCATTGGCAACAGGAAAGAAAACTTATAATGGCGCTATTTCTGTAGGAGAAGATAAAAATGCTATTCAGACTGTCGCAGAAAAAGCAAAGAAAGCAGGAAAAAAGGTGGGCGTAACGACTTCTGTCAGTGTGGATCATGCTACTCCTGCCGCATTTTATGCACATCAACCCGATCGTAATATGAATTATGAAATTGCTCTTGATTTGCCGAAAGCCAATTTCGATTTTTATGCAGGCGGTGGTTTCTTGAAACCTACCACCACTTATGACAAGAAAGAAGCTCCGAGCATTTTCCCTATTTTTGAAGAGGCAGGATATACAGTAGCACGTGGTTACAATGACTATAAGGCAAAAGCTGCAAAAGCAGAAAAGATGATCTTGATTCAGGAAGAGGGAGCCAATCCTTCTTGTCTGCCTTATGCTATTGACCGCAAAGAGAATGATTTGACATTAGCACAAATTACGGAAAGTGCTATTGACTTTCTTACTAAAGGCAATAATAAAGGCTTTTTCCTGATGGTAGAAGGAGGTAAAATAGACTGGGCATGCCACGCTAATGACGCCGCTACTGTGTTCAACGAAGTGAAAGACATGGATAATGCCATCAAAGTAGCTTATGAATTCTATAAGAAACATCCGAAAGAAACGCTGATTGTGATTACCGCAGACCATGAAACAGGTGGTATCGTGCTCGGTACGGGAAAATATGCGTTGAACCTGAAAGCATTGCAATATCAGAAACATTCTGCTGACGGACTTTCACAACGTATCAGTGAATTGAGAAAATCAAAAGGCAATAAAGTCACTTGGGAGGACATGAAAACATTCCTCGGCGAAGAAATGGGCTTCTGGAAACAATTCCCTCTTTCTTGGGAACAGGAAAAGACGTTGCGTGATGAATTTGAGAAATCATTCGTGAAGAATAAAGTCGTATTTGCTGAAAGTATGTACTCTAAGAGCGAACCGATGGCTGCACGTGCAAAGGAAGTGATGGATGAAATCGCTATGATAGGTTGGGTAAGTGGCGGGCACTCTGCCGGTTATGTTCCTGTATTTGCTATTGGTGCAGGTTCTCAACTGTTTGGTGAGAAGATTGACAATACAGAAATTCCTAAAAGAATTGCGAAAGCTGCAGGATATAAATAATAGAACTGTATGAATATAAAAATAGCCGGAAGTCCTTGGACTCCCGGCTATTTTTATATGTTTTTGCAAATTATGCTTTCACACGTCCTACGTAAGAACCGTCACGAGTATCGATTTCGATTGTTTCACCCTCGCTGATGAACAAAGGAACACGTACTGTTGCACCTGATTCCACAGTTGCAGGTTTCAGTGTGTTAGTAGCTGTATCACCTTTCACGCCCGGTTCTGTATAAGTCACCTTCATCTGAACCTTGATCGGCATATCTGCATAAAGAACAGTTTCAGTAGAAGCGTCAGAAACAACTTCCAATACTGCACCTTCGAGCAGGAAGTCAACCCCGTTAATCAAATCGTGAGCGATAGGGTGTTGGTCGAATGTTTCCTGGTTCATGAAGATATAATCTTCTCCTTCTTTATACAAAAATTGGTACGGACGACGTTCTACGCGTACATCTTCCAACTTTTCACCGATGTTGAAACGGCGTTCAAGAACGTAACCGCTGACTACATCTTTCAGTTTAGTACGCATGAAAGTATTACCTTTACCTGGTTTTACATGCAGGAATTCGATACAGAAATAGAGCTTTCCGTCCATACGGATACAAGTTCCGTTTTTGATGTCTTGAGCATTAATCATACTGCTATTTTTCTTAATATATTATTGTTATTTAATTGTTTTCGCAGGAATTCGACTGCAAAAGTAATCTAAATCGGTAAAAAACACAAAAACTTTTGAGCAAAAATGAGTTATCTCTTGGTTAATTTAAAAAAAGTGCCTATTTTTGCAGCCCGATTACGTAGAATAATAACATAAAAACAAGATACAGTAATGAAAAGAACATTTCAACCCTCTAACAGAAAGAGAAAGAACAAACACGGTTTCCGTGAGAGAATGGCATCGGCTAATGGTCGTAGAGTATTAGCTGCTCGTCGTGCAAAAGGCAGAAAGAAACTGACTGTTTCTGATGAGTACAACGGACAAAAGTGATAATCACTTGTCATCAGGAAACAAAAAAGGCGGGGAATTTAATCTTCGCCTTTTTTGTTTCCTGATTTTCAGGAGAATAGTATGTTAAAAAGCGCTATTGTTTGCTCTTGTTTATGACTTTTTGCTTTTCTTTGTGGAATAGAACAAGACTCATAAACAAACATACGTAATAGAAGAGCGGATTCGGGGGATTTGAAAACCCGCATAAATATAATAAGGTTGTTGAAATCTATAGGAGTGGGGATTATAGTTGCAGCAATTCTGGCGATGATAAGCGTTCTTGCATAATAGATGAGGACATTTTTCATCGCCTACTTTTTAAAAGTTCAACTATTTTGTCGTATCTTTGGCGCATATTAACAGCAATGCGTATGACTATTAAAGAATTCTTTTCTTTTAAAACAAATAAATTCTTCTGGGTGAATATGATCGCCATGATTGTTGTGGTGGTAGTGATGATATTCGGTGTATTGAAATGGCTTGATATACATACTCATCATGGTGAAACTGTTGCCGTTCCCGATGTGAAAGGGATGACGGTGGACGAAGCAGCGAAAATGTTCCGGAATCACGGTTTGGTATATGTGATTTCCGATACCAAATATGTAAAGGATAAAGCAGCAGGTATCATTCTCGAACTGAAGCCGGGAGCCGGCGAGAAAGTGAAAGAAGGACGCACAGTATATCTGACTGTCAATACGTTGGATGTCCCTTTGCGTGCTATTCCCGATGTGGCGGACAACAGCTCGCTCCGCCAGGCGCAGGCTAAATTGCTGAATGCCGGTTTCAAACTGAATCAGGTTCAATTGGTAAATGGTGAGAAAGACTGGGTATACGGCGTGAAGTACCAGGGACGTCAGTTGGCTGCGGGTGAGAAAATTCCTGTGGGATCTTCGTTAACATTGATGGTCGGAAACGGCTCCGGTGATACGTCGGAAGAAGATTCAGCCGATGTTTCCGTAGATACGGACCAGCCGGTTACGTCAGAATCGTCATCTACTCAAGATGATAGTTGGTTTTAATAGATAAATAACAGAAACGGACTCGCATGATAGAGGAAGAACTTCCGGATGAACTGGAGAATGATTTGGACGATATAGAACCTGTCGGTGACGAATCCCAGCTTTACGAACACTTCCGCGTGGTTGTAGATAAGGGACAGGCGATGGTCAGAGTCGACAAATATCTGTTCGAACGTATTGTCAATGCTTCGCGCAACCGTATTCAGAAGGCTGCCGAAGGCGGATTCGTTATGGCCAATGGCAAGCCGGTGAAGAGTAGCTACAAAGTGAAACCGCTGGATGTCATAACGGTGATGATGGATCGCCCCCGTTATGAAAACGAAATTATTCCTGAAGATATTCCCCTTACTATTGTTTATGAAGATCCATACGTAATGGTGGTGAATAAACCGGCAGGGTTGGTAGTGCATCCGGGACACGGAAACTATCACGGCACGCTTGTCAATGCGCTCGCCTGGCACATGAAGGATATACCGGATTACGATGCCAATGACCCGCACGTGGGACTTGTTCATCGCATCGACAAAGATACTTCGGGCTTGCTGGTGATTGCCAAGACACCGGATGCCAAAACAAATCTGGGACTCCAATTTTTTAATAAGACTACCAAACGCAGATATCGTGCTCTGGTGTGGGGCGTTGTGGAACAGGATGAAGGAACGATTGTCGGTAATATCGCCCGCAATCCGAAAGACCGGATGCAGATGGCGGTGATGTCCGACCCGACAGTGGGCAAACATGCCGTTACGCACTACCGTGTATTGGAAAGACTGGGATACGTAACCCTTGTGGAATGTATACTTGAAACAGGACGTACCCATCAGATTCGTGTCCACATGAAGCATATCGGCCATGTATTGTTCAATGACGAACGCTATGGCGGGCATGAGATACTGAAAGGAACTCATTTTAGTAAATACAAACAGTTTGTAAATAATTGCTTTGACACTTGTCCCCGACAGGCTTTGCATGCTATGACGTTGGGGTTTGTGCATCCCGTCACAGGTGAGGAGATGTACTTTACTTCCGAACTTCCGGATGACATGACCCGGCTTATCGAGAAGTGGAGAGGCTATATAAGTAATAGAGAATTAGAATGAAACGCAACATCGCTATCGTAGCAGGAGGGGATACCTCTGAAATCGTAGTTTCCCTGCGTAGTGCACAGGGCATTTATTCCTTTATTGATAAGGAAAAGTATAATTTGTATATCGTGGAGATGGAAGGCCGTCGCTGGGAAGTACAATTGCCGGACGGAAATAAAGTGCCGGTAGATAGAAATGACTTTAGTTTTACGAACGGAACGGAAAAGGTTGTGTTCGACTTTGCTTATATTACCATCCATGGTACGCCCGGTGAGGATGGTCGCCTGCAAGGCTATTTTGATATGATGCGTATACCGTATTCCTGTTGTGGAGTATTGGCAGCTGCCATTACATACGACAAGTTTACCTGCAATCAATATCTGAAAGCTTTTGGAGTGCGCATTGCCGAATCATTGTTGCTGCGCCAGGGACAATCGATTTCTGACGAGGAAGTAGTGGAAAAGATCGGTCTGCCTTGTTTTATCAAGCCTAGTCTGGGAGGTTCGAGCTTCGGAGTTACGAAAGTAAAAACAAAAGAACAAATACAGCCGGCCATTGTTAAAGCTTTCGGAGAGGCGCAAGAAGTACTTGTAGAAGCGTTTATGGATGGAACGGAACTGACTTGCGGCTGCTATAAGACCAAAGAGAAGACAGTAATCTTACCGCCTACGGAAGTGGTGACGCACAATGAGTTCTTTGATTATGATGCTAAATATAATGGACAGGTAGATGAAATCACTCCTGCGCGTATCTCGGACGAACTGACCAAGCGTGTGCAGATGTTGACTTCGGCTATCTATGATATATTAGGTTGCTCCGGCATTATCCGTGTAGATTATATTGTGACTGCCGGTGAAAAACTGAATCTTCTCGAAGTAAACACTACTCCGGGAATGACTACTACCAGCTTTATTCCCCAGCAGGTGCGTGCAGCCGGACTGGATATAAAGGATGTGATGACCGATATTATTGAAAACAAATTTTAATCACGTGATGGATCTGACAGAGTTTAATGAAATTCGTCCTTACAATGATGAGGAACTTCCTCAAATCTTTGAGGAACTGATTGCCGATCCGGCTTTTCAGAAAGCTGCTACCGGGGCTATACCGAACGTTCCATTTGAACTTCTGGCGCAGAAAATGCGTGCCTGTAAGACTAAACTTGATTTTCAGGAGGCATTTTGCTATGGTATTTTGTGGAAGATAGCGGCAGATCATACCGCCGGGCTGACACTGGATCATACCGCCATACCGGATAAAAGTAAAGCTTATACGTATATATCGAATCATAGAGACATTATTCTCGATTCGGGCTTTCTCTCTATTTTGTTGATTGACCAGGGGATGGATACGGTAGAAATAGCGATTGGAGATAATTTGCTGATTTATCCCTGGATTAAGAAACTGGTACGTGTCAATAAATCATTCATTGTACAGCGGGCATTGACAATGCGGCAGATGTTGGAATCTTCAGCACGTATGTCCCGTTATATGCATTACACCATTTCGGAGAAAAAACAGTCTATTTGGATTGCGCAGCGTGAAGGACGTGCAAAAGATTCGAATGACCGTACACAAGACAGTGTGTTGAAAATGCTGGCAATGGGTGGTGAAGGTGATTTGATAGACCGTTTGATGGAAATGAATATTGCTCCGCTTGCTATTTCATACGAATATGACCCGTGTGATTTTCTGAAAGCGCAGGAGTTTCAGTTGAAGAGAGACATCGAAGGGTATAAGAAGACGACGCAGGACGATTTGATTAATATGCAAACCGGTCTTTTCGGATATAAAGGCAGGGTACATTTTCAGGTTGCCCCTTGTCTAAATGATGGTCTGAAAGAGTTGGACCGTTCGTTGCCGAAACCGGATTTGTTTGCCCGTATCTCTGCCTGTATTGACCGCCGCATTCATCGTAATTACCGGATATATCCGGGAAATTATGTGGCGTACGATTGGCTGAATGGCACGACGGAATTCGGGTCCAATTACACGGAAGAAGAGAAACAACAGTTTATGAACTATATTGAACAACAATTGGCAAAGATCAAGATTCCGAATAAGGATGAAGACTTTTTGCGTGAGAAGTTGTTATTAATGTATTCCAATCCGTTAGTTAATTATTTAGCAGCTTGCCGATGAAAAGAAGAAAATTACATGTTATTTGGTTGTGGGGATTGCTTTTCCTGATGACTGCCTGTGGAGATGATGATTATTATTATCCTTCGGTGAAACTGGAATTTGTGACTGTAGAGGCCGGGGAAGACGGTCGTATACAAACGCTTATTCCTGATAAGGGAGAGGCTTTGCCTGTGGCGGAAGATCGTACGGGTTCTACTATTGCCGCAAATACCTCCAGACGTGTAATGAGTAACTATGAAGTGCTTCCGGATGGAAGTGCGGCTACTATATATTCTTTGCAATCGCTCATTGTGCCGGTGCCTAAGCCGGAAGATGATCCGGTGTATAAAGACGGTATAAAGCAAGATCCGGTAGAGGTGGTCAGTATCTGGCTGGGGCGGGATTATCTGAATATGATTCTGAATCTAAAAGTCAGTACAGGCAAAGGACATACTTTCGGCATAGTGGAAGATGTGTCTGAACTTAAAACAAATGGTATTGTGAATATGTTATTATACCATGATGCGAACAGTGATGAAGAATACTATAATCGGCGTGCTTACATTTCTGTTCCTTTGGCGCAATATATTGATGAGGAGCATCCTGGTCGGACCATAAATATTAAGTTTAAATATTGTACGTACGATAAGGATGGATCTGCAGTAGTATCTGAAAAGTATTGTGATCCCGGGTTTGACTATACTCCTGGGCAGAATTGAATAATAGAGTATATATGTTTAAATTGAATCAATTAGTCGTGGGGATATTTTTATTTCTCTCTTCCCTTTTCTCTTGTCAGCAGAAAGGAGATTTTCAATCCATGAATGTAGAGGAGTTTGATTCTCTTATTCAGAATGAGGATATACAACGTCTGGATGTCCGCACACTTGCGGAATATTCGGAGGGGCACATCACGAAGACAATCAACATCAATGTGATGGATGATTCTTTTGCTTCAATGGCTGATTCATTATTACAGAAGGATAAACCGGTGGCTGTGTATTGTCGTAGTGGTAATCGGAGCAAGAAGGCTGCGGCAATTTTGAGTGAGAAGGGCTATAAGGTCTTTGAGCTTGATAAAGGATTTAATTCCTGGCAGGAGGCTGGCAAAGAAATAGAGAAATAAGGTAAAGAGCGGGGTAAGTAATAGCCCGCTTTTATTTTAAATACAATAAGAACAAAAGAACATCTCAATTTTCAAATCCTGTTTTTATATTTATAAGTAGGATTTTAAGGAGATGTTCTTTTGTTCTTATGCGTTGATGGAAGAGGCTTTTCGGCCTCTTTATTTTTCGGTTATTTCAGTCCTTCCAATAGTCTCTTCAGAACGACAGTTGCCGAGATTTCACGATTAGCAGCTTCCGGAATAACGATTGATTGCGGGCTTTCGATCACATCGTCTGTCACAATCATATTTCTGCGAACCGGAAGACAATGCATGAAATAAGCGTTGTTGGTAACTGCCATTTGACGGTCGCTGACTGTCCAATCACGATCTTTACTTAATATCTGTCCGTAATTGTCGCCGGAATAAGCTGCCCAGTTCTTGGCATATATAAAGTCGGCTCCTTCGAAAGCCTTCATCTGGTCGTATTCTACTTTTGCGTTGCCTACAAATTGCGGGGCGAGTTCATAACCTTCGGGGTGGGTGATGACAAATTCGTAATCCGTTGCGTTCATCCATTCGGCAAAAGAATTGGGAACAGCTTGTGGCAATGGACGTGGATGTGGAGCCCAGGTCATGACCACTTTAGGACGTGCTGTTTTCTTGTATTCTTCAATGGTAATCAAGTCGGCAAAGCTCTGCAATGGGTGGCGTGTTGCCGCTTCCATCGAAAAGACGGGACGTCCGGAGTATTGGATAAATTGATTGATAATCGTTTCCTGATAGTCAAAGTCGCGGTTTTCGAAACGGGCGAAAGAGCGTACTCCGATGAGATCACAATAACAGCCCATCACCGGAATGGCTTCTAAGATATGTTCCGGTTTATCGCCATCCATAATTACGCCACGTTCGGTTTCCAGTTTCCATGCACCTTGATTGATATCTAGTACCATTACATTCATTCCCAAGTTGATTGCAGCTTTCTGTGTGCTAAGGCGGGTGCGCAGACTGGAGTTGAAGAAGATCATCATCAAAGTCTTGTTTCGTCCCAGTTCTACATATTTGAAACGATCTTTTTTAATTTCGAATGCTTCTGCAAGGGCTGATTTTAAATCGCCGATGTCCTGTACGCAAGTAAATTTATTCATATCATTTATCTTTTAATTCTTAATTTTCAATTAGTTTCGTTCAATACCTTGTTTGATTTTTAACGATAAAGGTATCGTCTCAATTTCTTCTCGTTTGCCCGTCTCCTTCGATGACCCATTTGTAAGAGGTGATCTCTTCCAGTCCCATCGGACCGCGCGCATGTAGTTTTTGCGTACTGATTCCGATTTCTGCTCCTAATCCGAATTGCGCTCCGTCAGTGAAGGCAGTAGATACATTGGTATATACGCAAGCTGCATCCACAATCTTTGTGAATAAGGCTGCACGTTCCTTGTTTTCGGTAACAATACACTCGCTATGTTTGGAGCTGTTTTCCTGAATATGTCCTAAGGCATCTTCGAAGCTTTTTACGGTCTTGACAGCCATTTTATAATCCAGAAACTCTGTGCCGAAACTTTCTGCTTTGGCGTGTTCCAGAAGTTCGGTAGGATAGCTGCCTTCTAATGCTTGATAAGCCTGTGCGTCAGCATAGATAATGACATGGCTGTCTTTTAGTTTCTCGCAAAGCATAGGGAGATCGGTCAGTCTCTTCTCATGTATAATGGCGCAGTCCAGCGCATTACATACGCTAACCCTGCGTGTCTTCGCATTATGAATAATAGCTGCCCCCTTGTTTACATCTCCAAATTCATCAAAGTAAGTGTGACAGATACCTGCCCCTGTTTCAATAACGGGAATTTTTGCATTCTCGCGTACGAAATGGATCAGGCTGCTGCTGCCTCTGGGGATAATCAGATCTACGTAACCCACTGCATTCAGCAATGCTGCCGTAGCTTCTCTGTCGGCCGGAAGTAGTTCTACAATGTGCGGATTGATATTGAATTTCCTCAATACTTCATGAATCACACTGATGATAGCCCGGTTGGAACAATCGGCATCACTTCCTCCTTTCAATATGCAGGCATTTCCACTCTTTAGACAAAGGGAGAAAACATCAAAACTGACATTCGGACGGGCTTCATAAATGATTCCTATCACTCCGAAAGGAACGCTGACTTTTGTCAATCTCATCCCATTGGGGCGAACACTTTCTTTCAACACTTTACCCAAAGGAGAGGGGAGTGTAGCTACATTGCGTGTGTCGGCAGCAATGCCTTTTAAACGTTCTTCCGTCAATTTTAACCGGTCGTACTTCGGATCATTTTTGTCCATCCGTGCGAGGTCTTTTTCATTCTCTGCAAGAATGAAAGGTGTTTCTGCAATTGCTGCGTCAGCTACTGCATTTAAAATCTGATTGATGATGTCATCATTCAGCAAGGCTAATTCCCGACTTGCCACCTGTACGGCAGCAAAGGTTTCGTTTAAATTTGTAGTCATTTGCTCCTTTTTTGCATTAAATGGAAAGATAAACTATGCAAATATAGTGAATGATGTGAATAAAACTTGTTGAAAGCAGAAATAAATGTTGCTTTTGTGGTGGTATATCAGCAATATACGGGCGTCTCAATGCAGATGTTTTATCTACAATACATTATACAACCGAAAATAAACGCTTTCCTTCAATCAAGATGCTAATATTCTCCTGAATAATAGCTTCAATTTCTTATCACTGCTTCGGGTTGACTTGCAATATTACTAACCCTATCTACAGTTGACCTTATTATTGATTATTCAATGTATAGATAGTCATAATGTACTACCGGTTTCTTTCCATGCTTACCGATTGCTTCTTGTGCCTGCTTGGAATCGCAGTTCACCTTTCCAACGCCCACTTGATTTCCTTGAAAGTCCATGATACGCACAATGTCATCTTTCTCAAATTCACCTTCAACGTGAGTAATTCCGATGGGGAGGATACTGACAGCCTTTTCAGAGTTTAGAACTTCTGTCGCACATTCGTTGATGTGAATTTCTCCTTTGGCAAACCCCTCGCTATGAGCAATCCATTTCTTGACACTGGATACCGGTTCGTTTGAAGGAACAAAACGTGTACAAAGCGTTTCTTTCGGATGCTGAAGCAAATCTACCAGAATATTATCCCGTTTCCCGTTGGCAATAATCACTGTAATTCCTTCATCAGCTACTTTGCGGGCAATATTTGTTTTCGTCAACATTCCCCCCCGTCCGAAACTGGACTTCGTTGCCTGAATATAATTGGATAAATCTTTTCCGTGATCGATCTCCCGGATAACAGAAGAACCCGGATCGGCAGGAGAACCATTGTAAATTCCGTCGATGTTGCTTAGGATAATGAGAGCCTGTGCATCCATCATGGAAGCGATGAGTCCGGACAATTCATCATTATCAGTGAACATAAGCTCGCTGACGGAAATTGTATCATTCTCGTTGACAATAGGAATAACATTGTTTTCAAGCATTACCGTCATACAGTTTTTCTGATTCAGATAATGGCGGCGGGTACCGAAACTTTCTTTCGTGGTTAACACCTGACCAACAGGAATACTATGCTCGCGGAAAAGTTCGTAGTAACGGTTGATGAGCTTAGCTTGACCTACGGCAGAAAACAACTGGCGTTGGTCTACACTATCGAGTTTTTTCTGTGGATGCACTTCACTGCGCCCGGAAGCAACAGCTCCCGAAGAAATCAGAATGATTTCCACCCCGGATTTATGTAATTCCGCTATCTGGTCAACAAGTGCCGACATACGGGTAACGTCCAGCGTTCCGTCTCGGCGTGTCAATACATTGCTTCCTACTTTTACTGCGATTCGTGTAAATTCCTGTTTCATTCCTACTAACGATTTGAAAGCACAAATATAGAGCTTTTTACCGATATGTTACCAAAACAGGCTAAAAAGAATTATCTTTGCAGTCAGATAGAGAAAAGATAAGCAATGAAACATACAAACCCACAAGTAGAACAGATGACCTCTTTCATCGTAATGGATGTGTTGGAGAGGGCGAACGAATTGCAAAAACAAGGCATTGATATTATTCATCTGGAAGTTGGCGAACCTGATTTTGATGTGCCGGCCTGTGTGGCGGAAGCGGCAAAAGCGGCTTATGATCGTCATCTGACTCATTATACACATTCTTTGGGTGATCCGGAACTGCGACGGGAAATTGCCGCTTTTTATCTGCGCGAATATGGGGTAACGGTAGATCCGGATTGTATTGTCGTGACTTCCGGGTCTTCTCCGTCTATTCTTCTTGCATTGATGTTGCTCTGCAATCCGGATAGTGAAGTGATTCTTTCCAATCCGGGGTACGCTTGCTATCGCAATTTTGTGTTGGCAACGCAAGCCAAACCTGTTTTGGTTCCTTTGTTTAAAGAATATCTGCAATACGACATAGAGGCTATCCGTAAGTGTGTGAATCCGCATACTGCGGCTATCTTTATCAATTCTCCGATGAATCCGACCGGAATGTTGTTGGATGAAAAATTCTTGAAGGACGTAGCTGCATTAGGAGTTCCTGTCATTTCAGATGAAATTTATCACGGCCTTGTGTATGAAGGGCGTGCACACAGTATCCTTGAATATACCGATCAGGCTTTTGTCCTGAACGGATTCTCTAAACGCTTTGCGATGACGGGGCTTCGGTTGGGCTATTTGATCGCACCTAAATCTTGTATGCGATCTTTGCAAAAGTTACAGCAAAATCTGTTTATCTGTGCGTCCAGTGTTGCCCAGCAGGCAGGGATTGCCGCATTGCGGCAGGCTGAACCGGACGTGGAACGGATGAAGCAGGTTTATGATGAGCGTCGCCGATATATGATTGCCCGCCTTCGGGAAATGGGTTTTGAAATAAAAGTAGAACCTCAAGGGGCATTTTACATTTTTGCTGACGCACGCAAATTTACTACCGACTCTTATCGTTTTGCATTCGATGTACTCGAACATGCACGCGTCGGCATTACTCCCGGGGTGGATTTTGGTACGGGAGGCGAAGGATATGTACGTTTCTCCTATGCAAACTCATTGGAGAATATCCGCGAAGGGCTCGACCGCATCAGTCGTTATCTTTCTCGGCCCGGCTCCTGATAAGTGCGGTGGCCGCTTCGTATTGATCCTCGGTGACAAGAACGGATACGGAAGGAGCGATATAGGGTGCCAGTGTACCCATAATCCCATCTTTGATTACGCAACGGATGTCATTGCTTTCTAATAGCCCTTTGATGATCTCGGCTTCCCATGGGGATCCGGAGAATACTTCTATTGCTTTGCTATAATCTTCTTCTTTCATGATCTTGCTTATTAGGGGTTATCTACAAATATAACAAAAAAGAGAGAGAAATGGTTACTTTTTTTCTTAAATTTTATTCGAGCGTGATGTGTTTTACATTAATCTGCTGTTTTAGGAAAGTAGAGGCCGATTCTGAAAACTTTTCTTCCGCTTCGGTCGTGTAAAACTGGCAGTTCCCATTTTTCGTGCATTTTGCATCCATTTCGGGATGCCTTTTCAGATAGTCTTTCAGACTTTCCGCAACATACTCGCCTTGCGCAATTACACTGATATGCTCCGGAATATATTGCCGGATTTTGGGTAGAAGTATGGGGAAATGAGTACATCCGAGAATGACAGTATCTATTTGAGGATCCTTCGATAGCAATTGGTCGATGTACTTCCGGATAAAATAGTCTGCTCCTTCGTCCTGTGATTCATTGTTTTCAACTAGTGATACCCACATCGGACAGGCTGTGCCGCTGACCTGGATTTCAGGAAATAGCTTGTGTATTTCCAACGGATACGATTCGGATTTGATGGTGCCTGCTGTTGCCAGTACACCGATATGCTGGTTTTTGCTTATCTCTCCGACACACTCTACGGTAGGGCGGATGACTCCGAGCACACGGCGAGCCGGATCGATGCCTGGTAAATCATTCATCTGAATACTGCGCAAAGCTTTTGCGGAAGCTGTATTGCAAGCTAATATAACCAGGTGGCAGCCCATATCAAATAGTTTGTTGACCGCTTGCCGGGTAAATTCGTATACGACCTCAAAAGAACGTGTTCCGTAAGGAGCACGTGCATTATCTCCCAAATAGATATAATCATATTCCGGTAATACTTCTCTTATTTTATCTAAGATGGTCAGACCTCCGTAACCGGAGTCAAATACTCCGATCGGTCCGGGCGTATGGGATAGATGTTGCTTCATGACACACTTGATTTATATACGCAAATGTACGCCAAAAAAAGGGAAAGAGAAAGAAGTTGATCCTTCTTTCTCTTTCCCTTTTGGTATTTCTTTATTCTTGGTCAGTTCTTATTTGATACCAAGATTTGCTTTTACCTTGCTAGTCAAGTTGATGCTCTGTGATTCGTTTACGTATGGAATCGAAGTTCTTGCCAGGTCGAAGATGTAGATTACACCTTCAGCAGCGCCTACGGCTTTGATAGCATTGTCCAACTTCTGATAGATAGGAGCCATGGCATCATTTTGTGCTTTCGCCATTTGCTGTTGAGCATCTTGTTGGAATTGCTCTTGTCTTTGCATCATATCTTGCAATTCTTTTTGTCTTCTTTCAGCGATGTTGGGAGGAAGAGAATCCTTAGCGATAGCTTGTTGGAATTCCTGATATTTCTTGTTGAATTCTTCCTGCGTTCTCTGAAGTTCAGCAGTAAGTTGTTTTTCTAAAGTCTGAATGTCATTTTGAGCTTTGGTGAATTCCGGCATCACAGTGATGATTTCCTGTGCATTAATGTGGCCGAATTTCAGGTTCTGTGCAAATACACCCATTGGGAGTGCAAGCAACATTACAAGTGCAATTTTTTTTAGCATAGTTCTATAATTTATTTGAATGATTTTTAGTTATTTCCAGCTGCAAATGTATGAAATTAATTTGAATATCCTAATCTTCTTAGTATTTCATCACTAATATCTATGCGTGGATTTGCAAATATTATACCTGTAGCAGAGGCTCTGTCGATAATTAAATCATATCCATGTTGCTGTGATATAGCTTTCACGGCTTCATAAATATCATCCTGAATCGGAGTAATCAACTTGTCTCTCATCTTGGCTAATTCGCCTTCCGGACCGAAGTAGTTACGCTTCAACTCGGCTGCTGCTTTTTCTTTAGCTACGATTGCATCTTCTGTCTTTGTCTTTTGTGCGGCAGAAAGAGTGGAAGATTTTGCCTGGTAGTCCTGGAACATCTTCTGTGCTTCTTTTGCCAGGGCTTCTACTTCGCTCTGGTATTTCTTCGTAGCTTCTTGCATTTGCTCATTAGCACTTTGAGCTGCCGGAATATTCTTCATGATATATTCCGTATCGATCAGTGCAAACTTCTGTGCATTTGCCGCCATGCTGACAGCAAACAGCACCATGATTAATAGAACAGACTTTCTCATAACGTTTAGTTTTTGATGATACATTAGAATTCTTGTCCTAAGATAAAGTGGAATTGACTTCCTCCGTATTGTTTAGAACCAAATACTTTATCGAAACCGTAACCCCAGTCAATACCCATCATACCAATCATCGGCAGGAAGATACGAACACCGACACCGGCAGAACGTTTCAACTCGAATGGATTGAATTTCTTGATATCGTGCCATGCGTTACCAGCTTCAAGGAAACCTAACACATAAATGTTAGTACTTGTTTCCAGCATCAACGGATATCTTAATTCAATACCGAGGCGTGCGTAAGCATAACCTTCAGATCCGTATGGAGTTAATGAGCTGTTTTCGTAACCACGTAAAGCGATACTTTCAGTTGCATAAGTTGAATAACCGGTCATACCGTCACCACCCACGTCGAATGTTCCGAACGGAGATTTCTTGTATTGGTTGTAGTGACCTAACAAACCGAATTCAGTACGTGTCATTAACACCAGACATTTCGGATGTGCAATCGGGTCCATCAACGGAGTATACGTTTTGCCTTTGAATTTCCATTTGTGGTATTCTATCCATTTATGAAGTTTATTCATGTTGTCTTGGGTAATGCTACCTGTTTCAGGGTTACTATAATATCCCTTATAGTCTTTACCGTCCATCAATGAGTAAGGCGGTGTAAGCTGAACTGACAATGAGAAATCTGAACCTGAACGGGGGAAGATCGGGTTGTCAATAGAGTTACGTGCCAAAGTTAATGAAATGCTAAGGTCATTACATTTACCATTGGTTACCGGGAAGTATTGCCAGTCGCTTAAGTTGTAGCGTTGGTAAGCTAATTCTGCAGAAAGAGTGAAATAGTCATCCGGCCATTTCAGACGTTTACCCCAACCTACGGAAAGTCCCCACATCTTGATAGACTTGTCCGGGTCATAATAGTTTTCGTAGTTGTTATAGTTACCGTAATTGTACATACCATAACCACCGTAACCACTATACATGCTGTTGTAGTAGTTGTTGAAATAGCTGGAATTGTAGTAACGGCTACTGATGTCTGTCTGTACAGAGAAGAAGGCCGATACAGAGAATGAGTTCGGACGTTTACCGCCAAACCATGGATCGAAGAATGAAATACTGTATGATTGGTAGTATTTAGCATTCGTCTGTCCGCTGATAGTCAATGTCTGGCCGTCACCTTGCGGCAGGATACCACGGTAGTTTTCACCCGGGTGTAACAGGTTGGCTACAGAGAAGTTGGTAAACTTCAAACTCAACTTACCAATGATACCCGTTTGTCCCCAACCGGCAGAGAACTCTACCTGGTCGTTGGCTTTGGAAGTCAAAGGCAAACCTATGTCAACAGTTCCGTTCATCGGATCCGGTTGAATATCCGGTTGCAGTTTTTCCGGGTCAAAGTGGCCCATTTGCTGGATTTCACGTAAAGAACGCATCAAGTCTTCTTTGCTGAACAGCTGTCCCGGGCGGATACGAAGTTCACGGCGAACGACGTTTTCATACAAACGGTCGTTACCACTGATCTTAATCTTATTGATAGTAGCCTGACGGCCTTCATAGATTCTCATTTCAAGGTCGATAGAGTCGCCTACGATATTTACTTCTACCGGATCAAGGTTGTAGAAGAGGTAACCGTTATTGTAATATAAGTTACCGATAGCATCGTCGTCTGTAGAAACACGCTCATTCAACAACTTCTGGTTGTATACATCGCCTTTCTTCATACGAAGTAGGAAGTTCAACTGTTCCGACGGATAAAGAGTATTACCTACCCATGTCACGTTGCGGAGATAGTATTTCTGACCTTCGTCTATATCCAAATATACATCTACCGTCTTTTCATCATATTGTGAAACGCTGTCTTTAACGATCATTGCATCACGATATCCCAGCTCATTATACTTGTCGATGATAAGTTGTTTATCTGCTTCAAAGTTTTCCGGCACGAATTTCTTGGTGCGGAACAAGTTTAGAAGTTTACCTTTCTCATTGGTTTTCTTCATTACTTTTTTCAGCTTGGAAGCCTTGATTGCAGTGTTTCCTGCAATGGTGATTTTGTGTACTTTGATTTTCTCCTTTTTGTCTATATCAATGTCCACAATCACCTGATTCTCGCTGGAAGGATCGTCTTTCTGTGCGATGATTACTTCGGCATTTTTGAATCCCTTGTCATCAAAATAACGTTTGATCAATGTTTTGGCACGGTCTACGGTATTCGGAGTAATCTGCATACCTTTTACCATTCCTAGCTTGGCCTCAAGGTCGGTACGTTCTGACTTTTTCACACCGTGGTAGCGTACATCTGCGATACGTGGGCGTTGTGTCAGACTGATTTTTAACCAGATTTTGTTGCCTTCTATTTTCTCGGCTGTGATTTGTACATTTGAGAACAAACCATGACGCCAATAACGTTTGATTGCTCCAGTGATTTCGTCACCCGGCACAGTAATTGTTTGTCCTACCGATAGTCCGGATAGTCCAATCAATACATAGTCTTCATAATTCTTTACGCCTTCAACTTTAATATCTGCTATCTCATACTTTTTGGGTGTTCCGGAGTATAAGATGACAGGTTTTGAGTCTTCATCAGTATTAGCATTTTGCGCAACGCCTGTTGTCGCAAAGCAGCACAGGCAGACAAACGTTATGAATATAAAGGAAATACGATAATGCATTTATGTTATAATTTGATGTTTCGAGTTATATTAGCTGATCTGTTCACTGGTTTTGCCGAATCGGCGTTCCCTTTGTTGGTATTCCCAAATGGCTTTGTAGAGTTCTTCTTTGTCGAAGTCCGGCCAGAAGGTATCACAAAAATAAAGCTCCGAATAAGCACATTGCCATAGAAGGTAATTGCTTAGCCGGATTTCTCCTCCCGTTCGGATCAGTAAATCCGGATCGGGCATAAAATTAGTATCCAGATGAGATGAGATACACTCATCGGTTATTTGCTCGGGAGATATTTCTCCCGTTTTTACTTGCGTTGCTATTTGCCGTACCGCTTCTGTTATTTCCCAACGGGATGAGTAACTAAGAGCTAGTACCATATACATTCCACTATTTTTGGACGTGCGTTCTATACATGACGTCAAACTTTTCTGAACTTCAACCGGTAACTTCTTGAAATCACCGATTACGTTGAAGCGAATATTGTTCTTCATCAGTGTCTCTTCTTCAATAGATTCTAGCAATAGATTCATCAAAGCCGCTATCTCGTCTTGCGGCCGATTCCAGTTCTCGGTTGAGAAGGTATAAAGTGTCAGGTACTTAATCCCCAGTCTGGCAGCATCTTCAGTAATATTCTGTACCGTTTCTGCGCCAGCACGGTGACCGTAAGTACGTTCTTCCCCTCGTTGTTTTGCCCATCGTCCGTTTCCATCCATAATGATGGCTACGTGTTGTGGTATCCGAGTTTTGTCTATTTGTTCTATATAGGACATCTTTTTATTTTAAACGTATACGTTTTTATTTCCCGGCATGTTCCGGATCTTTATCAAACCATAGCTGATTCAAGCGACCACGCCATACTTCTGAATTATGACTATATGAGCGTTTTACTGTGGTAGTAGCTCGTGAGCTGTCTTCTTTTTCTACTTCTTCATCAAAGCTAACATTGTCGTTTTTGCCGAATATGAATACTAAATAATTATTAGCTCTGTTCTGGGCATCTTTTTCTGTGTCCACTACCATAGAAAAGTTCTTTCTGCCTCTAAATTCGGGGAACTTAATAGGATCATATCCAATGTTCTCTTTAGACCAATTTTGATGAGGGAATGAGAACTTTTTATTAGCTTTTTCCCAATCACGTCCTGATGGTGAAGTATAGAATGCTTCAAATCCGTCTCCAAATAGATAAAATTGAGAATTATAATGAATAATAATAGGGTTTTTTAGTTCTGGGCAATATCTATAGGTTGAACCGGCAGGGAGATCTCCCCATCCGCTTACTATAATATTTTCTTTAATAGGGGTATCATTGTCGTCCAAAATAGGCTCTCTGTTCTCATTCAATTTGTTGACCTCTTGAGATTCTTCAGAATATATCCATGCGACAGCTATCGCAATGTCAGTGCCATCATTTGAAAGAGTGGTGGATTTTTCCGCTTCACCAATTAATAGCACACCTTGAGTTCCATTCCTATTCTCATAATTGGTATATGAGGTAATTTTACTTGGAAATTTTTTTCTGGCTTCTCCATCAAGATATTTTTTGTTGTTGTCATATAGAGCGTATTCCTCATTTACTCCATCAGTACTGGTTGTGAAAATATACTTATTATCATTAACTTTTTTGATATAACTAATCCTTGCATTCTTTTCAGAGTCGAATTTCTCTTTGATAGGCGCTAAGAACAGTTCAATATTGGTTAAAGAAGTTAGCGCACTCCAATTAATACCATCTTCTGATGTATAGGCGTATACAGTATTGTTATTATCTTTAAACGTTGCATACAACATATCTTTGAATTCGATGATAGAGGTGGGTAATGTTTTTATAGAATTCTCTATTCCTACTATCGAATTAGGAGACCAATTGTTTAAACCACTAACTGTGTTCTTGTATACTTTAAGTCCTGATGTGGTTTCTGTATATGTTAAGACATTAGACCCTAAAATAATGGATCTTTGAGGACCAGTTATATTATTGTCACCAGCTCCTACTATATACTCCCATCTTAACGAATCCGGATCATGCTTGTGCACATTTACTTTGATCTTGTACTCCTTAGTCTGATTAGGAGATATACCCGCCAATGCTTCTGTTGACCATACTTTTATAATAAGTTCTTTCCGAAGATCGATCGAATCATTAATGTTTAAGACAGAATCGTTTCCGCTTTTGTCCTTCATCGTAACGACACCTGATGCCGTTGTTAATGTTTTGATTAAAATCTTGTCAATGATGGTATCGGCATGAACAGGAAGAGAGTCTTCGTTATAGATTTCACGTGATAATTGGTCAATAGTGAATTTATACTTTACCCCATACCCCCCGATTGTGTCAAGTTCAAACGCATGTATAGTTGCATCCGGGCTATATTCGATGTTATTATCGTCATCAAGACATGACGTTATAACAAATGACACCATGAAAAAACTCGCAATGAATGATAAAAACTTTATTTTCATTTGAAAGATTGTGTTTATTTACAAGTTGCAAAAATAGAAACATTTTTTCCGATAATGAACATTACAGGTAAGTTTTATATAAAATTATAGATAATAACACTGTTTTTATCGACGTAAAACCCCCTGAATAGAACTATCTTAGCTATATTCGACGAACATAATGCCAAATTTGTCTTTCGAAGTGTTCTTCTATCGAATAACTAAAATTATCGTCCATTTGAGGTGCTTTAACACCGGAGTGTAACCGGCTGGGGCACTTTTCGATATAGGCTTCATCCCATAGCTCATTATCAATGAATGACTGCAGCAATTGCCTGCCTCCTTCCACCAATAATGATTGTATTTTTCGTTGATACAATGCTTCCATGATCTGTTTCAATGGGTTATGGTTAAAGTTGATGGTGATATATGTGATGTTCTTTTTTTCTGGCTGTTGTTTTTCAGTAAAGATTAATGTAGGCACGTTGCCATCGAATATTTGTAAATCATTAGGTAGGGATAGCGTGCGATCTAACACAACGCGTATCGGGTTGTGCCCATACCAGTTGCGTACCGTAAGTGACGGATTATCCAATAAAGCAGTTCGCCTGCCTACCATAATCGCATCCGCCTCCGCTCTTTTTTTATGCACTAGCATGGAAGTAAGAGGAGAGGAGAGGACTATCGGTTTTCCGTCTGTACGTTCTATATCAATAAAGTGATCGGCTGATTCTGCCCATTTCAGTGTAATGAAAGGACGGTGAAGTGTATTAAAAGTGATAAAACGACGAATCAGCGAATTGCATTCTTCCTCTAATACACCGACTGTCACTTCTCGTCCTGCATCCCGTAATTTCTGAATTCCCCGTCCGGCCACTTCTGAAAAAGGGTCTTGGCAACCGATAACAATGCGTGGTATCTGCTTCTCTATAATAAGATCGGCACAAGGAGGCGTTTTCCCATAGTGGGAACAAGGCTCCAGACTGACATAAATCGTAGAACGTTTCAACAATGACTCATCTTTGACAGAACGGATCGCATTAACCTCCGCATGCGCCTCTCCACAGCGAATGTGGTAACCTTCGCCGATAATTCGCCCGTCACATACGATAACGGCCCCTACCATCGGGTTTGGAGATACGTTGCATAACCCATTCTTTGCAAGCTCAATGCAACGTCTCATGTATTTTTCTTCTTCCATTTTGGTGCTCTTCGCCATATTATTCTTACTTTTGCACTCCGAAATTGTGAAAATATGAATCGTATCACCGCTTACATTCGCCAATCTTTGCAGGAAATCTATCCACCGGAGGAGGTAAAAGCCCTTTCGATGCTGATTTGTTGCGACATGTTAGGTTTAGATGCGCTCGATATTTACATGGGCAAAGATATAATTTTATCCGAATGCAAACAGCGTGAATTAGAAAACATTATATTCCGTTTACAGAAAAATGAACCTATACAGTACATTCGTGGTGTTGCGGAGTTTTGTGGAAGGAATTTTAAGGTTGCTTCCGGCGTGCTGATTCCCCGGCCGGAGACTGCGGAGCTTGTAGAACTAATAGTAGAGGAGAATTCGAATGCTCGTCGTCTATTAGATATAGGTACGGGAAGCGGATGCATTGCAATCTCTTTGGATAAAAAACTTCCGGATGCAGAAGTAGAAGCTTGGGATATTTCGGAAGAAGCATTGGCTATTGCTCGTAAAAACAATGACGCCTTGGAAGCTCGGGTGAGATTTCTACAAAGAGATGTTCTGGCCGATGACTGGGAAAAGATACCGTCTTTCGATGTTATTGTCAGCAATCCGCCTTATGTGACCGAAACGGAAAAGAACGAAATGGACGCTAATGTCCTTGATTGGGAACCGGGGCTGGCCCTGTTTGTTCCTGACGAGGACCCTTTACGGTTTTATAATCGTATCGCCCGTCTGGGAAGTGAATTACTCTTGCCAGGTGGGAAACTTTATTTTGAAATCAACCAGGCCTATGGCCGGGAAACAGCACACATACTTGAAATGAACCAATATCGTGATGTTCGTGTTATAAAAGACATATTTGGAAAAGATAGAATAGTTACAGCTAACCGATGAGTGCACAATTAACTGATGAAGAGGCTTTGAATCGCGTAGCCTCTTACTGCTCCACTGCTGAGCATTGCCGGGCAGAAATAAATGAGAAGTTACAACGTTGGGGAATTGCCTATGATACCATTGCGCGTATTCTTGACCGACTGGAATCAGAGAAGTTTATCGATGATGAACGTTTCTGCAGAGCTTTTGTGAATGACAAGTTCCGCTTTGCCAAGTGGGGGAAAATGAAAATAGCCCAAGGGCTTTATATGAAGAAGATCCCATCTGATGTGGCATGGCGTTATCTGAACGAAATTGATGAAGAAGAATACCTTTCTATTCTGCGTGACCTGCTGGCTTCCAAACGGAAAAGTATCCATGCAGCAGACGATTATGAATTGAATGGAAAGCTGATGCGATTCGCTATGAGTCGTGGCTTTGAACTGAAAGATATTAAGCGTTGTATCGACATTCCCGATGAAGAGGAACAAATTGACTGAAAAAATAAACGGATTCTTCTTTTTATTCTCGTTCAATTTCTGTACTTTTGCGGCAAATAATTAATAGTTAGTTTAGTTATGAAAAACTTAGAGAGACTATTTGCGGAGAAACTGTTGAAGATTAAAGCTATTAAACTTCAACCCGCTAACCCTTTTACATGGGCTTCTGGATGGAAATCCCCCTTTTACTGTGACAACCGTAAAACTCTGTCCTATCCTTCTCTTCGTAATTTTGTGAAGATTGAAATTACACGTCTGATATTGGAACGATTCGGACAGGTGGATGCGATTGCTGGTGTGGCTACAGGTGCTATCCCGCAGGGAGCTTTAGTGGCTGATGCATTGAATCTGCCGTTCGTGTATGTTCGTTCTACCCCCAAAGATCATGGATTGGAGAACCTGATTGAAGGTGAACTTCGTCCGGGTATGAAAGTCGTAGTCGTAGAAGATTTGATTTCTACAGGTGGTAGTAGTTTGAAGGCTGTTGAAGCAATTCGTCGCGATGGTTGCGAAGTGATCGGTATGGTTGCAGCTTATACGTATGGATTCCCGGTAGCAGAAGAGGCATTCAAAAATGCGAAGGTGACTTTGGTAACGTTGACCAATTATGAAGCAGTGCTTGATGTTGCTCTTCGTACAGGTTATATTGAAAAAGAAGACATACAGACATTGAACGAATGGCGTAAAGACCCTGCTCATTGGGATGCTGGAAAATAAGATTCATTTTTTGATCAAACATATTTGGTAAAAAGAACTGTTCGGACAATATTTGGCCGGATTGTTCTTTTTTTGTTTTATACTAATAGAAGTTTATGAGTAATTTTGAGAGTAGTGTCAAGGTAATACCTTACAGCCAGGAGCGCGTATATAATAAACTTTCGGATTTAAGTAATCTGGAAGCAGTCAAAGACCGTTTGCCAAAAGATAAGGTGCAGGATTTGAGTTTTGATTCGGACACGTTGAGTTTTAGTGTTTCCCCTATTGGGCAATTGACTTTGCAAATTGTAGAGCGCGATCCTTGTAAATGTATAAAGTTGGCAACAACTAACTCTCCTCTTCCTTTTAATATGTGGATTCAACTGGTTGAAACTGCAGAAGAAGAGTGTAAAGTGAAGGTTACTATCGGAATGGATCTTAATCCATTTATGAAAGCAATGGTGCAGAAACCTCTCCAGGAAGGTTTGGAGAAGATGGTTGATATGCTGGCAGTTATTGAATATTAAACTTTTTTTATGGCACAGAAACTTTGGGAGAAGTCCGTACAGGTAAATAAGGATATCGAACGTTTCACGGTAGGTCGTGATCGTGAGATGGATCTTTATTTGGCCAAGCATGATGTGCTTGGTTCTATGGCTCATATTACGATGCTTGAAAGCATTGGGTTGTTGACGAAAGAAGAACTGGACCAGTTGCTGGTGGAATTGAAGAGTATTTATGCCTCGGCTGAAAAAGGCGAATTTGTGATAGAAGACGGGGTGGAAGATGTACATTCGCAGGTAGAATTGATGTTGACCCGTCGTTTGGGTGATATCGGAAAGAAAATACATAGTGGCCGTTCCAGAAATGATCAGGTTCTGTTGGACTTGAAACTTTTTACCCGTACGCAAATTAAAGAGGTTGCCGAGGCAGTAGAACAACTATTTCATGTCTTGATCTGTCAGAGCGAACGATATAAAAACGTTTTGATGCCGGGATATACACACCTGCAGATTGCAATGCCTTCTTCTTTTGGCTTGTGGTTTGGTGCCTATGCTGAGAGTCTTATGGACGATATGCTGTTTCTACAGGCAGCATTTAAAATGTGCAATCGTAATCCGTTAGGTTCAGCAGCCGGATATGGTTCGTCTTTTCCTCTGAACCGTACCATGACGACTGACTTATTAGGTTTTGATTCAATGAATTACAATGTTGTATATGCTCAAATGGGGCGTGGAAAGATGGAACGCAATGTTGCTTTTGCATTGGCTACGATTGCCGGAACAATCTCCAAATTAGCTTTTGACGCCTGTATGTTTAACAGTCAAAACTTCGGTTTCGTCAAGTTGCCCGATGACTGCACCACAGGATCCAGCATTATGCCTCATAAGAAGAATCCTGATGTGTTTGAACTGACACGTGCTAAATGCAATAAATTGCAATCGCTTCCCCAACAGATTATGATGATTGCGAACAATCTGCCTTCCGGCTATTTCCGTGATTTGCAGATTATCAAAGAAGTTTTCCTTCCTGCTTTTCAGGAATTGAAAGACTGTTTGCAGATGACAACCTATATCATGAATGAAATAAAGGTAAATGAACATATTCTTGATGATGACAAATACCTTCTTGTTTTTAGTGTGGAAGAGGTAAATCGTTTGGCGCGTGAGGGTATGCCTTTCCGTGATGCATATAAAAAGGTGGGTTTGGATATTGAAGCAGGTAAGTTCTCGCATACTAAAGAAGTACACCATACTCATGAAGGTAGTATAGGTAACCTCTGTAATGCAGAAATCTCCGCATTGATGCAGCAAGTGATCGATGGATTCAACTTTTGCGGAATGGAGAAAGCGGAGAAAGCACTGCTTGGAAGATAAAATAAACTTTCGGAGGATAGTTTTTTAAACTTTCCTCCGAAAAGATTTGGCAGAAACAAGTAAACTACTTATCTTTGCACCCGTTGAAAAAACGCGGAAATAGCTCAGTTGGTAGAGCATAACCTTGCCAAGGTTAGGGTCGCGAGTTCGAGTCTCGTTTTCCGCTCTTTCTTTGAAAGGATGCTCGAATGGTGGAATGGTAGACACGAAGGACTTAAAATCCTTTGGCCATTGCGGCTGTGCGGGTTCAAGTCCCGCTTCGAGTACGAGTATTCTTTATAAGGCTTCATGAATCATTGATTCATGAAGCCTTTTTATTTTTATGGGTGTATAATATACATTTTATTTATTTTCTGGAAAGCTCTATATGATAGCTGCTTGGAAGAAATAAACCAAAAAAGAGTTATAATATTTTTTTATTGTGTTATTAATCTTTTATTTTGCTTTTAGATTATGATTTAATGTATAATATTATATTGAATCATTCCTTAGACCTAAATATATGTAATATTTGATTTAACCGCTAACACTGAAAAATACTAGAGAGATGGAGAATAATGACAGGCAGATTGAATTAAAGTTTCAGAGGTTTTTCACTGTGAATTTTCCAAAGGTAAAGAACTTTGCTCAAATGCTGCTAAAATCGGAAGCGGATGCAGAAGATGTGGCTCAAGATGTTTTCTGTAAGCTCTGGTTGCAGCCTGAGTTGTGGCTGGATAATGATAAAGAACTAGACAATTATATTTTTATAATGACTAGAAATATAGTTCTGAATATCTTTAAACATCAACAGGTAGAACAGGAATATCAGTCGGAAGTTATAGAGAAGACTCTTCTTTATGAATTAACAGAAAAGGAAGAGATCTTGAATAACGTATATTATAAGGAGATGTTGATGATTATTCAACTCACCCTGGAGAAAATGCCGAAGCGTCGGAGGTTGATATTCGAACTTAGTCGTTTCAGGGGATTAAGTCATAAAGAAATAGCTGATAAACTCGATGTTTCTATCCGAACAATAGAGCATCAGGTTTATTTGGCATTGATCGAATTAAAGAAGGTACTCCTCTTTTTTATTTTTTTTCTCTAATATTTTTAAGTAGTATGTATGTAGTAGTTGTATTTAGTGTATAAAGCCCAAAAAAGAAAGAAAAAGATTCATGAAAAATTATATTCAACAACTCGTAGAATTGTTCGGTCATAATAGTTATTCAGCCGGAACACAGAAGAAAGTACAACAGTGGTTGGCTGACGAGGATCATGTTGATGAAAAGAATGAGGCTCTTCGTGAGCTATGGAAACAAGCCGGAGAGCAGAAAGTGCCTGATGGCATGCAACAATCAATACAACGAATGCGGCAGAATCTGGGAATGCAGTCTATCACTTCACGTAGAAATTACCAGTTGCTTATATGGAGAGCTGCAGCTATTTTCTTGTTAGCAGTCTCATCCGTTTCTATTTATTTGATGTTGGAAAAGGAACGGCCGGAAAAAGATTTAGTTGAATGCTATATACCGACAGCGGAAATTCGTGAACTTACATTACCGGATGGTACAAATGTCATGCTGAATTCGAAGAGTATACTACTATATCCGGAAAAATTTACAGGAGAGACTAGAAGCGTATATTTGATTGGTGAGGCCAACTTTAAAGTGAAACCGGATAAGAAGCATCCTTTCATTGTAAAGGCCAATGATTATCAAGTTACTGCTTTAGGTACTGAATTTAATGTAAATGCTTATCCGGAAAATAGCGAACTGATGGCTACTTTGCTGGAAGGTAGTGTGAAAGTTGAATTCAATAACTTGCTGTCCAATATTATTTTAAAGCCTAATGAACAGTTGGTATATGACAAACATACGAAAGCGCACAATCTGCGGATGCCTGAGATAGATGATGTGACAGCATGGCAACGTGGGGAATTGGTTTTTAGTAATATGTATCTGGAGGATATTTTTACAAGTCTTGAACGCAAATTTCCTTATGCTTTTGTATATAGCCTTCATAGCTTGAAAAAGAATACATATAGTTTCCGCTTCTCCAAACAGGCGAATCTGGAGGAAGTTATGAAGATTATATCGCAAGTTGTAGGAAATGTAAACTATGTTATCAAGGGAAATAAGTGCTATGTAACTAGTAAAGAATAAATATATTGTAGAACCTTTTAAATTTAATACGTAATGCAAAAAAATACCCGGAAGGAATGGCCGTTCCTCCCGGATATGAAATCAATCTCTTTTAATATTAGCGTAATATTGACGCTATTCTGAATGATCCTAGAATAATAACCAATTAACTAATACTAAAGATGCTACAAATCTACGAAAAAATAGCAGAAAAAATAGCTCATAAGCGGGTCTTTCTCACTTTTTTAAGTCTTATTCTTATACAGACTTTCGCTTTGGCTCAAAATGATAGTAAAATAACTATCCAGCAAAAGAACATCACTGTCATTGATGCCTTAAAAACTGTGGAAAAACAGTCTAAAAAGTCTATAAATTATAGTGATTCCGAATTAAAAGGAAAAGTAATAGCCCAGTTAAACTTGCGGAACGCATCCCTCGAAACCGCACTTGATACCATCTTAAAAGGGACGGGCTTTTCATTCCAGATTCAAGGTAACTACATCATAATAGCTGAAAAGAAGCCTGTAGTTGCACAAACCCTTAAAAATATCAAAGGAAAGGTTACTGATGAAAGCGGTGAACCGTTGATTGGAGTAAATATATCTGTGGATGGTAGTTCTACAGGTACGATTACCGATTTCGATGGTAACTTTACGATCAAGGCGGCAGAGAAATCTATTCTCAAAGTATCTTATATCGGATATGCTGCACAGATAATTCCTGTTTCCAAGAAAGATTTCTATCCGGTTGTAATGAAGCAGGATACAGAAGTGCTCGATGAAGTTGTTGTGACGGCATTGGGTATCAAACGTGCAGAAAAGGCGTTGTCTTACAATGTACAACAAGTCAAGGGAGATGCTCTGACTACGGTAAAAGATGCTAACTTCGTAAACTCGCTGAACGGTAAGATAGCCGGAGTGAGTATAAACAAAAGTGCTAGTGGAGTTGGTGGTGCGACACGTGTTGTAATGCGTGGTGCAAAATCTATTGAAGGTGATAATAATGCTTTGTATGTGGTGGACGGTATTCCTTTGTTCAATACCAATATGGGAAATACCGACAGTGGTATTATGGGTGAAGGTAAGGCCGGAACAGAAGGAATCGCCGACTTCAATCCCGAAGATATTGAAAGTCTTTCTGTTTTGAGTGGTCCTTCGGCTGCTGCGTTGTATGGTAGTAGTGCCGCTAACGGTGTAATTTTGATTACCACTAAAAAAGGAAAAGAAGGAAAACTTTCAGTGCAGTTCTCTTCTTCTTCAGAGTTCAGCAAAGCTTATATGACTCCTGAGTTTCAAAATACGTATGGTAACAAAAAAGATATGTATGAAAGCTGGGGTGAGAAACTGTTGACTCCTACAAGTTATGATCCTAAGAAGGATTTCTTTAATACCGGAACAAACTTTATTAATTCGGTTACGTTGACCACCGGTACGAAATCGAATCAGACTTTTGCTTCTGTTTCTTCTACCAATTCCAAAGGTATTGTACCTAATAATGAATATGATCGTTTGAATTTCACAATCCGTAATACGGCAACTTTCCTTAATGATAAATTACAACTCGATTTAGGTGCGTCGTATGTGAAACAGAAAGACAAGAATATGGTATCGCAAGGACAATATTGGAATCCGGTGATGGCCGCCTATTTGTTCCCTCGTGGTGAAGACTTTGATGGAATTAAGTCATTCGAACATTTCGATGAAAGTCGCCAACTTCCGGTTCAGTATTGGCCGGTGGCAGATCCGGTATATGCTTCACAGAACCCTTACTGGACTGCTTATCGCAATGTAGCTACGAATGAAAAGAGTCGTTATATGTTCAACGTAGGGTTGACTTATAATATTACCGATTGGTTGAATGCGACAGCCCGTTTCAGAATGGATGACACACATGTATTGTTTGAACGCAAGATTTACGCTTCATCCGACGATAAATTTGCGGAAGGAAAGAAAGGACTGTATGGATACAATAACTATGAAGACCGTCAGGAATATGCCGACTTTATGTTGAACGTAAATAAACATATAGCTGATTTCAGTATTTCTGCCAATGCGGGTTGGAACTATTCTAACTATTGGGCATTGGAGAGAGGATACAAAGGGACATTATTGGGAGTGCCCAATAAATTTGCGGCTTCTAATATCGATCCGGCTAATGGTCGTATCTCAGAAAAGGGTGGTGATAGTCGTGTACGTAATCATGCTGTTTTTGCCAATTTGGAACTTGGTTGGAAGAGTATGCTTTATTTGACGCTGACCGGACGTAATGACTGGAATTCACGTTTGGTGAATACCGATGAAGAATCTTTCTTCTATCCCTCAATCGGTCTGTCCGGGATTATTTCCGAGATGGTCAAATTGCCCGAATTTATCTCTTACCTGAAAGTTCGCGGTTCGTATACGGAAGTCGGTGCGCCTGTATCCCGTTCGGGACTGACTCCGGGTACGGTAACTACCCCTATTGTGGGTGGTGCATTAGATCCTACCGGTATCTATCCGTTTACTGATTTCAAGGCAGAGCGTACAAAGTCATACGAATTTGGATTAAGTCTGAAGTTGTGGAATAAATTAAGTGCGGAGGTAACCTACTATCATTCTAATACATACAATCAGACCTTCTTGGGTGATCTTCCGGAATATACCGGATACAAGCAGATTTATTTGCAGGCCGGTAATGTGGAAAATCGTGGTTGGGAGGCTTCATTAAGCTATTCCGATCGGTTTAAGTTCGGATTAGGAATCTCTTCAACATTGACATTCTCTCGAAATATAAACGAGATTAAGGAGATGGTTGAAAACTATCATACGGATTTGATGGATGAACCGATTAATATTCCGGAGGTTTTGAAGGATGGTGGTCGTGTCATCTTGAAAGAAGGCGGAAGTATCCACGATATTTATGCCAACACCTTCTTGAAGAAAGACCACCTGGGATATGTTGAGGTAAAGAGCGACGGAACCTTTGGAATGGAAAAGGGGGAACCTGTTTATTTGGGAAAAACTTCTCCTGACTTTAATCTGGGATGGAGTAATATGTTGACATACAAAGGCTTTGGACTCGGGTTCCAGATCAACGGGCGTTTTGGTGGTGTGGTGACCTCTTCTACAGAGGCATTGCTTGATCGTTACGGTGTGTCCAAACGTTCGGCTGAGGCTCGTGAAGCGGGAGGCGTATTGTTGAAGGGACAAGGTCTGGTAGATGCGAAGTCTTATTATCAGATGACAGGTACGGGAAATTATGAAACTTCCGGTTACTATGTATACAGTGCCACCAATATTCGTTTGCAAGAACTTACCTTTAGCTATACTATGCCTAATAAGTGGTTTGGTAACGTGTTGAAAGATGTTACAGTTTCGTTTATAGCCAACAATCCTTGGATGTTGTATTGCGAAGCTCCGTTCGATCCGGAACTGACTCCTTCCACTAGTACTTACGGACAAGGTAATGATTATTTTATGCAACCGAGTGTTCGTAGCTTTGGCTTCGGTATTAAATTTAAATTATAATACACCTTCTTTATTATGAGAAAAATGAATCATTTTAAACTATTAGCGGTGATATGCGCAATGACGCTATTTGCCTCATGCAATTTTGAAGAAATCAATACCAACCAATTTGAGATGAGCGACGGAGAAGGTGCGATGGATGGTTTTGAAGTCGGAGGGCTGATTACAGCTATGCAACGGACAGTGATTCCCGTAGGCACACAGGCTGATGATACAGATGTTATCAATGAATATCAAATAGCTTATCATCTGTCGGCCGATAATTGGAGTGGATTTTTTGGCGAGAACAACAGTAACGGTTGGAACGCAGGTAGTAACAATACTACTTATTATTTGTTGGACAATTGGATAAAAGCGACCTATACACAGTCTTATACCAATGCTCTTGATCCTTGGAAGAAATTGAAAATAGCGTCCGAGAAAAATGGTACGCCCGAAGTCTTTGCTTTGGCTCAAATTCTGAAGATTTCCGCTTGGCACAAGACACTTGAAAGTTTCGGTCCGATGCCTTATTCTCATGCGGCGGACGCTACAATGAACATTCCGTTCGATTCGGAGAAAGAGGTGTATACGGCGATGTTTGAAGAATTGACCGCAGCCATTGAAGAATTAACAGAAAAGGCGGCAAATGGGGTGAATGTAATGGGCGCTTATGATGCGGTATATGCCGGAGATGCTACCAAATGGGTGAAATACGGCAATTCGCTGATGCTTCGTTTGGCTATGCGTGTCCGCTTCGCTGATGCGGAACTGGCGAAAAAGTATGCTACTCAAGCAGTAAATCATTCTATCGGCGTGATGACGGCTAAGGATGATGCGGCTCAAATGAGTCAAGGAGCAGGTATGACTTTCCGCAACAACATTGAATGGCTGGCAGGCAACTATAATGAAGCTCGTATGGGTTCTTCCATCTTTTCTTATCTGATGGGATATGAAGACCCGCGTTTGAGCGTTTATTTTTTGCCGATGGATGGTAATGCCTCTTATGGTGTTGAGGCTTTCGACGGAAAAACGTATCAAGCGGTGCCGGCAGGGCATGCCAATGCGCAGAATGATATCTATAAATCTTGCTCAAAGCCCAATATTCAAAGTGGAACTCCTACATATTGGCTGCGTGCATCGGAAGTTTATTTTTTGCGTGCGGAAGCAGCTTTAGTGTGGGAAGGTTTCGGCAGTGCGGATTCATGGTATAAACAGGGCATTGATATGTCTTTTCAGGAGAATGGTGTGACCGATCCTGTAGACGATTATATGAATTCCAATTTGTCACCTCGGGCATATGTTTTTTCCCATTATCAGTATGGGCAAACACTTTCTGCTCCGTGTGAGACTACTGCCAAGTTTGAAGGAACAACAGAGCAGAAGTTGGAAAAAATTATGATTCAGAAGTGGATTGCTTTGTTTCCTAACGGACAGGAAGCGTGGACGGAATGGAGAAGAACCGGTTATCCGAAGTTGAATGTCATTAAGACTTTGAAAGGAGCAGTGCAAGGCGCAACTCTTGAGGGCGGTATTCGCCGTATGATTTATCCCACCAGTTTTTCTCAGACTAACGAGGGAAAGGCTATTTATGAAGCAGCCTTGAAGTTGTTCAATAACGGTGCAGGTGGCGAAGATAAGTCTTCTACCCGTTTGTGGTGGGATTGTAAGAGATAACCTACATGTATCATTTTAATACAGATGAAGAATATGAAATCATTAAGAAAATTGTTATATATTATTCCGTTGACAGGCATGATGGTAACTTCTTGCATGGATGTGGAGAATATTGAGATAGACCATATAGGCGGGTATGCCACAATGAACAATGCGGAGAGTGAGGCATATTATGCCAATCTGCGCGCCTATAAGGCGACTGCTTGGAATTACAATCGTCCCGTAGCTTTCGGATGGTATTCCAATTGGGCGCCTGCTGGAGCTTATCGAAGAGGATATCTCTCTGCTATGCCCGATAGTATGGATTTTGTTTCAATGTGGAGTGGCGCTCCAGGACGTTATGAAATCACTCCGGAGCAGAAGGCAGATAAAGAGTTTGTGCAAAAGGTGAAAGGAACGAAACTGTTGCAGGTAAGTCTGCTTTCTTATCTTGGTAAGGGTGCGACACCAAATTCGGTATACCTCGAAGTGGAAAAACAAGCGGAGGAAGAAGGCTGGTCGGCGGCTCAATTGGAAACGGCGAAGAAACAAGCCCGTTGGAAATATTGGGGATTTGAAGGTCAGTTTGAAAGTGAAAACCATTATGCATGTCTGGCGAAGTTTGCCAAAGCTCTGTGCGATTCTTTGTATGCAAACGAATGGGACGGTTATGATGTAGACTGGGAAATCGGTAGTGGTGTGTTTGATATGGATGGCACATTGAGTCAGAATAAGCATTTGATTCATTTGGTTAAAGAGATGAACAATTACATTGGCCCGAAAAGCGATCCGGAAGGTAAAGGACATAAAATGATCTGTATTGATGGAAAAATTTATGGGCTTACCCATGAATTGGATGAGTATGTCGATTATTGGATTATACAAAGTTATGGTAGTTCCAATCCCGGTTTTGATGGTTATGGCGTTGATCCTAAGAAAATAATCTGCACAGAGAACTTTGAAAAGTATGCCACTAATGGAGGTCAATTGCTGAAGCAGGCAGCTGCTATGCCGCGAGAAGGTTATAAAGGTGGAGTAGGAGCTTATCGCTTCGATAATGATTATGACAATACGCCAAATTATAAATGGATGCGTCAGGCTATTCAAATCAATCAGCGGGTTTTCAATGAATGGAAAGCGAAACAAAACGAAGCGGCAAATAAACCGCAGGAATAAGTGGACTTATAAAATTCTAAAACAGTAAAAAGATGATGAATAAACATATATTCTATTATTTGATGGTAGGTAGTATGGCGTTATTGTTGGGCGCTTGCAACGACAGCATGAATGACCTGCTGGAGCCTAAGGTTTATTTCGAAAGCAAGGAATATAATTTCTCGGTGGAAGATGAAATGGATGTAATGACATTTGATCTGGTTTCAAGACTCTCGTCAGCAACTTCCTCTCAGGTAGACGTATCATATAGTGTAGCCGAACCAAGTGTAGTAGACGAATACAATGCAAAGTATGGCACAAATTATGAGATGCTTGATGTTTCGCAGGTAAAGCTAAGCAGTACGACATCTTCTATTTCGAGTGGAAAATTGTATGCGGATAATGTAGAAGTCGAACTTTCCGGGTTAGAAGCTTTGAAAGCCGGGAACTCGTATGTTTTGCCTATGCGGGTGCATTCGTCTTCGGTGTCGACTCTTTCCGGAACAAACATTGCATATTTCTTTTTCTCCAAACCGTTGAAAATTACCAAAGCTGGTAACTTCAGTAATCACTATATTTCTGTGAAGTTCCCTGTCGGTACTTTCTTCTCGTCATTCACTTACGAAGCATTGATTAATGTGGATTATTTCCTCGATAATAATACGATTATGGGAACCGAAGGTGTGATGATCCTCCGTATCGGTGATGCGGGAGGAGGAATTACTCCTAAAGATTATTTGGAAGTGGCCGGAAGACAGAACTACCGTGTAACGAAACCGTTGTTAACAAATCGTTGGTATCATGTAGCGTTGACTTATGATCAACCGACAGGAAAAACAGGCATTTATGTAAATGGTGAGAAATGGGCTGGTTCAGATTGGGGGATTGACGGTTTTGATCCGAATTCGGATATGGGTTTTTATATTGGTAGAATCTATGGTTTCAAGTGGGGTGAACGTCCATTCCATGGTAAAATGAGTGAAGTCCGTGTTTGGAGTGTAGCCCGTACGGAAAATCAACTTAAGCAGAATATGCTGGGTGTTGACCCTGCTTCAGAAGGCTTGGCACTTTATTATAAACTAGACGGATCGGAGACTCAGGAAGGTGGAGTTATCAAAGATGCCACAGGGCGTATAAACGGTACTACAAATGGAATTACTATTAAGACGTTGGATGCTCCGATAGCTATCAATTAATGGAACACACAAATTTGTGAGAGATTTTGCTCTTTGCATTTTTGAATATGAGTGAAAGCCTGCTTACTGAAAAGATAATATTCTTTGGGTAAGCAGGTTTCTTTTATTTATGTTTGTTTTATGAAGAAGTTACTATTTCCCCTGTTTATATCTTTTCCATCTAAATGTTTTTGCCAGTACCTTTATACATATAATTTATGCGGTTCATGTAAACCAATATGTAAACCGGAAAAATACGAATAAAATCTGTTGAATCCATAAAGCGAAGATATTACGGAGAAAGCTTTCTACTGTAATTATGATCTTTTTAGGGAACTTTTCAGATAATGATTGGCGCTGCTTCCAATGACATAAGATTACAGACGAAGGTGGAGATAAAATAGGAGATATTATCTTTGGCAGTTCGATATGTTCTAAGTACATTTGTTTCTTCTAAAAGAAATGAATGTTCAAGATGAATATGGAAAGAATATCAATATCAAAGTAGAATAAGATGGAACAACTCGAAGTAATACAAAGTAAGATTTACGACATACGCGGGCAAAAGGTGATGTTAGACTTTGATTTGGCGGAAATGTACGGAATAGAAAACAGGGTGCTAAAACAAGCTGTTAGACGTAATTTAAAAAGGTTCGAAGGTGAGGACTTTATGTTTGAACTCACGAAGGACGAACTTTCAAGATCACAAATTGTGACCTTGAACAAAGGAAGAGGCAGTAATTTTAAATATATGCCTTTTGCTTTTACGGAACTAGGCGTAGCAATGCTTAGTAGTGTTCTAAACTCTGATACTGCTATTGGAATAAACAGGGGTATAATGCGTGCTTTCGTTGCGGTTCGTCAGTTACTGTTAAACCCGCCGACCGATCCAGTATATGAACTTCAAAACGAAGTCAAGGAACTAAAGGAGTACATAGAGGAAGTATTTGCAGACTATAACGACATCAATGACGACACTCGGACGCAGTTAGAATTAATAAATCAGACGTTAGCCGAATTGCAGGCGCAAAAGGCTTTAGCAGATAAGCCGCGTAATCCTATCGGCTTCGTTACTCCCAAGAAGAAAGAGTAAATAGGCGGTCCGGTTGTTCCGTTGGCTATTCGTTGGTTGCTCTATTGGTTACATGGAGAGTTGGATGCAAATACAACTATTTAGAAAAACTTAATAGCTCAACAGAAAGGTGGAAGACAAGTATCCTGGAAATTTGAATCTCATAATGATTTGTACCTGTTTTATTGTCATACTGTCAGGAATACATTCAAGTGAATGAATATCAACGTTCTATCACCTGACAATAACCATTGATAATAGGCTGACAATAAAATATCCAGACTTTTATTGTCAGCCTTGCTTTTATCTCTTATGATAGCTTTATTACCTGATAAACAGTACCTTTATAAGTATGCTTCGAAGGAATACCGCATTTTTGCAGCAATCTCCCGAAGTGGTATACTTTGTTATCAGACAATGACATACCGCTTTTCTTCTTCAGATAATTCAATATTTCAACCGGAGTAAGAAATTCCCCTTCCTCTTTCGTTTGTGCAGTCTTGAAATACTGGTAAAACAATTGCAACATAGCCGGTGTCTGCTCAAACTCACGGTTGTTTTCCGTCATAATCTGCTCATCCTCACTGTCAAACCAGTAGCGTTCGCCATGATGAATCTCGTGCATGGCTTGTGCATAAAGCTGTTCATAATCTATCGGCTGTGTAGTGTCGATGTTTCCCGTCACTTCAATACAAATGAAACGGCGGCTTCCCGAAGGATCAGTCAGCAAATCCTTCTGATTGCTTGTGCCGATAAATGAAGCATACCGCTGCAATTCAAGTACCGAGCGACCGTGCGGTTTCCGTAGATTGACCACAGGCTTTTGAAGAATATGTTTCAGAAATCCTTGTTGTGGCAGCGTTATCTGGTCAAACTCATCGATATTGATGAGCGCAAACCGATTCAGATACAGTTCTGCATCCCGTTTATGGCTGAAATCAATGCTGTCTGTATAGTAAGCGCGAAGCGCAGGCGGAATCATTTCACGGCAGAAAGTTGATTTATGAGTTCCCTGTCGGCCCACTAATATGGGTGACGTATTGTTTGCGTGCATTTTATCTATCCCTCTCCAATGTGAAACCATATTCAGGAACCAACGGTGGAAAAGCAATTCCCAATGCGGATTTTTGCAAGGAACCCTGTTTGCCAAAGCATGAATACGGTCTTTGCCGTCCCAATGAGGCAAATGAAACAGGAATTCTTCCAACGGATTGTAGATCGGCACACGGTTGGAATGTAAGTATCGGTCTATGTCCCTGTCCCATACGCCAATACCTTCGGATTGGGCATCAAGCATGATACTGTTTTGTGCCCGTTTGTCGATGGAATGAAAATAAAACTGAAACGAGAAACGCTCCCGGTATTCCACTTCCCCGATCTGCGTATTATAACGGAACTCATAGCGGCGGTTCATAAATTCGTCCATTTGCAGGCTAAGACGTTGCTCTTTAGTCAGACCGTTGCTTTTGGGCACTCCCTTACATTCTTTGTATACGTTTCTTATCATTTCGCGTATCAGCATCGGATTTTTTCTTTTGTAATAACGCATGATGGTCCGTCGGGTTACCTCCTCTTCCGGGATGCCGGAGTAGTAACAATTTTCGGCAAGCGGGACTACTAACGTTTGCAAATCATGATCGTTCCGATGCCAGTCTGTTTCCATTTCTTCGAATGTCTTCCGCAATGCCGCTTCATAAAGCAATGCTACTGTATCTTCCGTGTCATACCCCGGCAGTGCTCGATTCAGTGGAGATGCTTCAGTGCTCGATTTCTCATGATAAGTCATCTCGCCGGGCATACCGATGGGTTGTGAAAGATAGAAAGGTACAGGAGTGGGGCGGTAAATCAAGTCCGGATCATAACTAAGACGTGAGAATTGTTCCAGTTTCGGTTCTTTCAATAGAATGTTGAAGGGAAGTTGAGGCTGATAACATTTAATGGCAAGCCGGTAAGCATGTGCCTGAAACACTTCGGCTTCTTCCGTTGTTTGCGGTAAAGTACCGTCCGGACGGGTGAAGCAAGTCCATATCTTGACGCTTTTACCACTTGCTCCCATAAAAGCCAGCATTGTTTGGGGAAGTTCGGCTGCCTTTTGCTTCACGATTTCCACTTCTGTCTTTCCGGCTAGCGGACCGATGGTCAGTTCTACAATGCCATTGTAGGTTTTCATTCGCTTCACTCCGTTCACTCGTCCGAAGGCTGCTGCGGGAATCACTCGTGGTAGTTTGTTGGCGAGGGAACAAGGCTCGTCGGGTAGAACAAAATGCAGGGCCTGACGTAATCCGGTTACCGGGCGGAGCTTGGTTTCTTTTTTCATTTTTTCTATCAGCAGGTCGATGTCTGTCACGCTTAGTGCCTCCGTATCTCCGTTTTCCCTGATTTGTGTAATCTTCATTTTTCTTCTCTTGATATTTAATGAGAGTAAGTGTTTGTTATTGGTTTCAAAGGTACGGATAAGGTACTTGTAAAACAAACTATTTGCGCTTTATCGCGATAAAGAATGTGCTTTCTTGTTATACTCTATTCAAGAAGGCGGACTTGAAACATTAACAAGTAAGTAAAGATATGCTCGCCACTGTGTATTGTTGCATAAAGACACCGTTATTCTTACGTTAACTTACCGGTATTGGTAGTTCGCCACGGCCGTGACGAGATCTTCCCACGGCCGTGGTAGGAATTCGTCACGGCTGTGGAAAGAAGTCACCACGGTCGTGGGAAGGTAAAGATACCGTAGCTTTAGCTGAACAATACTGCTGCTTTAGCCGAACAATACCTGCTTCTTTAGTGAAAGATACCGGATGTGCAGTACTCATTTAACGGGGCGACATTCGCTTCGTAGCGAGTTTATATTTCTTATACGCTCTTTGCTAATATTGAACTTCCTCTCTTTCAATACAAAACTTCCTGTATTTATTTCCGTATTTCCACTTTGTTTCGAAAAAAAAGCATATCTTTGTCATACGCTTTCTGTTCACCAGCGTGGTGAAAACAGGTAAGAAGCGTTATTTATTTTGAAATAGGAATATTATTGCATTATCCCTCGTCCTTGAAATCTAGCAAGTTTCTGTCCGTAGAGGGGTGGTTCAACAGATATTCCACGTGAACGGTCGTATATCAACATATTGATGGAAGATGTGTTATATATAAACGATTAGCGTGGATGTCTGTTGTTATCATTATCTTATGGACGGGTTTGCTAGGCCTCAAGGACAGATAATGATTCAACAGCATTCACGCTTTTATTGTACCCGGTTGGTTTCATGATCCTTATAAATCCCCAACCCCAATCTCCTGTCCGCCCGGAATACAAAAAGCGCGAATGTTTGTTGAATCAACATCAACAGAGCACTATTTATTCCTTGTTGTATAACAAATTAAAAACAAACACTATGTCACAATGGATTAGCATAGAAGCGGCAGCCGAGAAATACCGACTCGAAAAAGAGTATATCTGGCTCTGGGTGGAAATGAAAAAAATCACAGTGTCTTATGAGAACGATACAGTTTCCATAGATGATGATAGTATTCAGCAATTCATAAAACGGACTAAGCTGGGAATTACGTCTGAATATATCGATGAGTTAGAGCAACTTTGCATGGAAAAAAACAAAACCAGCAGATTGTATGCTTCACTCTTGAATATGCGGGATCAGGAATTAATGGCAATTAGAGGACAAAGTTCGCGACTGGACGGTTTATGGAAAATGGTGGAGGAACAATACGAAAGACTGCGCTCCTTCGAGAAGAATTCTATGTCGGACAATGCTATTTGTAGCAACTGCTGGATCAGAAAGATATGCAGGAGATTGAAACGAATTCTATAATTCTGCTGTGAATTTAATCTATTAAATAACAGGCTGACAATAAAAGTACGATCTTTTTATTGTCAGCCTATTGTCATAGCTTATTGTCAGGGTGCAATGAGTTGCTAGTCACCGTATTATCCAGCCAAAACTCCTGCTGACAATAAGAACCCTCCAATTTATATGTAAACCTAAAACCTATGAAACTTTTCTGTTATTAATTACACGCATGGCCGCAGTATAGTATTCGCAAGGAACAGAAATCAAAATACTGTTTAAACCATTGTCTTTCGTTGACACTTGAATATAAGCTGCATTCAACAAACTCTTTACGCTGGCTACCTCCCAAGGACTACCAGCAAAAACTTTGACTTGAGAAATCTTTCTACTTGTAATCATGATCTTTATAGTGTGTTTTTGTTTTTACTGCGACAAAGATAAGAGAGAAAAGCAACATAGAGGTGCAATATTGTTTCATATATAGTATACAAATGATTCATTGAATCAGGATTTGTATTAATTGACCAGTTTTTTGCGTTAATAAGAGTTGTTTTCCCTCACATCATTCATTTCTTATTTTGCGTATTTGTTATTGTTTCTACAAGGCTATTGATATAAACCTCTATATTATCATAGGCAGTACTTAGATTTCTTCCGTTTGCATCATATTTGTTTGGGTTCAATCCGTTGGCGGTTTCCCATTCGTCAGGCATGCCGTCATTGTCAGAATCGGTAACTTGTGGCAATGATTTTAATGTTGGCCATGCGCTCCAGTTGCTACCAGCTCCGGAAGGCTTTAGGTCTTTCTGACTATCGATAAGTCCGCCCTTAGGATAATTCTGACTTTTCCAATGGATGATACCTTTGTCGCAATGTTCACAAGGACCGTTCGGGCAGGGGGCATCTCCTAATCCGTTGTGTTCGTTCTTTCCGATGAATTGTGCCGTTCCTGTGCGTGTCTCTTCAACGATACGAGTATCTATATCATCTCGTTTGAGACTGCAACCCGCATATTTCAACACCAGTTCGTAAGCTTTTTGTGCCGTGTGGGTAGTTACCGCATCTACTTCTACCGGAGTATCCCGTTTCAGTTCATCGAGAGAGTGACCGGTGTTGTTACGGATACCAGTCCAGTTGTCTTTGTTCACTTTTGCGGCGGATGCTTCTGTCAGTTGGTTTCCTGCCTCGAAGTAATTCCGGCTGATATGATACTGTCCCAATACCCCTTTGATCGGTGCAAAATCTCCATCAGAAGAGCTGATGTCGATAGCCATCACACGGTTGGCCACTTTGGCATCCGTAGCGGGTCCGGGTTTGTAGTAGTTGTCCACAATGTTAATACCCATTGCTGCGCCGCCATAACATCCGTTACCGCTCCAGTTATAAATAACATTATTACGCATATCAGTACGTTCCTGACCTTGATATTTTACTCCGGAACCGAAACGTGGTGTGCGACTGTCATGGTGGGCCATCAGATTATGATGATAGGAAGCGTTGACTCCTCCCCAAATACCGCCATATCCATGAGGGCCTTTGGTATGTCCCGATAAGCGGAGACTTTCTGAAATAATACACCATTGCATAGTAAAGTTAGTATTATCATAGAATGAAGCACATTCGTCAGTGCTCCAACTGATGGAACAATGGTCAATCATGATATTGTTTTTCTGGCGTCCTCCCAGAGCATCTGCACCGTCGGAAGCCGAAGAGCCCAGCAAATCCGTATCTCCCATACGGAAACGCAGGTATCGTAGAATTACATTATCGGCCGATACATTTACTGGAAAGTGAGCCAGGCAGATACCGTCTCCGGGAGCTGTCTGTCCGGCTATCGTGACATCACCGTTCCGAATGTCCAGTGTCGATTTTAGATAAATGGTGCCGGATATACAGAAGACAATTATACGAGGCTCCTTTTGTTCGATGGCATACCGGAGGGTACCCGGTGCTTTGGAGTCTTCCAGGGATCTGACAATATATACCTTTCCACCTCTTCCTCCTGTAGTGTTCATTCCTCCTCCTTCAGCTCCGGGAAAGGCATATGCTGTTTCTTCCACTGGTGGAGATACGGAGGGAGAATCCGGTGGAGTCTCCTGTTCTTTATTATCTTCATTGACTGAAGATGTGGAACAGGAGGAGAACGCTTCTACTTGTGTGGCAAACAGTAGTGCCACGAAAATGAATTTTACCTTGTTGTTTTTCATATCTTACCTGATTTTTTATAAAGTGTGATGATAGTGATACTGATACAAATGTAAGCGGATAGAATTTGATAGACAACTGGTTGCATAGATAGTGCACCAGATTGCACAAAAAGTCCGCAACTTTTGAATGATATTAAAAAAGTCCACGCAAACAAACAAATAGTGAGAAAGTATTCATGTTGTTCCGTATACTTTTGTAACGTGAAATAGTAACTGCTCAAGGCAGGACGACCAAATAATAATGGAATAAGAATCTATCATTAAGAATATAACAAATAATTTATGAAAGCACATTTATTTTCAAAGATGTCCCAAGGACTATTGTTGTTATCAGCTTTGCTGGCAACAAGTTGCAAGGAAAGTAGCAATAACTTTTTTGTTCCCGACCATGAAGCCCCTTCTTTGGTGTCTGTAACTCCTGCAAATGGTGAAACGGCCGAAGAAAACAATACGATTTTGCTTACTTTTAACGAGTATGTGAAAGCGGGAGAAGGGAAGGCGAATTTTAATGGCGAGGAAGTGGAGTTGACTTTCAAAGGTAAAACAGCGTCTTACGCTTATACTGCTTTGGACTATAATCAGGCCTGTCAGTTCAGCCTCCCCAAAGGTGCAGTCATAGACTTTCAGGGAAATGTATTCGAAGGTGTCAGTATTCAGTTTACAATCAGAGAACGTCCTCAACCGGAAGCACGTATATTTGATGCGGTGGTCAGTCCTGACGGAAAAGGAAACTATACCAGTATACAGAAAGCAATAGATAATGTCCCCTCGAAAAGAACAGAACCCTGGCTCATTTTCGTGGCGAACGGAACGTATGAAGAACAAATTATTATTCCTGAAGACAAACCGTATATTCATCTCATCGGACAGGATGTGGATAAGACAATTGTCAAGTTACGAATTAACAGCTCAACCGAAGCCAGTGCGACTGATCCGGATGTGTGGAAGTACTCTTATAAGAACTTAGGAAAAACGGAAGCCGCTATGGTATCAGTGAAAGCTACGGATTTTTACGCAGAGAATATGTCTTTTGTAAACGGATATGGCAAAGAATTACAGAAAGGTCCTATGGCATTGGCAATGTATACCCAGAATGACCGCAACTCATTCAATAATTGCAAATTCCTCTCGTACCAAGACACCTGGCAGACCGGGCCTAAGTCGGATAACGGCAGACTGTATGCACAGAATTGCTGGATTGAAGGAGCCGTTGATTACTTCTATGGAAACGGGAATTGCTTCCTCGAACATTGCACCTTTTATAATATGAGGGATGGCGCAATTATTGTTGCTCCTTCTCATAAAGTAGGAACACGCTGGGGATATGTGATGAATAATTGCGTAGTGGATGGAAATGAATTGGCTGATACAGAAAGAGTCAAGTTGGGACGTCCCTGGCATAATTCTCCGATAGCTGTATATCTCAATACCATCTTTAATATAAAAATAGCTCCGGAAGGATGGACGGATATGGGAGCTATTCCTCAAATGTTTGCTGAATATAACAGTAAAGATAAAGAAGGGAATACAGTCGATTTAAGCCAGCGTAAAACGCAATATACTTACCAGGATGAACAAGAGAATCCGGTGACAGGCATTTGTCAGGCTGTTCTTTCGGCAGGTGAGGCGGCGCGGTATACATACGAAAACGTTGTTCGCGAGGGCGATAATTGGGACCCGAAGAAATATATGGAACAAGTTTCCGCACCGGAAAATCTGAAAAGAGAAAACGGAGTATTAAGTTGGGATGCTTCGAAATATGCGATTTGTTATTTGGTGATTGCAAATGATGAAACAGTACAAATAACCAAAGAAACGTCTTGTAATATTGAGACAGGAAAGACGTATCAGGTGAAGGCTGTCAGCGAGTACGGGTCTTTGAGTGAACCTTCGCAGGAATGATGACAATTAAAAACTTTAAAATATGAAAACGATAAGCAAAGTATTCAGTTGTATATTGGCTTTTTCTTCTCTGTTGGGGAGTGTGGAAGGGCAAAACAGGTATAAAATATGGTATGATAAACCCGCTTCTTATTGGGAAGAAGCGCTTCCGATTGGTAATGGACGGATTGCAGCAATGGTGTTCGGTGATCCCCAACTGGAACAAATACAGTTGAACGAAGAAACAGTGTCGGCAGGCTCTCCCTACCAAAACTATAATGAAGAAGCGAAAGCGGCTTTGCCGGAAATGCGGCGGTTGATTTTTGAAGGAAAATACGAAGAAGCGCAGAACATGGCGGCAACGAAGATTCTTTCACAAGTGGGGAATGAAATGCCTTATCAGACGGTAGGTCGTCTGAATATCCGTTATCAAGACCACAAAAAGGTAAGTAATTACTACCGTGACCTGGATATAAGCAATGCAATGACTGTGACCCGCTACAAAGTAGACGGAGTGGAATTTACTGAAGAAACATTTGCATCATTTACCGATCAGCTGGTTATCAGGCATATCAAATCATCTAAACCGGGAGCAATCAATTGCGAACTGTTTTTTAATACACCGATGAGAGATCCGAAGCGTAGTATCTATGGAAAGAAGGGGTTGCGTTTGGAAGGTATTACGCATGGCAGTCGTTATTTTCCGGGAAAGGTGCACTATTGCGCTGACTTGGATGTGAAAAACAAAGGCGGAGAAGTGACAATGGCTAATGATACGCTGCTTAGTGTTCAGGGCGCCAGCGAACTTACATTGTACATCTCGATGGCAACAAACTTCGTCAATTATAAAGATATATCGGGTGATCCGTATCAGCGGAATAAAACCTATCTGAAAAATGCGGAGAAGGAGTATGATAAGGCGAAAGCTGCCCATATAGCTGCTTATCAGGAGCAATTCAACCGTGTGACTTTGGATTTGGGTGAAACTTCCCAGGTTAATAAACCGATGGATGTACGTATCAAGGAGTTTTCTTCATCCTATGATCCGGCATTGATAGCGTTGTATTTCCAGTATGGACGTTACTTATTAATTGCATCTTCACAGCCCGGATGCCAGCCCGCCAACTTGCAGGGCAAATGGAATCATAACCCGGGACCTCCCTGGAGCTGCAATTATACAACGAATATTAATGCTGAAATGAATTACTGGCCGGCGGAAATCACCAACTTGGCCGAACTTCATAAACCATTCATCCAGATGGTACGTGAATTAAGCGAGAATGGGCGTGAAGCTGCGAGCCGGATGTATGGTTGTCGTGGCTGGGTATTGCATCATAATACGGATTTGTGGCGTATGACGGGTGCGGTGGACCGTCCTTATTGTGGAACGTGGCCTGTGGCTAACGCATGGCTTTGCCAGCATTTATGGGACCGTTATTTGTTTTCCGGTGATAAGAAATATTTGGAGGAAGCATATCCGATGATGAAAAGCGCTTCGGAGTTCTTTGTCGACTTTTTGGTACGCGACCCGAATACAGGTTATTTGGTTGTTACTCCTTCCAATTCACCCGAAAATTCTCCGCGCTGGATAAAGAAAAAAAGTAATCTTTTTGCAGGAATTACGATGGATAATCAGTTGGTTTTTGATTTATTTTCAAATACATGCGAAGCTGCCAAAGTGCTGAACGCAGATACCGATTTTTGTGATACATTGAAGAATATGCGCCGGCAGTTGCCTCCGATGCAGGTAGGGCAGTACGGACAATTGCAGGAATGGTTTGAAGACTGGGATCATCCTAATGATCGTCACCGGCACATCTCTCATCTTTGGGGGCTATATCCCGGTTATCAGATTTCTCCTTATCGCTCTCCGGTACTCTTTGAAGCTGCAAAAAATACATTGATACAACGGGGGGATCCTTCTACCGGTTGGTCAATGGGATGGAAAGTTTGTTTTTGGTCTCGTATGCTTGACGGGGATCATGCTTATCAGTTGATAAAGAATCAGTTGACTTATGTCAGTCCTGAAATACAGAAAGGACAGGGAGGCGGAACGTATCCTAATTTGTTCGACGCGCATCCACCTTTCCAAATAGATGGGAACTTTGGTTGCACGGCTGGTATTGCCGAAATGTTGGTGCAAAGTCATGACGGTGCGATTCATCTGTTGCCTTCGTTGCCTTCGGAATGGAAGAGCGGGACAGTGAAAGGGTTGCGTGCCCGAGGAGGTTTTTTGATTGATGAATTGACCTGGAAGGACGGTAAGCTGGTAAAAGCTGTGTTACGTTCGGAAATTGGAGGCAATCTGCGTCTGCGCTCTTACTGGAAATTGGCTGCTGAAGGAGCATCGTTGAAACAGAAGAAGGAAGAAGAAGCGAATCCGAACGCATTATTTAAAGTACAGCAAATCTCACGTCCGATGATTAGTGAGAAAGCGCCTTTAAAAGGAGTGGCATTACGTGATACTTATTTGTATGATGTGGATACACGCGAAGGAGAAGTGATAATTATTACAGTAAAATAAGGCATTCTATATAAAAAGTCCACGCTTTTGCATAAATAATGAGTGGAAAACAGCTGTAAAAGTGTGACTTTTGTAACATCAAAAATGAAACAAATTAATCAAGATAATACTATGGATGTACAAAGACATTTATTTTTGCGAAGATGCTTCGCGTATATATGTTGCTTGCTCTTGTGCTTTATAACGGCGACAACAGTATATGCACAGAAGGTATCTGTGAAAGGAACAGTGGTGGATACCAACGGCGATGCTATTATTGGTGCTAGTGTGAAGGTGTTGAAAAAGTCCTCCGTCGGTACAATTACCGACTTGGATGGAAATTTCACTTTGTCTGTTCCCGAAGATGCAACAAAGTTGGAAATTAGTTTTGTAGGAATGAAATCAGTTGTTGCGACTGTGAAACCGGGCAAACATCTGAAAGTTGTGTTGGAAGAAGACAATCAGACTTTGGACGAAGTGGTAGTGGTAGGGTACGGAACCTCACGCCGCGGAGATTTGACCGGTGCGATTTCTTCAGTGAGTGAGAAGGTTTTGAAGGATATTCCGATAACTTCTGCGGCTGCGGCTATTACAGGAAAACTGGCAGGTGTGAATGTCGTGGCTACTGATGGATCGCCCGATGCAACAATCCAGATTACAGTACGTGGTGGTGGTTCTATTACCCAGGACAATTCACCGTTATATATTGTTGACGGTTTTCAGGTGAGTAATATCAATGATATTCCTCCCGGTGATATTCAAAGCATTGATGTTTTGAAAGATGCTTCTTCTACCGCCATCTATGGAGCTAAAGGTGCGAACGGCGTTATTCTTGTTACTACAAAAAGCGGTAAGGCGGGAAAAACAGAAATCTCATTCAATGCTCACTGGGGTGTCAGTAATGTGTATAATCTGACGGGGGTACTTTCACCTTACGAATACTACTGTTATCAGAAAGAACTTGATCCGGGCACCTCTCTGACCAGTAGCATTAATTCGATGTATGGACGTTGGGACGACCGCAATATTTATCGTTCGGTAGAAGGCACGAACTGGCAGGATAAAGTATATGGAAACACCGGATTCAAACAAAGCTATAACGTTGGTATAACAGGAGGAACGGATGCCACATTGCGTTATAATTTGAGTTATACGCGGGATGATGAGAAGTACATTATGCTCAACTCCAATTATGTGAGGGATAACTTGAGTGTGAAGATGGATAAAAAGTTGAGTAACAAATTGAAGTTTGAGTTTTCCAGCCGTTTGACTAGAATGGTGATTGACGGTGCGGGTACCAATGGAGGTAAATTGAGAGATGCCGTTCTTTTCTCGCCAATCAACAGCCTTGCAAGTATAGATGCGGGAGATGCTTTGGGGGGTGAAATTGATTACTCGGATGATGCATTGTTATCATCATTGAATGATCCTGTATATAATACGGTGAATGAGTATAAGAAGCAAAACCAGTTTTCTATGACTTATAATGCCGGCTTTAACTGGGAAATTGTTAAAGGATTGACTTATCAGCTGAAAGGTAGTTACGCATACACTTATAATTATACCGATAATGTCTGGTTAAAGAAAACCGGAGAGTCGAGCTCCAATGCCGGTCAGCCCGTAGCCAAACGTACGGATGAGAAAGGTGCACGATGGAACTTGCAGAACATATTGAGTTACCGGTTCTCTCTGAAAAAGAATCACCGTCTTGATCTGATGGCCGGACATGAAATGGTGAGTAATTACAGAAATCAGATGATTGCCTCATCCAAATATTATCCTATGGATTTTACGGCGAGCGAAGTGTTGGCTATGTGGAACTATGGAGAATCCCAACCAACGTATACCACTCTTGGTGAACCTTCTCGTACGGCATCTTACTTCGGTCGTTTAAACTATGCTTTCAAAGACCGGTACATGTTCACTTTTACAGCCCGTGCCGACGGAACGAATGTGTTCGCTCCTGAAAACCGTTGGGGATTTTTCCCGGGTATGGCATTGGCATGGCGCATTTCCCAGGAAAAATTTATGAAGCAGACGGAAGACTGGCTGGATAATCTGAAACTTCGTGTGAGTTACGGGTCAGTTGGTAATGCGCGTGTCAATTCATACTGGAGACAGGATTATAAAATGGAATCTTCTGCCAATAGGCAATATTATCTAAATGAAACAGTACAGAGTGCCCTGAAATTGCAGAACACCTTGCGGAACGAGAATCTGACTTGGGAAACGAAGTTATCCTCTAATGTGGGAATAGATGCCAGCCTCTTTAATAGCCGTTTGAATGTGACGGTTGACTTCTATAATGATATAACGAAAGATTTAATCTTACGCATGGATCTTCCTTCAAATTCGGGATATGAATATCAGTATCAGAATGTAGGCCGCAGTACGAACAGGGGAGTTGAACTTACGCTTAGCGGAACGATTATCAATAGTAAAGATTTCTATCTGGGCGCTAACTTCAATATATCATTCAATAAAAATATAGTGAATAAACTGGATGGAACGGCAACCGTATTGAGTGCGCAATCCAACTGGCGACCGGATATCGGCTCTGATGATTTTCGTGCTATTGTAGGTCAGGCGGTAGGACAGATTTATGGATTCGAAGTAGAGGGCTTTTATTCTGTAGACGACTTTACGTTTGATGAGAATACGAAAAAATGGATACTGAATGAAGGGGTAGTAGACGACAGGGCTTTGTTCTCTAATGACCTGCCTAACTTTGGTCCGGGCTTTATCAAACTGAAGGATCAGAATAATGACGGTGTGATCGATGCGGATAATGACCGTAAAGTGATCGGTAGTGTACAGCCAAAGCATATTGGCGGATTCGGGCTGAATGCTGCATGGAGAGGGTTTGACTTGGCGGCAATGTTCAACTGGTCATATGGCAATAAAGTATATAATGCCAATAAGATTATGGCATCCACTCATACGAATCGTAAATATAATAATATCAGAGATTTTATGAGTTTGGAAAACCGTTGGTCGATTATTGATCCGGAAACGGGTGCCAATGTAATGTATGGTAATGACGCCAATCCGGAACGCTTTGTTGAAATCAATTCCAAAGCCTCTATCTGGATGCCTATGATGGGGCGTACGCTTGTGACGGACTGGGCGATTGAAGATGGTTCTTTTTTGCGTTGTAGTAACCTGACGTTAGGGTATACGCTTCCGGTTACTGTGACTCGTAAGCTAGGAGTCAAGAACCTGCGCGTGTATGCTACGGCCAATAACCTGTTTTGCTGGACAGCTTATTCCGGACAGGATCCTGAAGTGAGCACACAACGTTCTACCCCTTTGACTCCGGGTGTGGATTATTCTGCATATCCGAAAGCACATTCTTATGTATTCGGTCTTAATGTTACTTTTTAATACTTGAAAAATGAAAATACAGAAACTATTTTTAGCGGTTTTATCCTCCTCTGTGTTATGCACTTCGTGTATGGATAATTTTTTGGATACCGAAAGTCCTTCTATTCCAAGTGATGAGAATCTGTTTAAATCGACTGCTCTAACGGAAGCAGCCCTGATGGGTGTATATGCGACAATGACGGACACCTATATATATGGTCAGAAACTGTGTGTCAACTGGCAGGGAGCTTCTGACGTGGAGGTTGGCTCGGGTGCGTTTTCTACGGAAAACTATAATTCGACACTTCGTGATGAAGGTGCTGGCAATTTTTATGACGATAATTATAACCGGAATACCAGATGGGACAAACTTTATTATCTGGCAGAATCCGCCACTACTATCGTAGATGGTATACGTCGGTCACCGTTGATGCAATCTACTTCGGACAAGGCTGCCATGCGTAGATATTTAGGAGAGGCATTAGCACTAAAAGCGTTAGGCTATTTTGAATTGATTCGTTATTGGGGAGATGTGCCATATAAAGAGCATGCGTCTGAAAGCGGATTGGGAAATGTCTATATAGGAAAAGTGGATCGTGATATTGTTTATAATTATATCATAGAGGATTTGAAAGAGGCAATTGAATATCTGCCTTGGATGGGAGAAGAATCATATACGGTAGAACGCATGAATAAAGGTTTTGCCAAAGGACTGCTGGCAAAAGTAGCGCTATTTGCCGGAGGATGGTCTGTACGGGATGGAAATCAGTTTCCGGACTTGGATGTGGAACATCATCCGACCATTCCGGAAATGAACGGATATTTCGTCGGTCGCCCTAAGAATTGGAAAGATTATTATGAACTGGCTGCCAAACAGTGTGCGGAGATTTTGGGAGCGACTGATAATCCTCATGAGCTTGATCCCAGTTATGAGAATATTTGGTCTACTGTCAATCATCTGGAATACAACAAGTATAATGAAAACCTGTTTGAAGTTGCTTTTGGTGAAGGACAGAATGGAGATGTGGGGGCCACGATGGGATACAACCTGAACAGAGGGGTTTTTAATACCACCCAAGGTATGGGAGGGGCAGGATATGCGGCTACTACTGCTTACTATTTTTATTCATTTGATCCGGCAGACACCCGTCGGGATGTTACTTGTGTTTTCCAGGAATATATCAATGAGAATGGAAAAAATAAGGAAGTTATTCGCTGTAATCCATTAGGAGTGGCTTGTGGTAAATGGCGTTGGTATTGGATGACTGATAATTATATGAAAGTCCGTTTCCCGAAAGCTAATTCACGTATTGCTACTGGTATCAACTGGATTTTGATGCGGTATTCAGATATTTACCTGATGTTTGCGGAGGCTCAAAATGTATTGACAGGGCCGGATGCAGTTAGTCCGATTGCCGGTATGTCTCCCCGACAGGCTTTGGAAAAGGTTCGTGAAAGAGCATTTGGTACTGGTGCTCCCGAAATCACGCAGTATGACGCGGATTTCTTCACGGCTATTGTCAATGAACGGGCATGGGAGTTTGGTTGTGAATCTATTCGTCGTCAGGATTTGACACGTTGGGGATTGTTGGCGGAGAAAATAGAAGAGATGAAAATAGGTCTTTGTATGTTGTATGACTACAAGCCGGTGACTATTTTCGGGAAGACTTATCAAGTGGATGAAATACCGAGAAAAATCTATTATAAATATGAAGACTCTGATAATCCGGAATACATTGATATGTCGTCTGTTAACTTCAATGAGGATATGGGAACCGGTACTGCTTCTACATCAAAAGGACAGTATGAGTGCAACTGGATCAGTATGCAGGTGACATTGAATAAGGATGGTGATATAAATGCAACCCTGAATACTAATTATGTGAAAACAATGGCTAGAATATTGGTTTGCGGTACAGGGCTGAATGCGTCTTACGACTATTCGAATTTGTTTGGCAGGCTGAACTGGGGCGGTGAAGCCGAAGCGGAGTTCCGTAAATATTCTGTTGGTAATGGAGTGTGTAATTATCGCCATGTATTCGCTATTTATTATGAGGATGTCAATAAGACGCAAGGGTATGTTTCTAATTCGTATGGTTATAAATAATTAATGGTAGGAAAAGATGAAAAGACTAGTTAATAGATTATCCGGAGCATGCCTGTATGTACTATTGGCTTTGATAGTGGGTATGTCTTCCTGTGAGGACGATGCCAATGACTGGACAGTTAATAAGAACTATGATGCTTTGTTCCGTCCGTTGACGTTCGATAAGTCGGCTACCGATGCGACTTCGGTTACATTAAGATATTCGCAGATTGTGAATGCAAAAGTCTATATTTTTGAGTTTTATACGGACAGCTTGGAGTTTAATGCGGAAAATTATGTAAGGACAGATACGATTCTGAAAGATACATTGACTGTATTTTCAGAGAGTAATACGCCTATGAGGGTGGAATATCGTACTTTGTTTCAGGAGTTCAACGGTTCTACGCAATATTCTGTTCGTATGAAAGGAGAAGATGCGCAGGGAAAGGCAAGCACTTATGTCAGTGTAGCATTTAAAACTCCGGATGAGCAATTATTTACCGGAGTGGAAGTTACAGCTAATTCCGCAACCTTGACATGGGAAGAAACGAACAGGGTAACTCATCTGACGTTGGCTCAAATGGTGGATACGAAATATGGTGAGGAAAAACAGATTGATTTGACTTCGGAAGATATAGCGGCTTGTTCAAAAACACTCTCCGAATTGGAGAATGGAGCGACCTATCGTGTTCGGATTTATAATAATGATGCATTACGTGGTTCGTATGTATTCAAGACACTGGGATTGGGTGGTAGCGAAATCCTTTTTGTGGAGGCTACGGAAACCGGAGTCATTGATTTAAGTACATTGTTATCTAATTTTGTGAAAGAGAAAGAATGTAGCAATGTAACTGTCCAATTTACTCCGGGGGCGGTGTATAAGGTAAGTGAACTAAAGATTCCGGGATTGGATAATATTTTGTTTACCAGTACGGAAGCTAATGAAAATAATCGTCCACAGCTTATTGTGACTAATAAAATATCATTGGCTTCTCCGATACAGTCTCTGTCATTCGAGTTTGTTTGCCTGAATGGAAATGGCGAGGCCAGTTATATGACGGATTGGAAAAATAGTTCTTATGCCCAGTCTATTTCATTCACAGGCTGTGCTATACAGAACATAAAACGTACGCTTGTACGTATTAGCGATGGAAGTGGTGTGTTCATGACGGATATTACGATCGATAACTGTGTCATATCCGAAGTTGGTACGGACGGATATGGAATGATTAATTTCGGAAAAAATATCGATCAGTTGGAAAGGGTTTCTATAACGAATAGTACATTGATTAATATTGGTGACCAGTTGATGGACGTGAAAGGGGGAATCGGTGATGTGATATTGGAAAATTGTACTTTCTATAATTCTATGGATGCTAAGAAGGAATTGCCTAAAGTTTTCCGTTTCGATAATGCGGCAAGTACTCCGCCTTCTCCGAAATCTGCGACAATGCGGAATTTGATTTTCTCCGGTCCGAACAAAGGAAAGAAAATGAATAGTGGAAATGGTGCTTATGACATTTTGAACTTCTCTGATAATTGTTATATCACCTCCGACCTGCAGGAAGGCAATAACAGGTTTGAAGAAATAACGAGAATAAAACAAAGCTCGGATGACTTGTTCGTTGATCCATTAAACGGTGATTTCCATATTAAACCGGGAGCCGGGTTCGCCGGAACGGGTAATGCTGGTGATCCACGTTGGTATTAATTGATCCTATAATTGTTAGGTATAAAGAATATCATGAAGAATATTGTATTATCAATTTTATTGATGAGTGCCTGTGCAATGATTTATGCACAGGCGGACTCATCGCCTTATCAGGCTATTGTAGCTGTTGATGGTAGTGGAGATTATAAAACGGTTCAGGAAGCAATCAATGCTGTACCTGACGGACAGACGAAACCTTGGTTGATTCTGATAAAGAATGGCTTGTATAATGAGCAGGTGATTATCCCTAAGAATAAGCCATACGTACATTTAATAGGCCAGGATAAGGATAAGACCATTATTCATTTAAACTTGAATGTTGGTAGTAAACTGACCGGTAAAGAAATAGGTGGAAAAACAGCTTATTGGGAACACTCGGTTCATAATCCTTCCTCTCCAGTTTATAAATACGAGGGATCGGTAGTGGTGGTAAAAGGAGACCACTTTTATACGGAAAACATTTCGTATGTGAATGACTGGGGAGTTTTATCAGATAATGGTCCGCAGGCTTTGGCTATGAATAGTCAGGCAGATTGTGCTTCCTTTTATAATTGTAAGTTCCGTTCTTTTCAAGATACTTGGATGACTGCCAATAATGATGTCAGTCGGCACTATGTGAAAGATTGCTGGATAGAAGGCGCGGTAGACTATTTTTATGGTGGTGGTGATGTGTTGCTGGAAAACTGTACGCTTTATAATGTACGGAGTGGAGCAGTAATAGTGGCTCCTTCCCATAAAGATGCCAAATATGGTTATGCTTTTCGTAATTGCATTATAGATGGAAACAGTGAAGCGGCTGACGGACGTTTGAAGTTGGGGCGTCCATGGCATAATAATTCGAAGACGGTGTATATCAATACCATTATGCTTATCCCTGTCGCTGATGAAGGATGGACGAATATGGGAACGGTTCCCGGAATTTTTGCCGAATACAATAGTCGTGATGCACAGGGTAATGTGTTGGATTTAAGTAAACGCAAAACGGAATATCAATATAAAGACCGCCAAACCGGTAAGGAAGTATCGGGTACCTGTCAGGCAACTATAACGAAAGAGGAGGCGGACAAATATACGTACGAAAATATGATTCCGGGTAATGATGGCTGGAATCCGCGTATTATGATGGAGAAATTAGGAAGTCCGCGCAGTCTGGTTTATCAGCAAGGCACTCTTAAATGGAATCCTGTGAAGAATGCGATTGGATATATTGTATATGATGGAGAACAGATTCTCGGGACGACTACTGATACCTCTTTTCCGGTGTCGGAAGTGAATTATGCTTTGAAGGTATCTGCCGTGAATCAATATGGAACGCAAGGTAAAAAAGGTGTATTGTAATTGAATATAGAAAACTGGTAAGGAAAGGGGAGGTGCTTATGAGGCATCTCCCTTTCTTTCTTTATATTCTGTAGGAGTGACTCCCATGATTTTTTTGAAGCGCCTGCTAAAGTACTTCGGGTCATTGAAACCGGTCATATAAGCAATTTGGGAGAAACTGTATTCACTTTTTTCAATTAGCTGGGCGGCTCGTTTGATGCGCATTTCACATACGAAATCTACCGGAGTCAGCCCAACAATGGATTTTAATTTTCGGTAGAATACCGTACGGCTTAACATTAGTTTGTTGGCGAAGTCGTCGATGGTGATATCTGTATTATCCATTTGTTCCTCCATAAACGCCATTACTTGTTGCATGAATTGTTCATCGTATGGAGTCACTTGAGGTTGTGAAGGCTCCCACCCATTTATATGATCCTCTTCTTGAGTATGCTCTGACAGTTTCGATAAATATAGATCTTGTAGCTGTTTACGTTGACGGAGCAGCGACAAGATTCTGGTTTTTAAGTATGTAGAGCTGAATGGTTTGGTAATGTAGTCATCGATACCTTGTTCCAGTCCTGCTATCCGATCATCTAAAGAAGATTTTGCTGATAGTAATATAATAGGAATATGGCAGGTGTTATGATCGGCTTTGATTGCTTTCACCATGTCTAATCCATCCATGACCGGCATCATGACATCACTGATTATCAGATCCGGAATGTACTGCTGTGCATATTTTAATCCTTCTTTTCCATTTGCTGCTTCGAGAACAGTGTAAGTCTCTGACAGGATATTCCATAGGAAATGACGTAATTCATTGTTGTCTTCGACAATAAGAATGGAAGTTTTTTCATCCTCTGTGTCGGTTTTATTTTCATTCTCTGCGTATGCTGCCTTGAAGGATGTATTATCCGAATCTTCTTCAGTAGCTTGTATCGTCGGTGAATTATTGTCACTGTCGGATAAAATAAATTCGGCTTGTTGATCGTCTGCAAATGCTTTTTCTTCCTTAGGAAGTGTGACAATGAATTCACTTCCACTTCCCGGCTCGCTTTTCACTTGGATATTTCCGTGATGTAATTCTATTAATTCGCGTACCAGTGAAAGCCCAATGCCGGATGAGGGCTGCAAGATATTGTATTGTGCCAGTGTTTCAAATCGATAAAATAGGGATTGTTGCTTTTCGGGAGCAATGCCAATGCCTTCATCGGATACGGAGATGGTGACTTGCTCCGAACCTGTTATCATATTTACCGTTACTTTCTTCCCGTTCGGTGTATATTTGAAGGCATTTGAAAGTAGATTGAAGAATATCTTTTCAAATTTGTCACGGTCTACCCATGCGTATATTTTGTCTGTATTAGTTTGAAGTTGGAAATCAATTCTCTTTTCTTTTGCTATAAGGTGGAAGCTTTCCATTATCTTCTGTAATTGGGAAACGAGTTCTGTCTTTTCTACCAACACTTTCATCTTCTTATTTTGGATTTTGCGGAAATCCAGTAGTTGATTAACCAGACGAAGCATACGTTCTGTGTTTTTATGTACCAAATTTAGATGTTCCCGAACTGTCGGAGAGATTGCTTCATGCGCTAGAATTTCTGATACAGGGCTGGATATTAAAGTTAAAGGAGTGCGTAATTCATGTGAAATATCAGTGAAGAAGCGTAATTTGATATTGGATAAATGTTGTTCCAAGTCAACCTGATGCCGCAAACGGTAGATATAGAACAGAATGTATACAATGATAGTAGTGAATAACACGAACATGACAATATAGAATAACCATGCCCAGTATGTTTCCCAAAAAGTGGGTAAAACATGAATGGGGAGAGTGCGTATATTATCGGTCCATACTCCGTCGCTATTGCTGGAACGGATTTGCAGTTGATATTCTCCGGCAGGTAAATTTATGTATGTTGCAGAGCGGTTATTACCGGCTTCGTTCCATTCTTCTTCCAGGCCTTGCAGACGATAGGCGTATTCGATGGCATCGGGATTTACATAATCAATGGCTGCAAATTGAAAGGTGACATTACGTTCCGAAGGATTTAGTTCCAGTTCTTTTATGTCATCAAGCGCTACATGAAGTTGACTTCCTTGTATTTTGAGTCCGGTAAATACAATAGGAGGTACATAAGAACTTTTTTTCATTTGTTCTGTGTTGATTTCAAGTATCCCTTGATTGGTTCCGAGAACGATTTTCTTTTGACTGGTTAGTGTGGGAACTGCTTCAGTGAGGTTCAGTTCTCTCTGAAAGTAATTACTTCCATAATTCTCAAATGTTCCTTGTTGTGGATTGAATTTGGATATGGAGTTTTCGGAGATTACCCATAATTGTTTTTGAGTATCTTCGAGCATTGAAAGTACCAAATCGGAAGCTAATCCGTCTTTGATTGTATAACTTTTGAATTGTATATCTTCCGTGAGCAGATTTTTAGAGATAACCTGGCTGATTCCTCCGGTGAATGTTATTACATAAGTGTTTTTTCGACTGTCAGTAAATATTTGCATGACATCATTACTGCTAAGGCTGGAATCTACGTTAGGGATACGGTTGCTATGATAGAACTTAATTTCTTCTGGCTGATCGAACTTATTGGAGAATGTAAGTAAACCATTGGTTGTGCCAATCAATAACACTCCGTTGGGGGCTTCTGCGATATGTCTTATTTTGAGTGAAGTAGAAACAGGATAGTTTTTCAGCCGGTTGCCGCTATGAATAAAGTTGGTAGAACCATCAGGTACGTGTGATAATAGGTTGAGACCACCTCCATAACATGCGATCCATATATTGTCATGGCTATCCTGAATAATACTATAGACACTATTGTTACTTAAACTGTATGTATCTTGTGGCTGATGGACGAATTGTTGTAAAAGATAAGAGTGTTCGTTTTTCTTCTTTAGAAGGATGAGGCCGTCTTTTTTGGTTCCCATCCATATATTTCCTTGTTTATCTTCCATAAAACAGTACACACTTTTTCCGAAAGTAACCTCTTGAGGGGTGATTATACCCTGTGGAGAAAGGTAGCCTTCTAATGTCCCATCCGGACGGTAAATTCTGACGTTTCCCTTTTTGGAAGCAACCCAGAGACGTTTCTGTTTGTCGGCAAGAAAAGCACGTATTTCCAATCCATTGTCTATGGGGCGTATTTTGTATTTATTGGGATAGAAAGATATTTTGTCTACGCCCCGGTCATTGGTAATCCATACATTCTGTTGCCGGTCGGTATAATAATAACGAATAGAGGGGGCAAATAGGGAAGCGGGATTGTTTTCATCTGCAAAGTATAGTTTCAGTTGATTACTGTCGCGATCATAATAGCACAAATGCCCTTTTTGAGGACTCATCCATAGTGTACCTTCATGGTCTTCAAAGATCATGTATCGGTTGTCGCGTTCATATTGGATCAGGTTTTGTATAGGAGCTGTGAAGTGCTGTTTATCTCCTGTTTGCAGATTTAGCTTTATCACACCGGAGGTATTGGCAAAGATCCAGACTTCTCCGGTTTTGTCCTGATAAAAAAAATGAGCTTCATTGGATGGCTGGGTGGCTGTCTGTATATTAAAATGCTGGAATTTTTTCTTTTCTGTATCGTATGTTATAAATCCGTTGTCAGTTCCTAAGCCGATCCTGTCATTAGAAGGGGAAATGGAAGATATGGAATAGATATCTGTGACAGAACATGGTAGTTCCTGGAATTTTATATTTCCGTTCTTGGGATCATATATTGCGATTTTTCCGGAAGTTGAGATAAGATATATTTTCTTATTATATTCTTTTACCATTTTAAACGGATAATCGCTGTTGATTCGTTTTTTTCCGATGATGGTTACTCCCTTATCTGTCATGATCCATTCGTCCCCGTCGGAATCTTCGTAAATGTCGAATATCTTGTTTCCTTTTAAATTTTGGTTAAAGCTGCTGTATAATATGATATCTTTTCCTTCTTTGCAGGTTTGCTCATTGATTCTGAAAGCATAACCTTGTTCACAGGTGATCCACGTAATTCCTTTATTTAAGGTATAGATATTGCTGACTATGTTGGTTTGTTGCAGGGATGATTCAATAGGAAGGAGTATGTCAATAAACTTCTCTGTCTGAATATCAAATAGATATGCACGGTTATCATAAGATTTGCACCATATATCTCCGTCTTTGCTTTCTGTAATATAAGAGAAACGGTTAGTCGTTAAAGTACAGCCGTCTCCCGGAAATGCTTTGTAATTTTTAAATGTGTATCCGTCGAATTTGTTTAGTCCATTCCAGGTGGCGAACCAAAGAAATCCTTTTTTGTCTTGCATTATATTCACTACTACTCCTTGCGAAAGACCATTATTGACAGAGAAGTGTTTAATCTGGCAAAGAGGTTGAGCTGCTATAGTCAGACTGGTGTATAAGCATAAAAGGAAAACATAGAGTGTCTTCATGATATTATAAATTATGTGTAGAGCAAAAATAAATAAAACTGGATTAAAAAGGAAATTTAAAATAGTGATTGAACATAAAATGCACGCTTTTGCATATTTAATCCACCTGTCTATCCTCTATCAAGCACAATTATTACCCTGTAAAGAGAGAAGATACCTCGTACTTTTGTTTTGACAATTAGAACTAGTAAAATTTTAAATGAGAACTATAAATGAAACGTCTATTTATTTGTGTAGTGGGACTTGTTATAGCCGTAACCGCATGGGCTCGTACCTTTAATATGAAGGAGCTTGGAGCTGATCCCCGAGGTATTGAATCTTGTACGGAGTTAATAAACCAAACGATTGAAAAAGCATCTTCTGAAGGTGGAGGAACTATTTATTTCCCGGCAGGTGTTTATTTGACAGCCACTATCTACATGAAAAGTAATATAACTTTGTATGTGGAGTCCGGAGCTGTTCTTCGTTTTTCAGATCGTTTTGAAGATTATCTTCCTTTTGTGAAGATTCGTTGGGAAGGTACAGTGATGAATACTTTGTCTCCCCTGATTTATGCGCATGATGCGGAGAATTTGACTATAACCGGGCGTGGAACACTGGACGGTAATGGATTTAAATGGTGGAGCTGGGAGAAAGAAACACGGGAACTGATTAAAAAAAACGGAGGAAAATTGCCTGCTTTGAATAAACTACAACGAATGTGGGAAGAGGCTAATGAAGAACTGGAAATCTCGGATTATTATAAACCTTCTTTAGAGCGTCGTATGTTTCGTCCTCCTTTTATTCAGTTTTATGAATGTAACAATGTGTTGATAGAGAATGTGAGAATTGTCAATTCTCCTTTTTGGACCATAAATCCGGCTTTTTGTGATAATGTAACAGTGCATGGAGTGACGATATATAACCCCTCAAAAGATCCAAAAGGTCCCAATACGGATGGAATAAACCCTTCTTCTTGCCGGAATGTACGTATTTCTGATTGTTTTATTAGTGTGGGAGATGATTGTATCACAATTAAATCGGGGCGTGATGCTGATGGACGGAAATATGGAAAGGCATGTGAAAATATAACGATAACTAATTGTGTTATGCTTTCCGGTCATGGAGGGGTAGTTATTGGTAGTGAAATGTCAGGCGGTGTAAGGAGAGTGACAATTTCTAATTGTGTTTTCGATGGTACGGATTCTGGTATTCGTCTAAAGTCCTCGCGCGGGAGAGGAGGGGTCGTTGAAGAGCTTCGGGTAGATAATATCGTCATGAAGAATATTCAGCGGAATGCCTTCATTTTTGATTTGTTCTATGATAAAGAGTCAAAAATAGAGCCTGTCAGTGAGCGGACTCCTGTTTTCCGGAACATTCATTTAAGCAATATTACAGGTTCTGATATCAAGCAAATTGGTTATATTAAAGGGATTGAAGAAATGCCCGTACAAGGCTTGTCCTTTTCAAATATTAATATGAAGGCAGAGGTTGGATTTATAGTTGATATTGCTGAAGATATTCGTTTTGATAATGTGGATTTCTCATCGCAGACTGGTTCACCGTGGCAATTCAGTAAATGTAAGCAGATTGTTTTGAATAATATTAGATCTAAGTATCCTGTTATCGAACAAACGATTGTTACATTTGAAGATGTCGATAATGCTATTATTAATGATTGTTTTCAGATGACTCCTGTGAAGGATTTTTATAAAGCTAATAACAGTCATATTATTGAAGGACATAATTATTGGAAAAAAGAGAGTTTCAAATAAACAGGAACTGTCATATTGTTTCTGTTGAATTTTATTGTTGGGTAGATATGAGAAGAACGATATTACATCATCTGTAATATCGTTCTTCTATTGATTAGAGTTGTTTATGATTTACTTCTTATCGTTTTCGCGAATCTCCACCCGGCGGATTTTACCGCTGATTGTCTTCGGAAGCTCTTCTACGAACTCGATGACACGCGGATATTTATAAGGAGCAGTCACTTTCTTCACGTGATTCTGTAATTCCTTAATCAGTTCTTCTCCGGCACGTGCTTTATAGTCTTTGGATAGAACAATCGTAGCTTTTACCACCTGACCGCGAATCTCGTCGGGTACTCCGGTAATAGCACATTCCACAACAGCCGGATGAGTCATCAACGCACTTTCCACTTCGAATGGGCCGATGCGGTAACCGGAGCTCTTGATTACGTCGTCTGCACGACCGACAAACCAAAGGTAGCCGTCCTCGTCTTTCCAGGCAACATCGCCGGTGTAATAAATACCATCGTGCCAAGCTTCGTGAGTGCGTTCCGCATCCCGGTAGTATTCTTTGAAAAGTCCAAGAGGTTTACCTTTGCTGGTGCGGATTACAATTTGTCCTTGCTCACCCGCTTCAACAGAGCGGCCTTCATGGTCGATCAAGTCTACATCATATTGAGGATTCGGAAGCCCCATGCTTCCCGGTTTCGGTTCCATCCAAGGCATGGTGGCGATGGTAAGGGTTGTTTCTGTTTGTCCGAAACCTTCCATCAGTTTGATACCCGTCAGTTTCTTGAAAGTTTCAAATACAGCGGGGTTCAATGCTTCTCCGGCAATGGTGCAGTATTTTAGTGAAGACAAGTCGAACTTTGTCAGGTCTTCGTGAATCAAGAACCGGAAGATGGTAGGAGGTGCACAGAGAGAGGTGACATGATATTCCTGGATTTTTTCCAGAATAGCTGCCGGGGTAAACTTCTCGTGGTCGTAGACGAAGATATTGGCTCCGGCAATCCACTGTCCGTAGAGTTTGCCCCATACCGCTTTTCCCCAGCCGGTATCGGCAATGGTGAGGTGAAGACTGTTCTCGTCCAGGTTGTGCCAAAAACTACCGGTAACGATATGACCTAACGGATAAGTAAAGTCATGTGCCACCATCTTAGGTTCACCGGTAGTGCCGGAAGTAAAATACATCAGAGAGATGTCGTCGTTAGTGTTCGCATGGCGCGGACGTACAAACGGAGCAGCATTTTCGATACCCTGATGGAAATCTTCGAAGCCTTCCGGGATTTCCGGACCGACACTGACTAACTTTTCAACCGTGGGACATTCGGGAAGAGCATCTTTGATATGTTGCAGGATGATTCCTTCGCCGGCAGCTACGATCATTTTGATGTCGGCAGCGTTGCAGCGATAGATAATATCCTTCTTGGTCAGCAAGTGAGTAGCCGGAATGACAGTTGCTCCTAGTTTGTGAAGAGCGATGGTGCTATACCAGAACTCATAACGGCGTTTCAGAATCAGCATCACCATGTCGCCACGGCCGATACCCAGGCTCTGGAAGTAAGAAGCGGTCATGTCCGTAGATCGTTTCATGTCGGCAAATGAGAATTGGCGACTTTCGCCTTTGTCATTTGTCCAAAGTAAAGCGTTCTTGTCAGGTTGTTCGGCAGCCCAGGCGTCTACTACGTCATAGCCGAAGTTGAAGTTCTCCGGGACGTTTATTTTCAAGTTTTTGATAAAATCCTCTTGTGAACTGAAAGAGGTCTGTGATAAAAATCTTTCTACCATGATGTTATTACATAATTACTGCCAGAAAACGTACTGTTTTGCCATCGAGCGCTTTCATGCCATGTGGAAGTTTAGAGTTAAAATAGATACTATCGCCTTGGTTGAGGATGATTTCTTTGCCTTCGATGTTGATAAGCATACGTCCTTCGATGACAAGGTTGAATTCTTGTCCGTTATGTTGGTTATAATGGATTGGTTCGTCGTTTGCTTTCGGTTCAACAGTGACGATGAACGGATCGGCGGTACGGTTCATGAATCCTGAAGCCAGTGATTGGTATTTATAAGCTTTGGTACGTTCGATGCTGACTCCTTTGCCGGCACGGGTCACGAAGTAGCTGCTCATTTTAGGCTCTTCGCCAAACATCAGGGCGTCGAGAGCTATATTATACGTGCGGGCTATTTTTTGTAACATGCTGACAGAGATATCGTAGTCTCCGGTTTCTGCAAGTCGGTATTCTTCGGCAGAGATGTCGCTGTCGCGGGCGATATCCTCTGCGGTCAGTTCCAGTACATCACGTAATCCGCGGAGGCGTTCTGCGATCTGTTTAATTTGTTCATTCATACAAGTGGTTCGTATTTTTATGATTAATAATTCTATGGTATTATTTGGAGGCTTTCATGGCTTTGATGATAGCGGAGGTGAATCCGTTGTGTTCCAGTTCATTGATCCCCTTGATTGTGATTCCGCCCGGAGTGGTGACCTTGTCGATTTCTACGCTGGGGTGGGTGTCATTGTTCTGAATCAGTGCGGCTGCTCCTTTTAAGGATTGTGCTATCATCTGCATGGCATCTTTGGGACGAAGTCCCATTTCGATTCCGGCTTGCATGGCTGCCTGAACGTATTTCAATACGTAAGCGATGCCGCAGGAGGTCAATGCGGTGGCTGCCGCTATTTTATCTTCGGGAATAAGCATCACGGTTCCCATCTCGCTGAACAACCGGAGGATGAATTTGTCTTGTTCATCGTTCGTATTGCGGGCGGCAACAAGCGTCATACTTTCCAGTTCGCTGATAGCGGTGTTCGGAATCAGGCGGAACATGGCCATTTCCGATGCTACGACATAATGAGCCAGTTCTTCAAAACTGATGCCGGCAGCTACGGAGATGAGTATCTGTTTGCTTTTCAGTTTCAATTCGCGCATCACCGGTTCCATAAACCACGGTTTGACAGCAAGGATGACAATATCTGCGCCTGTGGCAGCTTCCACATTGCTGTTGGTGATAGAGATACCCGGAAATTCCTTTTTCAGTTTCTCTAGTTTTCCGGCACTCGGATTGGACACAATGATGTCCGAATCGTCTATCAGACTTCCTTTTGCCAGGCCACGGGCTATTGAACCGCCCATATTTCCTGCACCGATAATGGCTATTTTCATATACGCTTATTTTTAATGAGTTGTTAAAGGCAAAGGTAACAGTTAATTACGAAAAAACAAAAAGCAGCCGGAATAAGAAATAAATTTCTAATAAAGGCTGCTTTTATCGTTGGCTGTTTATTAATCAAATGAGCGATTAGAGTACTTTCTTGAACCGGGCAAGGAAGTCTTCTGCTTCCTCCATAGTAAGACAGAGAGGAGGTAACAGGCGAAGTACATTCGTACCGCTTGCTCCGGTAAATACATGCTCGTCATAGATGAGGCGGCTGCGTAGTTCTTTGATGGGTTCTTCGAATTCGAGTCCGATCATGAGTCCGCGTCCGCGTACCTCTTTTATTTGCGGGAATTTCTTCAACTCTTCTAGTAAGTAGTTGCCTACTACCTTTGCGTTTTCTATCAGATTTTCTTGCTCAATGACGTCCATCACAGCGAGTGCTGCCGAACATGCCAGATGGTTTCCACCGAAGGTAGTTCCCAATTGACCATATACCGGTTTAAACATCGGGCTGATCAGGACACCTGCCATCGGGAAACCGTTGCCGATACCTTTGGCTACAGTGATGATGTCCGGCTTGATGTCATTATATTGGTGGGCGAAGAATTTACCGCTACGTCCGTATCCGCTCTGAATTTCATCGAGAATCAGGATCGTTCCTGTTTCGCTGCAAGCTTTGCGGAGTTCCTGCATAAATTCGGTGGTCGGTATCTTGATACCGCCTACCCCTTGTATTCCTTCAATGATAACAGCACATGTGTCTCCTTTAGACAATTCCTGTTTCATCGCTTCCATATCGTTGAGCGGGAGATAGGTGACATGACCGTTATTGTTGATAGGGGCGATAATGGAAGGATTGTGAGTCGCTTCTACCGCCAGAGACGTCCGTCCGTGAAATGCCTTGTTGAAAGATACGATTTTGGTACGTCCGTTATAGAAGGAAGCCAGCTTCAAAGCGTTTTCGTTCGCTTCGGCCCCACTGTTAATCAGGAACAGGCTGTAGTCTTCGTAACCGGAAATCTTGCCCAGTCGTTCGGCTACCTCTTGTTGGAGCTTGTTGATGACGGAGTTTGAGTAGAAACCAAGTTTAGCCACCTGGTTACTGATCATTGCTGTATAGTGAGGGTGTGCATGTCCGATAGAGATAACGGCATGACCTCCGTAGAGATCCAGATATTCCGTTCCGTCCTCATCCCATACCTTGCAACCGTCGCCCTTGACAATGTTAATGTTATATAAAGGATATACGTCGAATAATTTCATAATTCTTTGTTTTTAAAAAGCTGAAGGCTTCAAACGTAGTCCTACGGTTTCTTCCAGATTGAACATCAGGTTCATGTTATGAACCGCTTGTCCGCTGGCGCCTTTCAGCAAATTGTCGATACAAGAGATAATCAATAGTTTGTCACCGTGTTTCTCCAGATGTATCAGGCACTTATTAGTATTAACGACTTGTTTCAAGTCAATATTCTTGTCTACGATGTGTACAAAGGAGTCTTTTGCATAATATTCCTCGTACATACGAACGATTTCTTCCAGTGCTACTTTGGTTTTGACTACCATCGTTGCAAAGATACCACGGGCGAAATCGCCACGGTATGGAATGAAGTCGATCTCCGCATCGAAACTGTTTTGCAGCTGTTTCAGTGATTGCTTGATTTCCGGAACATGCTGGTGCTCGAATGCTTTGTACACACTCATATTGTTGTTTCTCCAACTGAAATGACTGGTAGCACCCGGTTTCACTCCGGCTCCCGTACTTCCTGTAATGGCATTTACCATTACATCATCCGTCAGCATCAGATTCTTGGCAAGCGGAAGCAAACCGAGCTGGATGCAGGTTGCAAAACAGCCGGGATTGGCTACGTGCTTTGCCGTACAAGTAGCGCGGCGGTTCAGTTCCGGCAGACCGTAGATAAAGTCGTGGTCGTCGCTCATAATACGGTAGTCCATCGAGAGGTCGATAATCTTCAGGTCTTCCGGTATGTTGTGACTTTCCATGAATTTCTTTGTATCGCCGTGGGCGGTGCAGAAAAAGAGAACGTCGATTTCGTCCAGAGGTAACTGGTCGGTGAATCTTAGATCTGTTTCTCCATACAAGCCTTCGTGTACGTCGGTAATTCTGTTTCCGGCATTACTGCTGCTGTTGATAAATACGATTTCAGTTTCCGGATGGTTGAGCAGCAGACGGATTAATTCGCCTGCTGTATATCCTGCGCCACCAATGATTCCTGCTTTAATCATATCTCTTCGTCTTTGTGGTTATTATAGTAAACACGTAGCGGAGTAGAAGTGACTTTGATAAAGCCTTTGGCGTCTTCGGCTGTCCAGCCTTTCTGCATTTCACCGTATTCTCCGAATTTAGTCTTCACCAGATCGTCTTCCGATTCTACACCTACGGTAGAGAAGGAGAGAGGGCGAAGCTCGAGGATAGCCGTACCGTTTACGTTACGCTGGCTTTCCTGCAACATCGCTTCGATGTCACGCATCACCGGTTCGAGGTATTGGCTTTCGTGGAGGAACATACCGTACCAGTTGGCTACCTGGTCTTTCCAGTATTGTTGCCATTTGCTCAATGTATATTTCTCAAGGAAGCGATGGGCGCCGATAATTAACATCGGGGCGGCTGCTTCGAATCCTACACGGCCTTTGATACCGATAATTGTATCACCCACGTGCATATCACGGCCGATACCGTATGCTGCACCAATTTCTTCCACTTTCTGGATGGCTTTGATCGGGTCGTCAAACTTCTCGTCGTTGACAGCTTTCAGTTCCCCTTTTTCGAAAGTCAGGCGGAGCTGTTCGCTGCCTTCTTTTTCAACATGTTTGAGGTAGGCTGTTTCCGGGAGTCCTTGCGCGGAGTCGAGGATTTCGCCACCACAGATAGAAGTACCCCACAAACCTACATTATAAGAGTATTTCAGTTTGGTGAAGTCCGCGCTGAAACCATGTTTGTTCAGATAATCAATTTCTTCCTGACGGCTCAATGCCATGTCACGGGTCAATGTGATGATTTCTACATTGGGAGCCAGTACGAGGAAAGTCATGTCGAAACGGATCTGGTCATTGCCTGCTCCGGTAGAACCGTGTGCGATGGCATCTGCACCGATTTCGTTGGCATAGCGTGCGATGGCCAATGCCTGGAAAATACGTTCGGAACTAACAGAAATAGGATAAGTACCGTTACGCAGCACATTTCCGAAAACCATGTATTTCAGGCTCTTTTCGTAGTATTCCTGGGTAACGTCCAGCGTCACGTATTTCACTGCTCCCAGTTTATAAGCGTTTTCTTCGTTTGTTTTCAGTTGTTCTTCGCTGAAACCACCCGTATTGGCACAAGCTGCATATACTTCGTAACCTTTTTCTTTGGCGAGGTACATGACGGTGAACGATGTGTCCAGTCCGCCGCTGAATGCCACCACTACTTTTTTCTTCTTTTCTTCCATAGTGCTGTATCTTTTAAATGTTATTTCTTTCTTGTTCTTTTTTGATGTTCCGCGGCTCTGTCGGATCGTACAGCATGGCTGTGCAGATGCAGAACTTGCGGTTTTTCGCTACCAGAATATCATGGTTGATACATCCTTCGCATCCTTTCCAGAAAGCTTCGTCGTCTGTCAGTTCGTTGAAGGTGACAGGCACATAACCCAGTTCGGTGTTCATCTTCATGACAGCTGCTCCGGAGGTCAGACTGAATATTTTTGCTTTCGGCCATCGGAGACGTGCCAGTTGGAAAGAAGCTTGTTTAATACGTTTTGCCAGTCCTAATCCACGGAAATCGGGATGAACGATCAGACCGGAAGTAGCCACGTACTGCTTGTTTCCCCATGATTCGATGTAGGTGAATCCGGCAAAAGTATCGCCACAAAGAGCAATAATCGCCTTACCTTCTTTCATCTTTGTCGCTACGTATTCGTGTGTACGTTCCGCAATTCCTGTTCCTCGTACGGCGGCAGCATTTCTGATAGTTTCCAAAATAGTGTCAACGTAAACCTCATGTGAGGCGTCGGCTACCATAACATCTATTTGTTGAGTGTCCATTTCTTTATTATATAATAATAGGTATAATTATTCGATATTGGGAATGATGAGTGACAGAAGCTGACGTATTTTGCTGATGGCAACTCCTTCACGCAATACCAACATGATTGTATCGTCACCGGCAATGGTTCCCAGAATTTCACTGAATTCATTGTTGTCGATGTCATACGCCATGCTGCTCGCATAACCGGGACGGGTGCGGATAACGGCGATGTTACCGGAAAACTGCAAAGAGATAAATCCGTTGTTGCGTAACATTTCACCGGCACTCTGGTCGGTAGAACGTTTATACATAATGTTGTTCGGCAGTACATATACGTACTTTCCATTCATACTGGCAGCCTTGGCTACTTTCAATTGTTTCAAGTCGCGGGAAAGGGTGGCCTGTGTCAGTTCGAAGCCTTCGCGGTTCAGCTCTTGCAGCAGTTCTTCCTGCGAACCGACCTCCTTGCTCGAGATAATCATTTTGATGGCGTCTAACCGATTTGCTTTCTTCTTCATTGTATAATTATTCTAAGAATGGCGCAAAAGTATGCATTATTTTGGAAAAAAGATGCATAAAACCAAAGTTTTTTTGCATAAAAGTGAAAATACTTTAGAAAGGGATAGTGATATAATCAGGATATATGTGGGTATATGTAACAAAGTTGTTTCTTTATTGCTTCATTTTGTGCTGACTTTTTTTATTGTCTATTAAAAAAGATGCAATTGTTTGTTTAGGGATTTTTAAATATATAAATTTGTAAAGTGAATAAGGAGACAAATCGTATGATAGATGAAGATATTGAGCTTTATTCTCTTTTTAGAAAAGGAGATAGAAAGGCTTTTGATACTTTATTTTTGAAGTATTATTCCATACTATGTGCCTTCGGGAAGTACTATATTCCTATAGAAGATGCTGAAGAAGTTGTTTTGGATATCATGACATGGCTATGGGAAAACAGAGAATTCCAGATCATAGAAACTTCTTTGCGAAGTTATTTGTTTATGGCGGTCAGAAACAGATGCTTGGATTTAATAAGTAAGAATCAGACAAAAAGACGTTGTTATGAGCATATGTTTGCTAAAGAAATGCAGACAAGTTTTGAAGATCCTGATTTTTATGTAGTGGAGGAATTGATGGCGAAAATAGAAAAGGCCGTGATGCGATTGCCGGACTCCTATCGTATAACTTTTGAGATGAGCCGTTATCAAGATAAAACATATAAAGAGATTGCGAAAGAATTAAACGTTTCCATAAAATTAGTGGAGTATCGTATCCAGCAAGCATTGAGACTTTTACGTGTAGAACTAAAAGACTATTTACCGTTGATTACAATCATATTCCCTTATTTTCTCTAAGGATAGCCGATTCGTTTTTGAGTCTTAAAATAAAAATGCAGCTTTTAATTAAAAAAGTTGCATTTTTGTTTAGGGGCTAATTGAAGTATTCCGTCTTCTTAATAAAATGAACATAAAAGATGATGGAATTACATGAAAATATAGATGAGGCTCTTTTACTCCTTTATTTTTCCGGTACACTAGGAGAGAAAGAAAAAGAAGAGGTAGAAAATTGGATTTCCCTCTCTGAAGAGAACAGAAAAATAGCTAAACAGATTTGTTACATACACCACGTAACAGATATAATAGATACCGTGAAGCAGATAGATCCTAAACAGGCATTGGTGAAGCTGGATAAGAGATTGTCAAAAAGGAAGAAAATAAACTGGTGGGAATGGGGGATAAGAGCAGCAGCTGTGTTATTTATTCCTTTATTCTTATCTTTCTTCTATTTTGTATTTAATCAAGATAAAAATTATGATCGTTATGTCGAAATTCGGTCTAATCCGGGGATGATGACAAAAGTGGAGTTACCGGATGGTACTTGGGTATGGCTGAATTCTGCTTCTTATCTAAAATATCCAGTGTCTTTTGAAGGAGAATATCGAAAGGTTGAATTGCTCGGAGAAGCTTATTTTTCAGTACAAAAGGATAATGGACGGAAATTCTTAGTCGATGTAGGAAAGGGGATTGAATTAGAGGTTTTAGGTACTGAATTTAACGTGGATGCTTATCCGGATGATAAGTTTGTAGCTGCTACTTTGGTGACAGGTAGAGTAAAATTCCATTGTCAGCAGAAAGGCAGGGAGGTTACTTATAGTATGCAACCCGGACAGAAGGTGATTTATAATTTATTGGATGAGAAACTTTTGTGTACAACTACTTTTGTTGAATCTGATATTGCTTGGAAAAGTGGAAGGATCATTTATCGAGATACTCCTCTTGAAGATGCTTTAAGAACTTTGAGCAAGCGTTTTGACGTAGAGTTCCGTATTGTTAATCCATTATTAAAGAAATATTGCTTTACAGGTACTTTTATTAATCAACGTCTGGATAAGATCTTGGAACACTTCAAAATAGCTTCAGGGGTGAGATACAGATATCTTGAATCGGCATTGGACAACGGTGTTGTGAAAGAGAAAACAATAATAGAAATTTATTAAACAAAAAAGAACTATGAAAACACTCCCTCCTTAAACAAAAAATATGGGAAAAATATAGCACTATTCTTCCCATATAAAAAATCATTTAGCCTTACTTGTTTGCCGACAAGTGTAGTTAACTTTATTTTTAATTTAAATCACAACAAATTTATGCAAAAACATTGTAGTATCCAAATTCTTGGGATTAAAAGGCTACTGAAAGCAACTTTAAAAGGAATTCCATTGCCTATGAGATTATTAATTATTATGCTATGTGTTTCGATAGGATGCATTCGTGCGACAAATACTTATGCGCAAAATGCGATCCTTGACTTGAAAGTCAATAATCAAACGATTGAAACCGTCTTGAAAATAATAGAATCGCGGACTGACTTTGTATTCTTCTTTAACAGTCAGCAGGTTAATGTACATAAACGTGTCTCTATTAATGTCAATAAACAGAATATTTTTAAAATTCTAGATGAGGTTTTTAAGGGAAGTGACGTTGTTTATTCAGTGCTTGATAAAAGCATAATTTTGTCTAGTAAAAGATTTGCGCCTGATGGAAATTTGAAGAAGATTACAGGTAAGGTCGTTGATACGAACGGTGAACCGTTGATTGGTGTTACAATTGCTCTGAAAGGAAGCAATAGAGGAACGGTGAGTGATGTAAACGGAAATTTTTCTTTAAACGGAGAAGAAGGAAAGCTTAATGTGTTGAATATCTCATATATTGGTTATAAAGACCAACAGGTAAAAGTTGAGGATGGTAAAACTTTGATTATTACATTGGAAGAGGATACCAAGGTTTTGGAAGAAGTAGTTGTTGTGGGATATGGTACACAGAAAAAAATCAATTTGACGGGTGCTGTTGCTGTGGTTGACGATAAACAAGTAATCGGACGTTCGGCCGATAATTTGTCTAAACTACTTCAAGGAGCTGTTCCTAATATGAATGTTACTGTTTCTAACGGTCGTCCGGGACAGGGTGGTAGCATAAATATTCGTGGTATCAATTCTATCAGTAGTAGTGCCACGCCTTTGATATTAGTTGATGGTGTAGAAGGTACTATCGATGCAGTGAATCCCAATGATGTGGAGTCTATTAGTGTATTGAAAGATGCTTCTTCGGCTGCTGTATATGGGGCTCGTGCAGCTTATGGAGTAATTTTGGTTACAACAAAATCTGGTAATGATGGTAAAACACGTGTTTCTTATAACGGACGTTATAGCTTTGGCTCACCTACAGTTTCCAGAGATTTTGAGACTCGCGGTTATTATTCGGCGGCTATCAATGATATGTTTTATTCTACCTATCAAGGTTCTAACTATACGAATTATAATGATGAAGATTATTATGAAATGTGGATCCGGCGTAATGATAAAACGGAAAATCCGGAACGACCGTGGGTGGTTATCAAAGATGGTGAATATAAATATTATGGTAACTTTGATTGGTATAACTATTTCATGGATGAGTCTCGTCCTACATGGGAACACAATATTAGTGTCAGTGGTGGCAATAAGAAAGTGCACTATTTCCTTTCCGGTGCTTATTATGATCAGAAAGGAGTTATTCGGAAAAATATGGATAGTTTCACTAAATACAATTTCCGTTCCAAGGTAAGTATTGAGATTGCTCCATGGTTGAAGATAAGTAATAATACGTCATACAAAAAGGATTCTTATCCATTTCCGGGGCCAGGTGCTATTAACAATCTTTTTGATGCGATAAGTAAGCATGCCTTAGCTTCTATTGTTCCAATCAATCCGGATGGTACATATATGGGGAATGCAACAGTTATTACAGGAGGATATCGCCCTGCTAATGATCTTAGTGCAATTCTTGAATACGGTAAACACAAGAATGAGGATACTAATTACTTTTTTAATACCACCTTTGAGGCGGTAATGACACCTGTTAAGAATGTAACGGTGACGGCTAATTATTCGTTTGCTCAACATGAATATACGGCAATGAATCGTAGTGCTAATTATCCATATTCACGTGTACCCGGAGAAGTTCTTTGGAAAACAGATGGTTATGGCCTTAATACTCTTTATGAACGTTCTAATCATGATTGGTTTCATTCATACAATATTTATGGAAATTATACAAATACATTTGCCGATGTGCACCATGTAAGTGCAACTGCCGGTGTCAATTATGAAACTAAATTTTTTAAAGACATCAAAATACAACGTAATGATTTATTGTCCGAAGATTTAACTGATTTTAATTTAGCTAATGGTGATGAAATGAGTATTGCGGGTGGTAAAAATAGATATGCTCTTTTCGGTCTTTTTTATCGTTTGAATTATGACTATAAAAATAGATATTTATTTGAATTTAGCGGACGCTATGATGGTAGTTCACGGTTTGCCCGGGGACATCGCTATGGCTTTTTTCCTTCAGTTTCTGCCGGGTGGAGAATTAATGAAGAAAAGTTCTTTGCACCATTACGTAAACAAATTAGTAATTTGAAATTACGCTTTTCTTTGGGAGCATTAGGAAACCAACAAGTCGGATATTATGACTATTTGCAGACTATATCTTCTGGTGGTACAATTTCTTATGCTTTTGGTGATAAAAATAAAGCGTCAGGTGCTAGTATCTCTGCTCCGAATGCTTCTGATTTCACTTGGGAAACGGTTGTTACAAAAAATATCGGTTTGGATCTCGGACTATTGAATAATCGTTTGAATATGACGGCTGATATATATGTACGTGATACGAAAGATATGTTGATGGCTTCCAAGGATCTTCCGAATGTATATGGTGCTTCTTCTCCAAAAACAAATGCTGCTAACTTACGTACGAAAGGTTGGGAAGCATCGATTAGTTGGAATGATTCTTTTAATCTAAAGGGAAAAGCGTTCCATTATTCTGTCGTACTAGGCTTGGCTGATAATACGACTAAAGTGACAAAGTATAACAATGATAACAAAACATTGGGCACTCCATATGAAGGACAACAACTGGGAGAGATTTGGGGATATGTTGTTGATGGTCTCTTCAAAACTGATGAAGAAGCTGAAAACTATCCGGTAAATCAGAGTTACGTAAATAATATATTGAATATTTCTGTAAAATCTCAAGGTCTCCATGCGGGGGATGTGAAATATGTGGACTTGGATGGCGATAATATTATTTCTCCTACTTTATCGGCAAACGATGTGAAGGATCAGAAAGTGATTGGAAATTCTTTACCAAGATATACATATTCTGTCAGATTAGCTGCAGATTGGAATGGAATTGATTTTTCTGCTTTGTTGCAAGGCGTCGGTCGCCAACATTGGTATCCCAATGGTGAAACTAGTCTGTTCTGGGGTCCCTATGCCCGTCCTTATTGTACTTTTATTCCGAAGGATTTCTTGACAGATGTTTGGTCAGAAGATAATCCGGATGCTTATTTCCCACGTCCGAGAGGCTATGTGGCATTGGATGTTAATCCACGTGAGTTGTCTAAACCTAATACTCGCTATTTGCAAAATGTGGCTTATTGCCGTCTTAAAAATGTAACAGTCGGTTACTCTTTGCCACGTACTTGGCTAAAGGCTTTGCATATGGAACGTGTCAGGGTTTATTTTAGTGGAGAGAATCTTTTTACATTCAGCCCTTTACATAGTAATTATATTGATCCGGAACATGCTGGGGCTTCTACGAGCTGGAAAAGTGGTCATACGAACGTGACTTCTTATCCAATGAGTAAGACCTATTCATTTGGAATTGATGTGACTTTTTAATGGAAAATAAAAACTAGGATAATATGAGTAGTATAAAATATAAAATATGGATGCTCTTGCCTCTGATGGCAATGATTTCTTGTGAAAGTATTTTGGATAAATTTCCGGAAGATAAAATTACACCGGAAACATTCTTTACAACAGAAAACGAGTTAGAATTGTATTCAAACAATTTCTATGTCGCTTGTATTTCGGGTACAGGAGTGTTTAAAGATTACGGTGATGTAATTATTCAGCCTATCTTGGAAAAAGCGATTAGCGGGCAACGCACTATACCTGAAACAGATTCTAATTTCGATGGTTGGGGTTGGGGAGCCCTTCGTGATATTAATTTCTGCCTGGAGAACATTTATCGTTGCCAGAATGAGGAAGTACGGAATCATTATGAAGGTTTGGCACGTTTTTTTAGAGCTTATTTTTATTTTGTAAAGGTGAGGCGTTTTGGAGATGTGCCATGGTATGATTATGTGATTGGAAGTGCTGATACGGAAGCTTTGAGTAAACCTAGAGATTCTCGTGAGTTTGTAATGGGGAAAGTATTGGAGGACATTGATTTCGCGATTGATAATTTGAGAAAACAAAAAGATGTATACCGGGTGACTCGTTGGACTGCTTTGGCTTTAAAATCCAGAATTTGTTTGTTTGAAGGTACATTTCGAAAGTATCATGGTTTGAATGATTGGGAAAAGTATCTTCGTGAATGTGCATCCGCATCGGATATCTTTATCAATGAGAGTGGTTATACAGTTTATACGGCAGGTTCTACCCCTTATTTCAATTTATTTGGCTCTTTGAATGCTGAACCCACGGAAATAATCCTGGCGAAAGATTACAATGCAGCTTTGGGATTGACTAATATTGTACAGGCATTTTGCAATTCTCCTGGTGAGGCAAATTCAGGTGTGACAAAGCGTTTTGTTAATTCTTATCTGATGAAAGATGGTTCTCGTTTTACAGATAAGAGTAATTATGAGACTATTGGATTTGTGGAAGAGATGAAAAACCGTGATCCGCGTCTGACACAAACGATTCGTGCAGCAGGATATGTACGTGATGACGGGAAAAAATATCTGCCAAACTTTAAGTTGGCAAAATTAGGGTATCATCTGAAGAAGTACGATTGTGGAGTTAAATATGATATGTCTTCTGAATCTGATTTGCCATTGTTTCGTACAGCCGAAGTTTATTTGAATTGTGCGGAAGCAAAAGCAGAATTGGGGACATTGACTCAGGATGATTTGAATAAAACAATTAATAAGCTAAGGGCTCGTGTAAATATGCCGAATTTATTAATGGCAACAGCAAATGCTAATCCGGACCCTTATTTGAAGGAGTGGTATCCGCACGTGGAAAGTGACGATAATCAGGGGATTATCCTTGAAATTAGACGTGAACGCGCTATAGAACTGGTAATGGAAGGCTTTAGATATTATGATATCATGCGTTGGAAGGAAGGTAAAATATTTGAAAAACCATTTCTTGGTATTTATTTTCCCGGTCCGGGTGAATATGATTTGGACGGTGATGGAACGAATGATGTTTATCTGTATTTGAGTACTGATAAAGGAAACTCTTCTTGTGTAGATCAGTTTGAGATAGGTGGTGAACTTAGCTTGGATCATGAGACAAGTGGTAATTTGATTATTCATCAAAGTATCAAAAGAGTATGGAATGAGGACAAGGATTACTTGTACCCGATACCAACAAAGGATCGTGTTTTAACCAATGGAGCATTAACGCAGAACCCGGGTTGGAATGATGGACTTATTTTTTAATTTTAAATGGAGAAAATAATGAAAATGAAATATTTATATATGTCTTTTCTATTGGCGTTAGTCTATAGTTGTAGTGACTCTGGAGATAATTCAGATTATAGCGAAATGTTGAAAAAAGATTTCAACCAAGAAATTAAATGGGATGTGGATTCATTGGCTCTTATGAGAGCATCTTGGGAAAAAACGGATTTAGGTAACGGGGCAGCTGTTTGTACGGCACAAGCGAGCATGTGGGGGACTACCCAAAGCGTTTCTTATGTGGTATATCCGACGACTATGTTTTCTACCAGAGTTGCTGTATGTGATACTCCTGCCAAAACTAGTATGATTGCTAAAGATAAAAAAGCATTGTTTGCTATCAATGGCAGTTATTCTATTTCCGGAAATCCGTCTACATTTACTATGGTGGATAAGGTGGTGAAGGTTGCGTCTACGATCGAATCTGCCAGTAAAGTGAACGGAGTGATTGCTATTGATGCGGAAGGTTCTGTAGATGTGAAGTCTTGTACGTTTTCAGATTATACGGATGTGGAAGATGAATATGAATCAGCTTTAGCATCAGGTCCAATGTTACTTATGGAAGGGAAAGTGTGTTCGTTTCCTCAAGATGCTATTTATACACAACGTATGGCTCGGTCTGTGATTGGGATAACTGCTCAGGGAAAAATGATGCTGCTTACTATTGATGGTGCTATAACGGGAAATGCTGATGGTGCAACACTTGAGGAGGCAGCTTTTATTGCCAAAACATTGGGGATGAAGAATGCGGTTTGTTTAGCTGACGGAAGTTCTTCCACGCTATGGACATCAGGTAAAGGCGTAGTGAATCATCCGGTTGGAAATGGACAGTATGATCATGAAGGCGAAGGTACAGTGTCTACTGTGATCTATGTTGCAGCTTCTTCTTTATTTGACGGTGGTGATGGAACGGTTGATAATCCTTATTTGATTAGCAATAGGAATCATATGAGGAACATGATGTCTGTTGTAGAACTTGATAAAACTTATTATTTCGAAATGACGAATGATGTTGATATGACTGGCATTGACTGGAAACCGCTGAATACGGGTGAGCCTGTTGACCGTTTTGATATAAAGATTCATTTTGATGGTAAGGGACATACGATTAGAAATTTACATTGTGAGATCAGTTCTCGGTACGCCAGTTTCTTTGGGGTAATGAATGGTTCATGTCGTAATGTGCGCTTTGAAAATGCGGAAGTTATTGGATATGGTTCTTCTTGTACGGGTATTGTTGCCGGTTATTTGGGAACAAATGCTTTGGAGTGTTTGATTGAAAATGTATATGTGTCTGGTACTGTAAGTGGCATACAGCAAGTGGGTGGTATTGGTGGCATTTTTGCTAAAGGTACTGTACGGAATTGTTATGCAGATGTAAAAGTAATCGGGTCTTCTCGTGCCGGTGGTATTGTTGCTGAACCAAGGAATGCTGTAGTTGTTGAAAACTGTTTTGCGACAGGAACTCTTTATAGTACAGGAAATGCAGGTGGTATTGCCGGAGGACTTAATGGCAATAATCCTACAATAAAAGGTTGTATCGCTTGGAATGAACAGATTGATGGTGAACCTGTATCAGGACGTGTTATTGGATGGCAGTCAAATACCTATACGAAGGCTACGGATTGTTATGCGAAAAAAGATATGATTATCGCATGGGGACCCAACAAAGGTATGACGGGGGCCGATGCTAATACTGCCGGAACTTATGATTGGGGTAACAATAAAACTGCAATTTGCCATGGTATTACTACGGAAAATAGTGTAGATGCTGCTAAGAAAATAGGTTGGTCTACAGATATATGGGATCTTTCAGGCGTAACTCCATTATTGAAATCTTTTAATGATAAGTAATGATACGAATAGGGAATCTATATGTTTATTTAAAAAATTATATTATGAAGTTTACGAAGTTAACAATTGCTTTTTTATCCGTATTTTTTTGTCTAGTTGTCGCTTGTGGAAGTGATGGGATCAATGATGACCCCAAAACACCGGATGTTACAGAGCCGGTAACACCAAATGAACCGGACGAACCGGACAACCCTTCCGTTGTAAAAGTTCCGACTCTACAGAAGAATGTCCAAGATGAATGGAAAATTGATTCTATCGATGATGGTTTTATTTATTATAACTATGAACGGTATGACGATGTGAGTAAGGCTCAACAGATTGTAAATGTGCTGGAAATTGATTTACTTTCCAATAAGTACAAAGTTGAATTTACATATAATAATGGAGATTCTCTTTCAACTACAGCACAAGTACGTGGGGCTATTGGTGGTATTAATGGTGGGTATGAACAGGAAGCTATTTATATTCGTATCAATGGAACTAATATCTCTGAAGTGACACTACCGGAGGGACATTTACGATACTGGAAACATGATGGTGCGCTTTATTCGGATGGAAAATCTGATATTGGAATTATATATGGCGGCAGAAATGGAAAGGCTGCAATTGATACATATAAACAACATTCTGCAAAGTATTTGTTAGCTAGTGCCCCCACACTGATTGACGATTACAATCCGTTAGGTGAAACTTTTGTTGGTAATTATACTATGGAACAATTGGAGTCTTTTGACTATGAAGATTATCGCAGACATCAAGGAGTACGTCATCCTCGTACGGTGGTTGCTGTGACAGAGGATAAAGATTTGTTGTTAGTCACTATTGATGGGCGCTGGGCTGGTAAGGCGGAAGGTATGAGCGCAAAAGAAGTAACCTTATTCCTCAAAAAGCATTTCAATCCTCAATATGCACTTAATATGGATGGTGGTGGATCTACTACTATGTATGTGAAGGGGAAAGGAGCGGCAAAAACAGATGTTGTCAATTATCCTACTGATAATGGAGTCTTTAACCACTATGGACAACGTCGTGTAACAACTCATATTATAGTAAAAAGAAAGTAGATCTTAATCATTTCATCATAAAATAGGTATTTTATATATTGTAAACGGTATAAATCCATTTAGCAAAGATGGCTTTATACCGTTTATTAGTACCTATACAGAGGTGTAGGGAAAATGTGAATCTGTTTATATTTGCAATTGTATTGTGTCTTTTGTCTTTTGTGTCAAAATGTATACCCTTTCAATCAAAATACATAAGGAAAAGGAGGAGGGAATCGCCTATCTTTGCCATGTAGGTAAATGGATACCTTAAATATATAGACAGAATACCATGAAACAAAACTTTTTTGCAGTCGATCTGGGCGCAACGAGCGGCCGTACAATCTTAGGAACTTTCATTGAAGGCGGATTGAATCTGGAAGAGATTAATCGTTTTCCTAACCACCTGATTGAAGTAGGTGGACATTTCTATTGGGATATTTATGCATTATATCGTCACATTATTGACGGATTGAAGTTGGTTGCTCATCGTGGCGAATCCATTGCTTCTATCGGTATCGATACCTGGGGAGTGGATTTTGTATGTGTCGGAAAAGACGGTAACTTGCTTCGCCAGCCTTATGCATATCGTGACCCGCATACAGTAGGAGCACCGGAGGCTCTTTTCTCCCGTATTTCCCGTAGCAAAGTGTATGGTAAAACGGGTATTCAGATTATGAATTTTAATTCACTTTTCCAATTAGATACTTTACGTCGCAATCACGACAGTGCGTTGGAGGCGGCAGATAAAATTCTGTTTATGCCGGATGCGTTGAGTTATATGCTTACCGGAGAGATGGTGACGGAATATACGATTGCTTCGACAGCCCAGCTGGTGAATGCACAGACACGACGTTTGGAGCCGGAGTTGCTGAAAGCGGTAGGATTGAGTGAGAAGAATTTCGGCCGTTTTGTATTCCCGGGTGAAAAGGTGGGAGTATTGACGGAAGAAGTGCAAAAGATAACCGGACTGGGTGCAATTCCTGTGATTGCGGTAGCCGGCCATGATACCGGTTCTGCTGTTGCTGCCGTTCCGGCATTGGATCGCAACTTTGCTTATTTGAGTAGCGGAACCTGGTCACTGATGGGAGTTGAAACGGATGCTCCGGTGATTAATGCTGAAACGGAAGCGTTGAACTTTACCAATGAAGGTGGTGTGGAAGGAGCTATCCGTCTATTGAAGAATATCTGTGGAATGTGGTTGCTGGAACGTTGCCGTCTGAATTGGGGAGATACAAGTTATCCTGAATTAATCAGTGAGGCGGATGCTTGTGAACCGTTCCGTAGTCTGATTAATCCGGATGATGACTGTTTCGCGAATCCTGCGGACATGGAAAAAGCTATTACAGAATATTGCCGGGCTACCGGACAGTCGGTTCCCGAGAAACGCGGACAAGTAGTGCGTTGCATCTTTGAAAGTTTGGCTTTGCGTTATCGCCAGGTGTTGGAGAATTTGCGTTCACTTTCTCCCCGTCCGATTGAAACATTGCACGTGATTGGCGGAGGTAGCCGGAATGATTTGCTGAACCAGTTTACTGCCAATGCGATAGGAATTCCTGTGGTAGCCGGTCCATCTGAAGCAACAGCCATCGGTAATGTGATGATTCAGGCCATGGCGGCAGGCGAAGCGACGGATGTTGCCGGTATGCGGCAGTTAATTAACCGTTCTATCCCGTTGAAGACTTATCAACCACAAGACACGGAAGCTTGGGATGCGGCTTATATCCATTTTAAAAATTGCGTTCGGAAATAAATAGAACGATCGACAGAATAATCATTTTTAAAACTAATAGAATATCATGAAAAAAGAAGAACTGATTCAGAAAGCGTATGAAATTGCTGTGGAACGTTATGCAGCAGTAGGTGTAGACACCGAAAAAGTATTGAAAACTATGCAGGATTTTCATCTGTCACTTCACTGCTGGCAGGCTGATGACGTTGCAGGATTTGAAGTACAGGCCGGTTCATTGACCGGAGGTATCCAGGCAACCGGTAATTATCCGGGCAAAGCTCGTAACATTGATGAACTGCGTGCTGACATCTTGAAAGCTGCTTCTTATATCCCGGGGACTCATCGTTTGAACTTGCATGAAATCTATGGAGATTTCCAAGGTAAGGTGGTAGACCGTGACCAAGTGGAACCGGAACATTTCAAGAGTTGGATAGAATGGGGTAAAGAACATAACATGAAACTTGACTTCAACTCTACTTCTTTCTCTCATCCGAAATCAGGTGACTTGTCACTTTCTAATCCTGATGAAGGTATCCGTCAGTTCTGGATTGAACATACCAAACGTTGTCGTGTAGTTGCAGAAGAAATGGGTAAGGCACAGGGCGATCCATGTATCATGAACCTTTGGGTGCATGACGGAAGCAAGGATATCACTGTAAACCGAATGAAATATCGTGCGTTGTTGAAAGATTCTTTGGATCAGATTTTCGCTACCGAATATAAGAATATGAAAGATTGTATCGAATCTAAGGTGTTCGGTATCGGCCTGGAAAGCTACACGGTAGGTTCTAACGACTTCTATATCGGTTACGGTGCTTCTCGCAATAAGATGATTACTTTGGATACCGGTCACTTCCACCCGACAGAAAGTGTAGCTGATAAAGTATCTTCATTATTGCTTTATGTTCCTGAATTGATGTTGCACGTAAGCCGTCCGGTTCGTTGGGATTCAGACCACGTAACTATCATGGATGACCCGACTATGGAACTGTTCAGCGAAATCGTTCGTTGCGGTGCTCTGGATCGTGTACATTATGGTCTTGACTATTTCGATGCATCTATCAACCGTATTGGTGCATACGTAATCGGTAGCCGTGCTGCACAGAAATGTATGACTCGTGCTCTGCTCGAACCGATTGCCAAGTTGCGTGAATACGAAGCAAACGGACAGGGATTCCAACGTCTGGCTCTACTCGAAGAAGAAAAAGCGCTGCCTTGGAATGCAGTTTGGGATATGTTCTGCTTGAAGAATAATGTTCCTGTAGGTGAAGATTTCATCGCAGAAATCGAAAAGTACGAAGCCGAAGTAACTTCTAAACGATAAGTTATGGATATTTTAATCGGCTTATTGATTATAGCCATCGGTAGCTTTTGCCAGTCCAGTTCTTATGTGCCTATTAAAAAGGTAAAGGAATGGAGCTGGGAAAGCTTCTGGTTAATACAAGGTGTATTTGCCTGGTTAGTGTTCCCGTTTCTGGGTTCACTACTGGGTGTACCCCAAGAGAGCCGTTTGTTCGACTTGTGGGGAGCGGGAGGTGCTGGAATGAGCATCTTTTATGGTATATTGTGGGGAGTAGGAGGTTTGACTTTCGGACTTTCCATGCGCTATTTGGGGGTTGCACTGGGACAGAGTATCTCATTAGGGACTTGTGCCGGTTTCGGAACCCTTCTTCCGGCTCTTTTTGCAGGTACAAACTTGTTTGAAGGTAACGGGCTGATTCTTTTGTTGGGTGTTTGCATCACGTTGGTAGGTATTGCTATTATCGGGTATGCCGGTAGTTTGCGTGCGCAAAACATGAGCGAAGAAGAAAAACGTGCTGCTGTAAAAGACTTTGCATTGACAAAAGGGTTACTGGTTGCACTCCTGGCCGGTGTCATGAGTGCTTGCTTCGCTTTGGGACTGGATGCAGGAACACCTATCAAGGAAGCTGCCTTAGCCGGTGGAGTGGAAGGACTTTACGCCGGTCTCCCGGTGATTTTCCTGGTTACATTTGGCGGGTTCCTGACAAATGCAGTTTACTGCCTGCAACAGAATGTGGCTAATAAATCGATGGGTGACTATGCTAAAGGAAAAGTATGGGGCAATAATTTAGTTTTTTGTGCGTTGGCTGGCGTATTATGGTACATGCAGTTCTTCGGACTGGAAATGGGTAAGAGTTTCCTTACGGAAAGTCCGGTATTGCTGGCTTTCTCCTGGTGTATTTTGATGGCATTGAATGTCACATTTAGTAATGTTTGGGGAATTATTCTGAAAGAATGGAAAGGTGTGTCAAACAAGACCATAACTGTGCTGATAGCTGGTCTGATCGTACTTATCTTCTCATTAGTGTTCCCAAATTTGTTTTAAAAAATTTAGGTGTGGATTACATGGATTACGCGGTTTTTTTATAACTTGCGACGAAATCAGTGTAATCCATGCCTAATTAAAATTATATATAGAATGAAATCAATTTTAGAGAATCGTCCGGGACTTGCCAAAGAAGTAAACAAGGTAGCAGAAGTTGCCGGATACTTGTGGCAGAAAGGATGGGCTGAACGTAACGGTGGTAATATCACTGTTAATATCACAGAGTTTGTAGACGATGAAATCCGTCAGATGAAACCGATCAGTGAAGTTAAATCTATCGGTGTGACTCTTCCTTATCTGAAAGGATGTTATTTCTATTGCAAGGGAACGAATAAGCGCATGCGTGATTTAGCTCGCTGGCCAATGGAGAATGGTTCGGTAATCCGTATTCTGGACGACTGTGCCAGCTACGTAATTATTGCGGACGAGGCTGTGGCTCCGACATCGGAATTGCCTTCTCACTTGAGCGTACATAATGACCTGTTGAGTAAAAACTCTCCTTATAAAGCATCTGTACATACACACCCGATCGAACTGATTGCCATGACACATTGTCCGAAGTTCCTGGAAAAAGATGTGGCTACTAATTTGTTATGGAGTATGATTCCCGAAACAAAGGCATTCTGCCCGCGTGGTTTGGGTATCATTCCTTATAAATTGCCTAGTTCTGTAGAATTGGCGGAAGCTACCATCAAGGAATTGCAGGATTATGATGTTGTGATGTGGGAGAAACATGGTGTATTTGCAGTTGATTGCGATGCGATGCAGGCGTTCGATCAGATCGATGTACTTAATAAATCGGCTCTCATCTATATCGCAGCGAAAAATATGGGCTTCGAGCCGGATGGTATGAGTCAGGAACAGATGAAAGAAATGACTGTTGCTTTCAATCTGCCTAAATAAAACAACAAATAGCACAACCATGAATCGAATTATTTTAAACGAAACTTCTTACTTCGGTGCCGGATGCCGAAGTGTGATTGCTGTGGAAGCAGCTAGACGTGGCTTTAAGAAAGCCTTTTTTGTAACAGATAAAGACCTTATCAAGTTTGGTGTGGCTGCTGAAATCATTAAAGTATTTGATGAGAACCAGATTCCTTACGAACTTTATAGCGATGTAAAGGCTAACCCTACTATTGCAAATGTGCAAAACGGTGTGGCAGCTTACAAAGCTTCCGGAGCCGATTTTATCGTTGCTTTGGGTGGTGGCTCTTCTATCGATACTGCCAAAGGAATCGGTATTGTTGTGAATAACCCGGATTTTGCGGATGTGAAGTCTCTGGAGGGTGTAGCTGATACCAAACACAAAGCTGTACCTACCTTTGCACTGCCTACTACTGCCGGAACGGCTGCCGAGGTAACTATCAATTATGTGATTATTGATGAAGATGCCCGTAAGAAGATGGTTTGCGTAGACCCGAACGACATCCCTGCCGTGGCTATCGTAGACCCCGAACTGATGTACTCAATGCCGAAGGGGCTTACTGCCGCTACCGGTATGGATGCTTTGACACATGCCATCGAAAGTTATATTACTCCCGGTGCCTGGGTAATGAGCGATATGTTCGAATTGAAGGCTATTGAGATGATTGCACAAAATCTGAAAGCAGCCGTAGACAATGGTAAAGATGTGGCAGCCCGCGAAGCAATGTCGCAGGCACAATATATTGCCGGTATGGGATTCTCGAATGTCGGTTTGGGAATAGTTCATTCAATGGCTCATCCGTTGGGTGCATTCTATGATACTCCTCATGGGGTAGCCAATGCCTTATTGTTGCCGTATGTGATGGAATACAATGCTGAATCTCCGGCAGCTCCGAAATATATCCATATTGCGAAAGCAATGGGAGTGGACACTACCGGAATGAGTGAAGCCGAGGGAGTAAAAGCGGCTATTGAGGCAGTGAAAGCACTTTCTGTCAGTATCAATATACCGCAGAAATTACATGAAATCAATGTGAAAGAAGAAGACATTCCTGCATTGGCTGTAGCTGCTTTCAATGATGTTTGCACAGGTGGTAATCCTCGTCCTACTTCGGTAGCAGATATCGAAGCTCTATATCGCAAAGCTTTCTAAAGTTAGTTTTTGCGGAAGTTCTTTTCACCACAGATTACACAGATTTACACAGATTATTTTCTAATCGGAAGCCGATATTTAAGAATTAAATCTGTGTAAATCTGTGTAATCTGTGGTGTTTTTCTGAAAATAATTCCTATTTTTGTCCAACTCAATTACATGAAAACACATCGGTATGATCGAGGATAATAGTTTGGGATTAGAATTTAAATATCTGATTGTAAATGACATGGACCGTAAATTCGGGCTATGGGTAAATACCGTCGGCTATCAATCCATTCCTCCTGATTCACCTTATCCGTTGAAAGAGCATCCTTCCGGTTACTTTTTTAATGCAGAAAAAGGAAGAGTGCTTCGTGAGTATCAATTGGTATATATCACCAAGGGGCGTGGTTTGTTTTCATCTGATTCTACCTCTGAAAAGCAAGTTTGTAAAGGTCGGCTGATGGTATTGTTTCCCGGACAATGGCATACTTATCGCCCGTTGCGGCAGACTGGTTGGACGGAATATTATATCGGTTTCGAGGGGCCTATGATAGACGCCATTGTTGATGATGCTTTTTTGTCGCAGGAACAGCAAATACTGGAAATAGGCCTTAATGAAGAGTTAGTCTCATTATTCTCCCGTGCTCTTGCCGTAGCCGAAGCGGATAAGATTTCCGCGCAACAATATCTTTCCGGGATTGTGCTCCACATGATAGGGATGATTCTTTCCGTCTCCAAGAATAAGGTTTTCGAGATGAGTGATGTGGATCAGAAAATCGAACAGGCAAAAATCATTATGAATGAAAATGTTTCCGGCAATGTGGACCCGGAAGAGTTGGCTATGCGACTCAATATTAGTTATTCATGGTTTCGACGTGTTTTTAAGGAGTATACAGGTTATGCTCCGGCTAAATATTTCCAGGAATTGAAACTTCGTAAAGCTAAACAAATGCTGGTGGGAACTTCCCAGTCAGTAAAAGAGATTTCTTTTTTTCTAGGTTTCCAGTCAACCGAATATTTTTTCTCTTTCTTCAAGAAACGTACGGGACTAACTCCGTTGGAGTATCGTTCGTTCGGGCGGGAAGAATGAATAGGATGAAGTTCATATCTATTAGTTATTTGGCTCTGATTTTGGGAATATCATAAAAACTGTTACTTTTGTGGCGAAGATAATGTGCTATAAACCATCATTCTTGATATGCGCGGACAAAAACTATCTAAGATCCATTTTCTTATTCTGTTATCTCTTTTAGGATTTATATCTCCTCTTCAATCACAGGAATATAAGTTCAGAACATTGGGTGTGGAGGATGGATTGTCGCAAATAACGGTGAGCGATATTTGCCAGGATGAGAAGTCGCGTATATGGATTGCCACACTGGATGGTCTGAATTGTTTCGATGGCAATCATATCAAAGTCTTTAATCATTTTCATAACGATTCCATCAGTTATGGTAATCTATATGTCACCCAGATGGTGGAGGACGGCCAGGGGAGTCTTTTTCTCTTGACCTCTACGGGACTTTTCCAGTTCGACCTTGAAACGGAGAAATATTATATTCTTCCGGTGCCTTCTCCTTCCACTCTTGCCAAAGGAAAGTTGGGAGTGTGGATTGCAGAAGGGGGAAAACTCTTCTTATATGATAAGAATACCCGTTCCGTGAAACCCATGTATGCGGAGGTACATTTGCCGGACACCGGGCCGACAATGGTAGAAGGTTCGGAAGGAAATCTTTGGGTTGCTTTGAAGGATGGCGGAGTGATGCGTGTGGATACTTGTGGATCGATGTCGCTTTATTTGCCCGGAATCAAGGTGATGAAACTGATAAAAAGTAACGATCAGAATATTTGGATCGGTTCGCAGGATCATGGTGTTTTCTGTTTTTCACCTCAAGGTGCGGTCATACATCATTATGATTATAACGACAAGAGTGTTTACACGGTCCGGGATGATATGGCAAGAGCGTTATGTCAGGATTTGGAAGGGAATATATGGGTAGGTTACAGAAGCGGATTGAGTAAGATTGAGGTGGCTACCGGGAAAATATTTCATTATCAGGCGGATCCTAACCGGGTGGGGGCTATGTCCAATCGTTCGGTGACTTCTCTTTATACGGACAAACAAGGAACTGTCTGGGTGGGGACCTATTGGGGCGGCGTGAATTTCTTCTCACCGGAATATCAACATTTTGTACATTATCATGCTTCGGATACCGGATTGTCTTTTCCGGTGGTAGGTGCTATGGCAGAAGATAAATCCGGAAATATATGGATTTGTACAGAAGGTGGGGGACTGGATTTATATCAACCGGAACAAGGAACGTTCAAACATTTTAATGCGCATACCGGATATCATTTTAGTACGGATTATCTGAAAGATGTCGTTTTTGATGAGGCTAATAACTGCTTGTGGATTGCCGCTGACTTTACAAACAAGGTCAACTGTTTTCATCTTGATAACTATCGGAATGATATATATGACCTCGAACCGCTCGGCGAGGAAAGTGTGGGAGAAGCTCTGTTTGCCTTGGCCGACACTCCTCGTAAATTGTATGTAGGTACAACATCTGCAGTTGTTAGTCTGGATAAACAGACCTTAAAAACTGAAGTGTTGTTTCATCAAAAGGAGTTGTTTACACATAATTATAACACTTTGTTGCTTGATTCGAAAAACCGGCTATGGTTTGCTTCCGATGATGGTTGTGTAGCTTATGTGATTGATGAAGGACGGTTTGAAACGTATAGGATAAGTCTGAAGAAGCAGGTCAGATCTCAAAAAGAGCTGGTCAATGTCATCTATGAAGATCGAAAGGGAAACATTTGGGTCGGAACACATGGCAACGGGCTTTTCTTGTTGGATAAGAAAGAGCGTTTGTTTCGTTTGCATACTCCTGAAAGTGTATTATCGGGAGAAAATATCAGAGTGTTGGGCGAAACTCCTTCCGGGAATTTATTGATTGGTACCGGACATGGATTGTCTGTGTTGGAACAGAAAGACGGGAAAGTGATAAACTTCAATTCTAAAACGGGATTTCCGCTGACTCTTGTTAATAGGAAATCCATGCATGTATCCCGCAATCATGATATTTATATGGGAGGAGCTACCGGACTGGTTGCCATTCGTGAAAGTAGTTTGTCCTATCCTCCGAAAATATATGATTTGGAGTTGGCGCATTTGTATGTCAATAATAAAGAGATTACCACAGGCGATCAAACCGGCATCCTAAATAAGTCCTTTGCCTATACCGACCGGATTAAATTGAATTATTTGCAGAATGTGTTTTCTATCGGTTTCTCGACAGATAACTTTCTGCATATTGGCGGTGGTGAGGTAGAATACCGGTTGATAGGTTCTAATGACGAATGGAGTGAGAATCGTTTGGGGAATGATATTACCTATACAAATATATCTCCGGGCGATTATGTTTTTGAGATCAGATTGAAGAACTTTCCGGAAGTAATCAGATCTCTTCATATAACGATCACACCACCTTTTTATGCCACCTGGTGGGCTTATACTATTTATGTGTGTGTGATTCTGACGATTCTATTCTTTGTAGTGAGAGAATATAGAATTCGGCTGTTCTTGAAAACCTCGTTGGATTTTGAACTTCGTGAGAAACAATACATTGAAGAAATGAACCAATCCAAACTGCGTTTCTTCACTAATATCTCACATGAAATCAGAACCCCTATTACCCTTATCCTGGGGCAGGTTGATCTGTTGTTGAATTCCGGTAAGTTGTCTACGTATGCTTATTCGAAATTACTGAATATACATAAAAATGCCGGTAACCTGAAATCATTGATAACGGAGTTGCTTGATTTCCGGAAACAGGAGCAGGGACTTTTGAAATTGAAAGTTTCTCAATTTGATTTATATTCTTTACTTAAAGAGCATTATGTATTGTTCAAAGAATTGGCAGCTAACAGGAATATTTCGTTTGTTTTGCATGCTGACTGTGAGCAATGCCTCGTGTGGGGAGATCGTATGCAATTGCAGAAAGTGGTTAATAACCTGCTGTCGAATGCTTTTAAATATACTTCAGACGGTGGAAGTATCAGTATGGAATTGGCTGATGGAGCGGATGAATGTATGTTTTCCGTTTCAGACAATGGGGCAGGAATATCCGAGGAAGATTACGTGAAGATATTCGAGCGGTTCTATCAGGCCGAGAATATCGGACAGTATGGAGGAACAGGTATCGGGCTGGCTTTAAGTCAGGGGATTGTGAAAGCTCATCAGGGAGATATAACTGTAGAAAGTCAGTTGGGGAAAGGTTCATGTTTTAAGGTCACTCTGAAGAAAGGAGATGCTCACTTTGATTCTTCTGTTTCCCGGATTGAACCGGAGCAGGATAAGGAATATATTTATTATTCGGAAGATAAAGAACTATTGGTTAAGGAGGTACAGTCGGCTCAAAGTGAGAGTGGGACTACTGACTGCAAGCTGTTGGTTATTGATGATAATGAAGAAATCAGAAATATCCTTGTAGATATCTTTTCTCCATTATACACGGTTGAAACGGCAAGTGATGGTGAGGAAGGGTATGAGAAAGTAAAGATGATGCAACCTGATCTGGTTATTTCGGATATTATGATGCCCGGAATGCCCGGAACGGAATTGTGTGCCAAAATTAAGAACAATATTGAAACCTGTCATATCCCCGTCGTTCTTCTGACTGCCCTTAGTGCGCCCGAACGTGAGTTGGAAGGATTGAGAATTGGAGCGGATATTTATGTGGTGAAGCCGTTTAATATGCGGCGGCTGGTGATGCAATGCAATAATCTGATTAATACCCGCAGACTTTTACAGAATAAATATGCCCATCAGCTGGATAGCAAAGCGGAGAAGATTGCAACGAATGAACTCGATCAGAGGTTTATCGAACAAGCGACGCAGGTAGTGGAAGATAATATGGAAAATCCCGAATTCAGTGTAGATGTCTTCTCACGTGAGATGGGGGTGGGACGTACTGTCTTATTCCAAAAGATAAAAGGTATCACGGGAAGTACGCCAAATAATTTTATCATGAATCTGCGTCTGAAAAAAGCGGCATATTTTCTGCAGAATTCTCCGGAAATGAATATATCGGATATTGCTTACCGGTTAGGATTTGGAAATCCTCAATACTTCAATAAATGCTTTAAAGAACTTTTTGATATTGCTCCTACGCAATACCGAAAAGCTCATAATACCTCCTCCGAACCCTCTGTGAAGTGATTAAAATAAGTCATCTGAATTTTTAGACTAGATAAAACGAACAATTCGATAGGGTGCAATATATTCAAATGCGATACTTTTGTGGCGTTGGATAATGCCAGCTTGTACTTGAGTTCTCTTTGGTTAAGTGTGTCCGCACACACTTTCATTTGGTAGACCGGGTACTGTGTAATCTTTATTCTAATATAATAATTATTGTGTAGTATTATGAAAGACAAATATCCATATAATAAATAAAAGATAACATCTTATTGGAGAGAATCAATATATTTTCCCCAATTAATTAAGTAGTGAGTAAAACCTTGATAATTAACCAATTTAATTTTATTCTAGTTATGAAAAATTTGCAGAGTAGGACAAAAGTGCGGTTGCTTCAGTCGTTCCTTTTGATTTCCTTGAGTCTCTTTTTCCTTGTCAATCCGGCTTATGCTCAAGGCGGGTTTGCAGTGAAGGGAGTTATTGTGGATAAAACAGGATTTCCTTTGCCTGGCGCCAATGTGATGGAAAAGGGAACATCTAATGGGACAATTACAGATTTAGATGGTAATTTCTCATTGAATGTTTCGAAGAAGGGAGTTACTTTGACTGTATCATTCATGGGATATACCCCTAAAGATGTGGTAGTGAAAGATAAAACAATGAATATTACGCTTGAAGAGAACTCTAAGCTATTGGACGAAGTAGTGGTAGTGGGTTACGGTACGATGAAAAAGCGTGATGTAACAGGAGCTATTACTTCCATCTCAAGCGAGGCCATTGAGCAAAAAATGGCTACTAATGTTTTTGAAGCATTGCAGGGTACTACTGCCGGTGTACAGGTGGTATCCGGTTCCGGACAGCCCGGTGAATCTTCTTCTATCAAAATACGTGGTACTTCCACGTTCTCTGCCGAAGGGGTTACTCCTCTTTATATCGTAGACGGTGTGCCTTTGGAAAGTATCGACGGTATCAATACGAATGATATCACTTCTATGGAGATTTTGAAGGATGCCGCTTCTGCAGCTATCTACGGTTCCCGTTCGGCGAACGGTGTGATTATTATCACTACTAAAAGTGGGCAGGAAGGTAAAGCCCGTATTGATATCAAGTATAATCACTCATGGGGTACATTGTCTCACAAGGTGCCACAGGCAAACCGTAAAGAACGTTTGTTGTACGACCAATATCGTAAAGAGTATTTTGAAACATACGGCGGAGGTAATCCGGATGAAAGTAGTGATATACTGAATGATCCGTTGAACTCTTTCTTTAATGTGGATAACGATTATCTGGACATGATTACAAGCACTGCACAAAAAGATCAGGTGGATATCAGTGTAGGTGGTGGTACAAAGAAACTGAAATATTTCATCAATACCGGTTATTATAATGAGAAAGGTATTATTTCCAATACAGGTTTCCAGAGATTAAATACTCGTATCAACTCCGATTATTCACCGACAGACTGGATGAATATGGGTAGCCGTATTTCTTTGACTTATTCTAAAAAGAAAGGTCTGAATGAAGGTACTTTATTGAGCGCAGTGTTGACTCGTCGTCCTTATTTCAATACTTATTATCCGGATGGCTCTTTGGTCGGAGTGTTTAACGGTCAGAAGAATCCTATTGCGCAGGTCAATTATACCACCGACTTTACGGATTCTTATAAGGCTAACTTCTTCCAGTTCTTTGAAATCAAATTCAACAAGTATTTGAAGTTCAGAGCCAATATTAATGCCAACTTCTATCTGGATAAACGCAAAAAACTCGAACCGAGTCTTATCACCGACGAATGGCAGAAACAGAATAAAGGTTATTCTTATAATTACCTGAACTGGAACTGGATGAATGAAGACATCCTTACTTATGCACGCAAAATAAAAGATCATAATTTTACGGCCATGGTAGGTGTTAGTGCACAGCAGTGGCGTTATGAAAACGAAACATTTGTGGGGATAAACTCGTCTACAGATTTTATCTATACAATGAATGCTTTTGCCGCAAACCTGGATTTGTCATCTACAGGCTCCACATTAAGCAATCACTCTATGGCTTCCATTTTTGCCCGTGTGACTTATGATTATAAAGGAAGATATTTGCTCAATGCCATTATGCGTCGTGACGGTTCTTCTCGTTTTGCCAAAGAGAACAAATGGGGTAATTTCCCTTCCGTATCTGTGGGATGGCGCTTCTCGGATGAGAAATTCATGAAATTCTCGAAAAAGTTTCTCGAAGATGGTAAGATCCGTGCAAGTTTCGGTATCACGGGTAACGAAGCAATCGGCAACTACGACTATATCTACTCTTATTCTCCGAATTCTATTTATGACGGAGTGGGTGGCGTTATTCCGACTCGTATAGGTAAAGACAATCTGAAATGGGAGGAAACTAAACAATTCAACCTTGGTCTGGACTTGAATTTCTGGAATAGCCGTTTGACAATCACTGCCGATTATTACGATAAATATACAGACGGTTTGCTGGCAAACTACCAATTGCCTAAAGAATCCGGTTTTGCATATATGAAAACCAATGTCGGTGAAATGAGTAACCGAGGCTTTGAAATAGCTGTTACCGGTGATATTATCCGCACGAAGGACTGGAAGTGGAATGCTTCTTTCAATATCTCCAGAAACGTCAACCGTATTGAGAAGCTGTCTGAAGGTAAGGCATATATGGAAGGTGATATCTGGTGGATGCAGGAAGGTGGCCGTGTGGGTGACTTCTACGGATTTAAAAGCGCCGGTGTCTTTGCATACGACGAATCGAATGCTTTCACTGATAAATGGGAACAGCTGACTCCGGTGTTTGAGAATGGTGTATTCCAGTACAAATATTTGTTGGATGGAAAGGAATATGCAGGTAATATCCGTCAGAAAACGTTGCCGAACGGCAAACCGTTCCGTGGGGGAGATTACAACTGGGAGGAACCGGAAGGAACCCGTGACGGTGTGATTGATGATAATGACCGTATGGTGATCGGTAATGCCATGCCTGATGTAACCGGTGGTTTGAATACAACGGTGACTTGGAAGAATTTGAGTTTATACTTAGGATTCTATTATTCATTGGGAGGACAGATTTATAATGCAGCCGAACATAATCGTAATATGTTCAAATACACCGGAACTACTCCTTCACCGGAAGTCATCCATAATATGTGGTTGCATCCGGGTGACCAGGCAATCTATCCGCGTCCGTATAATGATGATTACAACAATGCCCGTATGGGTAACTCGTTCTATCTGGAAGATGCTTCATTTATTCGTTTGCAGAACATACGTGTAGCATACGATCTTCCTGAAAACTGGATAAAGAAGCTGATGTTGAAGAATATAAATATCTACGCTTTTGTAAACAACGCCTTGACATGGACCAACTATTCGGGATTCGATCCTGAATTCTCTACCAACAATCCTCTGCAGGTAGGTAAAGACTCTTACCGTTATCCGAGAAAGAGAGAATATGGTATTGGTTTTTCTGCAAACTTTTAATTGAAGATATCGTATGAAGAATATAAAATATTTTGTTGGAGCTGTATGCCTGGCTCTATCATTGAATAGCTGTTCAGACTTTCTGAATGAGGAACCGGTAAGTGAAATTCCGGCAGGTGACATGTGGCAGACTGCCCGTGACGCTAAGGCAGGTATAAATGAAATCTATGGATTGTTACGTTCCACTTTACGGGAGAACTATTTCTATTGGGGTGAGTTCCGTTCGGATAATGTAGCTCCCGGAGCACCGGTAATGGCCGATCAGGCACGTGTTATCAACAACCTGATGTCTACGGATGAGAAATGTGCAAAGTGGACGACTCTGTATCAGATGATTAACCAGGCAAATCTGGCTATTAAATATGTTCCTAATATCAGTATGCCTGATGTGGCAGACCGAAATGACTATCTTGGACAAGCTTATGCATTGCGTGCTTTGGCCTACTTCTATGCTATCCGTGTTTGGGGAGACGTACCTTTGTTTACAGAACCTACTGAAAAGTATTCGGAAGCCATCTACAAAGAGCGTACGGATAAAAACTACATTCTTGATAATGTCATTCTTCCGGACCTGAAGAAAGCGGAAAGCCTGATTAACCGTAACAAGAATTATGAGCGCAAACGTATCTCTATCTGTGGTGTTTGGGCTATCATGGCTGATGCTTATATGTGGGCTAAAGAATATAATCTGGCCGATCAGACCATTGATAAGATGGCAACTATTGCTTCCAAAAAAGGCGGTCGTTTTGTAGACTTCGAACCTAACATTGCTACTTGGCATACCATGTTTACGGAAGAGCTGACTAATAAACCTTCTGATGATACACCGGAAAATGATGAATATAACTCCAGAGAGTTTATTTTCCTTGTTCATTTCAACATGGATGAAGTCGGCACGAATGGTTACAGTTACATGTATCAATGGTTTTCCGGTTCAGGGAATCGTGCGGCAGTCATGTCTGATAAGTTTATGAGTATCTTTGATGAAAAGGATATGAAAGGTGATTTACGCAAAGATTATACGGTGAAGAATTACCAAAACGGAAATGAATTGCGTAAATATATGGCAGGTGACATCAGTAACTCTTTGAATAAGACATGCGAAGTAGCCTATCCAATCTATCGTTACACAGATATGATGTTGTTGCAAGCTGAAGCTCGTGCTCATCAGGGAAAATGGGGGGAAGCTTTGGATTTAGTAAAAACTGTACGTGACCGTGCCGGATTGAATACACTGACTGAAAATGATTTTGCTTCAGAAGAAGAGGTAGTCAATTATATCTTGCGTGAACGTCAGGTGGAGTTAGCCGGCGAAGGACGCCGTTGGTTTGATTTGCTACGTACCGAAAAGTGGAAAGAAGTGATGAAACCTATCAACGGAATGGAGCAGGACGGCAATGAACTTTTCCCGATCCATTATTCACATATCTTGGAAAATCCGAAGATTGTGCAGAATACGTATTATGGTAATACTAACAACTAAAAAGGTAGAAGCAATGAAAAAGACAATATTATATAAGACTCTTTTCTTTTGTTGGACAATTTTGGCATTGACCGGTTGTGATCTGGACTTGCAAAAGAACTATGATTATGAGCCTTCGGTGGATGATCCGTATGTAAAAGTGACAGCGTGGGAATATTTTCAGGATCACAAAGATATGTTCTCGGAGTTGATAGCAGCTATCGAGTATACAGGTTTGAAGGACTATTATACACAGACTGATAATAAATATACTTTTCTGGCTTTGAATAATGCCGGTATGCAGCTTTATCGGGAGAATGAATTTGCTGGTGTAGCTTCTATTACAGATTGTGATAAAGAAAAGGTGAAGAATATGTTGCTTTATCATATTGTAGATGGAGAATATAGTTCTTATGGGCAATTGCAGGTAGAACCGATGTTCGTTTTGACTATGCTGAAAGGTGAGACTGGATTGATGACAATGTCTGTATGGAAAAATCCATGGCAGGCTGCAGTTGGTAAGATTCTGGTGAATCAGACCGGAAGCAACGGAAAATCTCCGCAACGGCAAGCTAAGACTAGCAATATTCTGCCGACAAACGGCGTGATTCATATATTTGAGAACTATTGCAAATATTCCAAATAACCACAGTTAATTAAAAAGAGAACTAATTATGATTCGTAAAATATATACCTTATTAATATTAGGACTTTGCTTGGGCTTTGCTGCCTGTGGCGACGATAATGATGGACTGGATCCTAATGCAGCGGCTCCTGTGATTAATTTTCCTATGGAGCAGCTGGACGTTGATTTGAATAAAGTAGACAATCTGCCGGTAGTGGCTGTTATTAAATCACAGGCAGGGCTTCAGAGCGTGACGATGAAATTGCAGACGGTGGAGGGAGTGACAGAATATAAAACTGTAACCGACTTTTTTAACCCCAACTCTTACAGCTTGTCTGAAAACTTGGAGTACAATGCAAATTACGAAGCTTTTATCATTGAAGCTACAGATAAACTGAATCATGTTACGAGTGGGACTTTACCAATTGCTGTTACCGATGTAATGGCACGTCCTGTCATTACATTCGATCCGGAAGAGATTGTATATGATGAGATGGATGAAAACCCGGTAATGCCTCGTACCACTTTTAAAATTGTTTCGGAAGCTGGTTTGAAGAAAGTAGAAAGATTCTTGGTTTCTGTAGACGGACAAACATCGAAAGGTGGTGATATACTGAATGGCGACAAAACGTATGAGTATGATGAATTGATAGAATATAAAGAAGGTGATAAGGGCTTTAAAGTGAAAGCAGAAGATATATATGGTAATATCACAATTTCTACTTTGCAGGTGTCATATAAGACAGTTCCGGTTCCTGTATTGACCTTGGGTAAAGAGCTAATTACTACTGATGAAGGAGTAGATACGGAAGTTCCAATGCATATCGAATCGGTTCGTGGCGTAAAATATGTAGCTATATCCCGAGTGGAAAATGGTATAAGTACAGAAATATTCCGTGAGGAGATAGGTGGTGACAATAAAAACTTTGATTATACACCTAAAGTACAATTAACAGAAGAAACGTCCCAATTAAAAGTGGTTGTTTCTGACGGTCGAGAGGGTAAAGAAGTAGTAGGGATCGTAAGGACTTATGTGAATATGGAAGTTGTCCAGCTCAAAGTCGGTAGCCAAGTTTTGGCAAATGCGGAACCGTTTGCTCTGATTTCATTGAAGGATATGAAGACGTATTCGGTGGATGAAGCTATTTCCAGTGTGGAAAGTGCTAGGAATGTTGATATAAAGTTCTTTATAAATTCTAAAGATGGTGTTCTTTCTTTCCGCTTTTATTCTATGGAAAATGTAGAAAGTAAAAATCCTTTATATAAAGGGTCAGGTGGAAAAACATTGAGTAACTTGCCGGCAAAGAATATGACTAAATATGTCCTATTCCCTACAGATTTTGATTATGATACAGCTTCCCGTTCCTCTATTCAGAATGAATATTTGAAAGGAAATGCAGATCAGAAAGTATATATGACAATTGATAACTTTGTCGGTAGTGTGATTGGATTTAAGACCGGTGGTGCCTCAAGTGCTGGTGGAGAAAGATATGGTGTCATGAAAGTTCTTGATGTCTCCGGTAAGATGGATAATAATACGATGAAACAGATAGCAACTGTTGAAATCAAATTCCCTAAGAAGAAGTAAGTAGGGTAGTATTACCTACCGTCTGAAGTCTTAATAGAAAAGTTCTTTTCTATTAAGACTAAACTTCCCTTTCATTGGGAGTAAAGTTGCTCTCTGTCCGATACAAACTATAAACGAAGCTTACGTTTTTATAAATGCAAGTTGCGTTTATAAAAACAAAGCTTGCAATTATAAAAACAAAGCTTGCGTTTATAGTTTATAATAAGGATAAAAGAAGTTTGCAACAAGGGGGAAGGAAGTTCTCCCCTAGTGGAGGATAACTTTTCTATTAATAGCTGACGCGAGAGTTATTAACAGCTATCCCGGTGAACTTAGATAGAATATACGAAAGATGCGATTGATAACAAGCACATTGGTTAAGTAATAATGTGCGGTAGCTGAAAGTAATATGAGAAAACATATAATATATAGGTATTTCCTCTTTTTATCTTTGGTCGGACTGATGCAGTTAACGCTTAGTTGTTCCTCCTCTTCCAACGAAATAGAACCTTTGAAACCGGAAGGAGGAGATACTCCTTTGGAAAAAGATGAATATACTTTTTTGAACGTTGAATACCGGAAATGGCAGAACGGAACATTCCAAGCATGGACAACAGCAGATTCAAGGGAAACCCGTATCATTGATAATATGAATTGGTATACTCCTTCTTCGGATTATAGCCGGACTGCGTGGGGAGGGCGAATCGGTTTGCAACCCTCTTCTGTGGTTGGAAAAGAGGGCTTTTTCCGAGTGGCTAATTGTGGAGGCCGTTCTTATTTACTGGATCCGGATAATGGAGCTGTTATCATTCATGGAATTCAGCATGTTCGTCCGGGAGAATCTACTGCTCATAAGAAGGCTTTCAGTACTCGATACGGTAGTGAGGCGCGATGGAGTGAAGAGACAGGCAAACTGTTGGCAGACAATCATATAAACTATATTTCGTATGGTTCGAACCGTATTGAAGTATTTCCTGCTGCAGTACGTGCTAACTTGTTGACCCCTAAGACGCAAAAGATTGCTTATGCAGAGAATCTGTATCTGCTCCGTACCTTTATGTGGGATATGAGCAAGAATTTGGGATACGCGTTTGATGATGACAAGTATAATCGTCTCGTTCTTCTTTTCGAACCGACATTTGCTACGTACATAGATCGTCTCGTACAAGAGAAGTCAGCTTTATTTGCCGGTGACCGGCATTTTATAGGTTTCTATCTTGACAATGAATTGCCGTTTGCTAGTTATCAGAATACTGACCCTTTGCGAGGAATTGATCTGAAACATTTTTTGTCCTTGCCCGAACGCTATAAAGCGGCTCGTGAGTATGCAGAAAAGTTCATGCGGGATAACGGTATAGCTTCTGCCGGAGCGATCACCAAGAAAAATCAGGAAGACTTTCGGGGGATGGTTGCTGATTATTATTATCAGTTGACTACCGCTACCGTCAGACGATATGATAAAGAGCATTTGATTTTGGGGACACGGCTGCATGACTGGAGCAAATACAATCAGAAAGTGGTGGAAGCTTGTGCCCGTTATTGCGATCTTGTTTCTATCAATTATTATGCCCGTTGGCAACCGGAAGCAGATTTCTTGGCGAACCTGAAAGTTTGGTGTGGAACGAAACCTTTTTTAGTTTCGGAATTCTATACGAAAGCAGAAGATGCCAGTTATCAGGGAACTGGATATGCCAATACCGAAGGAGGTGGATGGCTGGTACGTACACAGAAAAACAGAGGTGAGTTTTATCAGAATTTCTGTCTTCGTTTACTTGAAACCCGGAATTGTGTGGGTTGGGTACACTTTGAGTATAATGATGGATACGGTTCGGATGGAAAAGCTTCTAATAAAGGAATAGTCTCCATCGAATACGAGCCTTATACATCTTTTCTGTCGCAGATGCGACAGGTAAATCTTGCAGTTCATTCATTGATCGATTATTATGATACAAAATCGGTTCAATAGATTAACGGAAACATTAAAAAGACAAATTGAATATTTAGAATTAAAATAGTTATGACCATGAAGAAGTTTAGTTTATTCGCAATCCTCTTAGGATTTAATATAGCTTTGGGAGCATGTTCCGATGATGATGCCGCTCCTGTAGTAAAAGATCAAATCTTTCAACTTCCGGAAAAGGCTTATGTACTGGCGGAGCAATCCAGACGGGCTATTGTCATCAGGGATGCGGAGATGCATCGTAATATTTGGAGTTGGGACCCTTATACGGCTTGTGTTCCTGCTGCCCAACAGGGTTGGTTTGTCAATCCGAGTGAAGTGAAACCTGTTTTCAATAGACGCTATATCTTGATGACTGCCTCCGGCGGAGCTGTGGCTTTAATCCGTTTGTCGGATCATAAATTAATGTTCTATGCAAATTGCGGACAGAATCCTCACTCTGCGGAGGTATTACCCGATGGAAATATTGTGACGGCAGAATCTAAGAACGGTGAAATTAGTACCTTTGTGGTTGACACAGTTAAGGTATTGGGAGCGAAGGCTAATACGGTGAAGCTGGGTAATGCGCATAATGTAGTTTGGGATAAGAAAAGGTCGTATCTGTATGCCACGGCTACAATAACGGGCGGAGTTACCGCATTATTCCGTTTTAAGTATGATGGTAACCAGAGCAATCCTAAACTGACAAATCAGACTCGTATTTATACGTTCGACAAAGAATCGGGCGGACATGATTTGTTTCCGGTATATGGTGAAGAAGATAAATTATGGCTTACAGCTGCTTCGGCTGTCTATAAGTTTGATTTGACAGGAGTTACCGACGCTACGACTAATGACTCTGCCGAACCGACTTGTGAAAAAGTCTACAATACAGCTGATATAAAAAGTATCTGTAACGGACCTGACGGAATCTTGATGCTGAAACCGACTGAAGAGTGGTGGGCTGAAGGACTTGTAAATGAGAAGGGAGAAGAACTCTTCAAGATGGACGGAGCTAAGATTTATAAAGGTCGTTGGATGATAGACAATACTTTCAGTTATCCGGAAAAGCACGATTTCGTATTGGGTGAGGATTGATTAAGTATCGTCGAAGGGTAATAAAATACATAAGTTGAATAATTAAGTTTGGAACAATGAGGAAACTTCTTCTTTTTTTATTGGTATCTATTGCATTACCGGCCTTGGCGCAGAACGGAAAGAAAGTGTATGCTGACTTCCACGGTGTGCGTTATACCCGGCAACATGACGGAAAGTTGGGGCGTTGGGAGATGTATGCCAATACGGAGAAATCAAGTACGGGAAGGAAATCCCTGTGTTATAATGCCGACCTGATAGACAGTGAAGGACGACATGAGATAGCGGCAGTGGCCTATCCCCAAGTCGGAATGCAGTCCAATCTCGATCCTGATTATATCGAATATCAGATATTGTCGGCAAAAGCTGCCAAGATAGACGGATTCTTTATCGAATGGGGATTCAAGCCTCACGAAAATGACATCTTGCTGCGTGAAATGCAGAAAGTGGCAGCGAAATATGACTTTGAAATCGGTGTAAACTGGTGTGACGGTTGGTTGTATTATGACTGGATTACGAAGATTTATCCGGAAGTTAACACCCGTGAGGCAAAGACCGAATATATGGCTAAATGTTACCAATATTTAGTAGACAGTGTCTTTTCCGGTCCGACTGCTCCTATGGTGAAGGGAATGCCTGTCTTTTATCATTTCGGTCCCGGAGCAAAAGTCGATGAATACAAGAAAGTATTATCACTGGTGAAGTTTCCGCAAGGAATGAAGCAGCCCATTGCCTTACGTCGTTGGGCGGATTGGGGAAAACTGGAAAACGATAAATACATTCCTGTCACCCGCAGTGATGATATGGATGCCTGGAAAAAAGTGGGAGAAATACCGACCGCATGGCTTCCCGCTCGTGTCCGTACAAGAGATCAGGCACATGCTGAATGGGATAATTATGCCACGCAGGATGATGTTATTGAGTTTATGAAACCTTTCCGTGACTCGATTTGGCATAGTAACAATCCTGCTTATACCATTAAGTCAGGATTTGCCATGCCGGGAATGGATAACCGGGGATGTGCAGGCTGGGGACGCGGACACTTCTATTATATCCCTCGCAATAATGGAGAAACTTACCAAAGTCTGTGGAAGTTCTGTATGGCGGAGAAAGACAGTCTGGACATGATGTTTATCGCTTCGTGGAGCGACTATACCGAAGGGCATGAAATAGAACCTACCATCGAAAACGGTGACCGCGAACTGCGTACCACTTTAAAGTATGCGGCAGAATTCAAAGGCGAACAGGCGGACGAACGTGGCTTAACCTTACCTTTAATGCTTTTCCGTTTGCGAAAAGAAGCCCGTTTCCTGGAAAAGACGAAGATGGATGTATCTGCTTGTCAACGTTCGCTCGATAAGGCAGCGTTGTTGATTAGCCAGGGACGTTATCCGGTGGCGATAGGTTTGTTGCCACAAATAGAAAATGATGTCAAGACAGCCAAATCCGCTTTGGCGGTTGAGATGATGCGTTTGCGTGAGTCGGACATGAAGATTCAGGGAAAGCGAAAATCAGGTGGTTACAATGCCGAAGAAACGCTTTCTATCTCTTTGCCCAAAGAATTGGTTTCCAAACTGCAAATGAATAACTATGTAGGGTATCTCTATTTTGAATACCTGGACAAAGGAAATGAATCTCTTTTTATACGTTCGTCCACACAGCGCGAACCGAAAGAACCGTTTAAAATTGTATCCCGGATACGTACCGATAATACAGGCGAATGGAAAAGTGCAAAAGTGGAACTGTATAAAGATAATATCGTAAATGGATTCAATATGCCTACGTTCTATTTAAAAGGAAATGTCGTTGTCCGTAATTTGTCATTGGGTTATACCATCTACACTGTCAAATAAATGTATTGATGAAGAGTTTGAAAAATTGGTTATTAGTTTTATCCGTATTATCTTGTTTCGGGTGTTCTTCGTCGGTTCATGAAGACGGCAGGGGATGTGCTTTCGTATCCGATAGTATTCAATACAGGGTTGAGTTTATGTCGGAGGGATGCGTGCGGATTCTGTCTTTTCCCGAAGGTGATACGCTGGTAACAAAAAGATTGGTTGTCGATTCGCAAAAACCGGCATTCAAAGATTATAAATGGAAAGATACAGGGCAGCAATTGATCTTTTCTACCCGTGAGCTTTCCGTTGCTTTTGATAAAGAAGATGCGGCTTTCACTTTTCAGGAAGTATCGACAGGAAAGCTGTTACTGAAAGAGAAAGAAGCTAAAAAGGCACGGCACTTCAAACGTTCGGTTGCCGGAGGTGAGCAATGCCTCGAAGTAACCCAACGCTTTGTTCCTACTGACGATGAGGCTATTTACGGTCTGGGGCAGTATCAGAACGGAATCATGAACTATCGTGGAAAATCCGTACTTCTATTACAGGCTAATATGGATATAGTCAATCCGTTCCTTATCTCGACTAACGGATATGGTATCTTGTGGGATAATTATTCTTCAACAAAGTTTGAAGATACGAAAGAAGGATACTCATTTACTTCCGAGGTAGGCGATGCTTCCGACTATTATTTTGTATATGGCAAGAATATGGACGAAGTTGTTGCCGGTTATCGGGAATTGACGGGAGACGTGCCGATGTTCGGGAAGTGGGTATATGGTTTCTGGCAGTCTAAAGAACGCTATAAATCGTTCGATGAGTTGAAAGCCGTTGTAAAGGAGTATCGTAAACGGGGGATTCCGTTGGATAACATTGTGCAGGATTGGGAGTATTGGGGAGATAAACCCCATTGGAACAGTCTGACTTTCCATCCGGCGAACTTCGATCATCCCCGGCAAGTCATTGAAGAACTGCATCAGCAGGATCATGTTCACTTTATGCTTTCCGTATGGCCCGGATTCGGACCGGAAACAGCTGTCTATCAGTCACTCGATTCTATCGGTGCCTTATTTAGCGAACCTACATGGGCAGGTTATAAAGTCTTTGATGCGTATAATCCTGCCGCACGGGATATCTTTTGGCAATATCTCAAGAAAGGACTCTATGATATGGGGGTGGATGCCTGGTGGATGGATGCGACAGAGCCTTCCTTCCGGGATGGATTCACACAGTTGAAGCAGGAAGAGAGGACGAAATCAGCCGGAAATACTTATCTGGGTAGTTTCCACCGTTATCTGAATACCTATTCTTTGGAGATGCTGAAGGACTTTTATCAACGTCTTCGGGCCGAAAGCGATCAGAAGCGCATATTTATCTTAACCCGTTCCGCCTTTGCTTCACAACAGCATTATGGTACGGCGGTATGGTCGGGGGATGTCTCGGCTTCATGGGAAAATATGCATAAACAACTGGTTGCCGGTTTGAACTTATCCATGTCCGGTATTCCATATTGGACTTCCGATACAGGAGGATTCTTTGTCACAGAACGTGATGCAAAATATCCTGATGGGTTGAAAAGCAATGATTATAAAGAGTTATATTCCCGTTGGTTCCAGTTCAGTGCATTTACTCCTGTCTTCCGTGCTCACGGTACGAATGTGCCGCGTGAAGTTTGGCAATTCGGTGAAAAGGGGACACCATTCTATGATAATCAGGTGAAATATATCCATCTGCGTTACCGTCTGTTGCCTTACATTTACTCGATGTCCCATCAAGTCACAGCCAACAATTATACCCTGTTGAGAGGCTTGGCAATGGATTTCACCACAGATACCCGGACTTTTGATATTGATAACGCCTATATGTTCGGCACCTCTTTATTGGTACGACCGGTATTTCATCCGCAATCGGAAGAAAAGAACATCAGTGTCTATCTGCCGGAACACAACGGCAAATATTGGTACGATTTTTGGACCGGAAAGGCCTTTGAAGGAGGAAGAGAACAAATGCAGGCAAACACCCTCGACATCCTTCCCCTGTATGTAAAAGCCGGTTCTATCTTGCCTTTGGCAGAAGTGAAACAATATGCGATGGAATACCCCGACCGTGAATTGGAACTACGTATTTACGGAGGAGCGGACGCTTCTTTCTTATGGTATGAGGACGAAGGCGACTCCTACCGCTATGAAGACGGCGTATGTTCCAAAGTACCGATGCAATGGAAAGATTCGGAACGGACATTGACGATCGGTTTGCGTGAAGGAAGTTATCCCGGTATGCCGGAACAAGTAAAAATGCGTGTGAAGTTATATCTGCCTGACGGTGCTGCTCTTGAGAGTAAAGAGTGTGTCTACACAGGCAGAGAGGTAAAAATAAAGTTTTAATTAGATGCATACATAGATTATGAAGAAGTTATTCTATATCTTTATTCTATTGTTTATTGTGGGATGGGCGCAGGCACAGCAACGCGTGGTATACACCATCAACGACGGATGGAAATTTACAAAAGGATCTCCGTTTGAAGCACAACTGACTGGCTGTGACGACTCTTCATGGGAGACGGTCAATATACCTCATACCTGGAATGATAAAGATGCAGACGATGAAACTCCGGGGTTCTATCGGGGGCCGGTCTGGTATCGAAAACAGTTGTTTATAGACAAAAGCCAGGAGGGACGTCGGGCAGTGATCTACTTTGAAGGAGCCAATCAGGAAGTACGATTCTACCTGAACGGCCAGTTCGTTGGGGAGCACAAAGGAGGGTATACCCGCTTCTGTTTTGACATCACTCCCCATTTGCGTTATGGACAGGAAAACCTGTTTGCCATTTATGTAAACAATGTCTATAATCCGAATATTCCCCCCTTATCTGCCGATTTTACTTTCTTTGGCGGTATCTACCGGGATGTCTATTTGCAGTTTATGAATCCGGTGCACATTGCAACGAATGATTATGCTTCGTCGGGAGTTTATATCCGTACCCCCGAAGTGAATAACTCCGCTGCTTCGGTAGAAATCACTACGCTACTGACAAACGATATGTCCCAGTCTACGGAAATCAGGGTGGAAAATATAATCTGTGATGCGGATGGCAAGGAAGTGAAAAAAACGCAGGCAGAAGTAAAACTGGCAGCCGGCGAGACGAAGACGGACATCTCCAAAAAGATAAAAATAGATTCCCCTCGTCTATGGGATATAGACGATCCTTATCGCTATATGGTATATACCCGTATTCTTGATAAAAGAAAGGGTACTTTGCTGGATGAAGTGGTGAATCCGTTAGGTTTGCGTTGGTTCAAGTTTGATTCGGAAAAAGGTTTTTTTCTGAATGGCAAAGGACGCAAACTGATCGGGACTGCCCGCCATCAGGATTATTTTCAGAAAGGAAATGCTTTGCGTGACGAATTGCACGTACAGGATGTATTGCTATTGAAGGAGATGGGAGGAAACTACCTGCGTGTATCACACTATCCCCAAGATCCGGTAATCATGGAAATGTGTGATAAACTGGGCATTGTGACTTCGGTTGAAATTCCCGTCGTTAATGCTGTTACAGAAACCGAAGAGTTCCTGCATAATTCCGTTGAGATGGCGAAAGAGATGGTACGTCAGGACTTCAACCGTCCTTCCGTAATGATTTGGGGGTATATGAATGAGATTTTCCTGCGTCGTCCCTATACCGAAGGCAAACAGTTGGAAGATTACTACCGTTTCACGGAAAAAGTAGCCCGTGCCTTGGAGGCGACTATCCGTGAGGAAGATCCTTCAAGATATACGATGATGGCTTATCACAATATGCCTCAATACTACGAAGATGCTCATCTCACCGAAATCCCGATGATTCAGGGATGGAACTTGTATCAAGGTTGGTATGAACCGGATATCAATGAGTTCCAGCGTTTGCTTGATCGTGCCCATAAAGCATACAAAGGGAAAGTGCTGATGGTAACGGAATATGGACCGGGAGTGGATCCGAGAGTTCATTCGTACCAGCCGGAACGTTTTGACTTCTCGCAGGAATATGGACTGGTATATCATAAACATTACCTCAATGAAATGATGAAACGTCCGTTTATAGCCGGTTCCAGTCTGTGGAATCTGAATGATTTTTATTCCGAATCCCGTGTAGATGCTGTTCCTCATGTAAACAATAAAGGCGTTGTCGGGTTAAACAGAGAGAAGAAAGATGTTTATTGGTTCTATAAGACAGCCTTGTCACGTCGTCCGATACTTGTCATTGGTAATCGGGAGTGGAAAAGCCGTGGGGGAGTGGTGAATACGGCGCAGAAAGAATGTATTCAATCCGTTCCTGTATTCTCTAATGCGGAAGAAGTCGAGCTGTTTGTGAATAACAAGAGTCTGGGAAAGAAAAAGATAGAAGATAATTATGCTTTGTTTGATGTACCGTTTGTGGGTGGAGAGAATTTGCTGGAAGCTGTTGCTGTGACTGGTGATAACAAGTTGCGTGATATGCTTCGGATTCAGTTCCAGTTAGTAGGCTCGCAGTTGAAAGACGAAGCTGTGCCATTTACGGAATTAAATGTAATGTTAGGTTCTCCGAGATATTTTGAAGATCGTGCGGCAAACGTAGCATGGATTCCCGAACAGGAATATAAGCCCGGTAGCTGGGGATTTATCGGTGGAACATCCTATCGTCGTCAAACAGGATTCGGCACCATGCTTGGTTCGGATATTGATATTCACGGAACGGACATGAATCCAATCTTCCAGACCCAACGCGTTGGAATAAAATCTTTTAAGGCTGATGTGCCGAATGGAGAATATTCCGTATATTTGTACTGGGCAGAATTGGAGTCAGACAAAGAAAGAGAAGCATTGGTTTATAATCTGGGAGCTGACTCGGAACAAACATTTGCCGGAAATCGCAGCTTTGGTATTTCAATCAATGGAACAACCGTTTCAGATGATTTCAACGTAGCCCGTGATTACGGATATGCCCGTGCTGTTATCAAAAAGTTTGTAATAACAGTAAAGGACGGAAAAGGAGTAAGTGTCGACTTTCATAAAAAAGAAGGAGAACCTATTCTGAATGCTATCCGTATTTATAGAAATTATTAATCATAAACACAGTTCGTATGCTTAGGTCTATTTATTTACTGTCTTTTTTCCTCCTGCAATCCCTGTTTGCTTTTGCAGGAAATGTAAAGGAAGATGTTCCATCCACTTTTGATTTGTATGTATGCATCGGTCAATCCAACATGGCGGGGCGTGCAACATTGACTCCGGAGGTCATGGATACGCTGCGAAATGTATATCTATTGAATGATAAGGGGAATTTTGAACCGGCAGTAAATCCTCTCAATCGTTATTCGACAGTCCGTAAAGACCTGTCGATGCAACGCTTGGGACCGGCTTATGGTTTTGCCAAAGAAATGACGCGGAAAACGAAACGCCCTCTCGGACTGGTAGTAAATGCGCGTGGTGGCTCTTCTATCAACTCTTGGCTAAAAGGCAGTAAAGATGGATATTATGAAGAAGCCCTCTCCCGGATTCGGATTGCGATGAAACAGGGAGGTGTTTTGAAAGCGATCCTTTGGCATCAGGGAGAAGCCGATTGTTCCAATCCGGAAGCATATAAACAAAAACTGATTTCTTTGGTGAAAGACCTGCGGGAAGATTTAAACATGCCGGATCTACCGGTTGTTGTCGGACAGATTTCTCAATGGAACTGGACGAAGAGAGAAGCGGGGACTATTCCCTTTAATCAGATGATTAAAAAAGTATCTTCATTTATTCCCTATTCCGATTGGGTGTCGTCGAAAGGATTGGGATGGTATAAAGATGAGAAGGACCCTCATTTTAATACAGAAGCACAATTATTGTTAGGAAAACGTTATGCGGAAAAGGTATGGAAGTTCTGTAAGCATAAATAAGATCAACCGGGAATCTCTGTTGGCGGTACTATATGAATAAACGTGAGATCGCTGATTGATGTAGAAAAACTAGTGACGGTATATGTTCAGGATACTAACGGTATCGCTGTCATATACCGTCACTATTTGCATTGGATAGCGTCATTCTTTTTTTATGTAGAATGGCTTATTTATGGCAACTTTTTTAATTCCCTCAATGAACTTTTTATGCCCCATCTTAGGTTGTGAATAACTAAATACTGCCTTGTTGATAGAAAAGGGGACTATTAGGTTAATTGTTTAATTATAAATTAATTAACCTGTTAATAACTTTGTTGATATCCTTGTTGATAACTGAAATGAGGTTGTGAATAAAGTCAGTAAAGAAGAGTTGTCATAAAAAAGAAGAACCGCATTTCTGCGATTCTTCTTTTTCTTTAGTTGCGGAGATCCGACTCGAACGAATGACCTTTGGGTTATGAGCCCAACGAGCTACCAACTGCTCCACTCCGCGATGTTTAACGGGTGCAAAGGTACGGCTTTTTTTGAAACAAACAAATAATTCGCTGAATATTTTTCGAATAAATCATCACTTTTTTCTTATTAGGTTGAGAATGAACGAAATAATGATGAAACTTTTTCTTAGCACCTATTAATATACAAATGTTAATATTCTCTCTGTTTTCTTGTATGGTCTAAAGAAAAGAATTACTTTTGCTCAAAATATTCAGCAATGTGCAATTTGTAACCTATGACCGTATCCAAGACAAAAGCCAAGTTAGTAGATGTAGCCCGTCAGCTTTTTGCGAAGATGGGGGTAGAAAATACGACTATGAACGATATCGCTCTTGCTTCTAAAAAAGGGAGACGAACGCTCTATACTTATTTTAAAAGTAAGGATGAAATCTATTTGGCTGTTGTGGAATCGGAATTGGATATATTGTCGGATATGATGAAGCGGGTAGCCGAGAAAAACATTTCTCCGGACGAAAAACTGCTGGAGCTGATATATACCCGATTAGATGCAGTGAAAGAGGTGGTCTATCGGAACGGGACGTTGCGTGCTAACTTTTTCCGTGATATATGGCGGGTGGAGAAGGTGCGTAAGAAATTCGACGCAAAGGAAATACAGTTCTTTAAGGCAGTTCTTCTGGAAGGACAGGCAAAAGGAGTTTTCCATATTGACGATGTGGAGATGACTGCCGATTTGATACATTATTGTGTGAAAGGTATTGAAGTTCCTTATATTCGTGGACATATAGGTGCACATCTGGATGAAGATACAAGAAATAGATATGTGTCCAACATTGTGTTTGGCGCACTGCATAGAACAGAAATTTAATTAAATAACTTTTAGTATGGGATTATTAGACGGAAAAACAGCCATTGTAACCGGTGCAGCTCGCGGTATTGGTAAGGCTATCGCTCTTAAGTTTGCTGCCGAAGGCGCAAACATCGCATTTACTGACCTTGTCATTGACGAAAATGCAGACAATACAGCTAAAGAATTGGAAGCAATGGGCGTGAAAGCCAAAGGTTATGCTTCTAACGCTGCTAACTTTGAAGATACTGCAAAGGTCGTAGAAGAAATCCACAAGGACTTCGGACGTATCGATATATTGGTAAACAATGCCGGTATCACTCGTGACGGCTTGATGATGCGTATGAGCGAACAGCAATGGGATATGGTAATCAACGTGAACCTGAAGTCTGCATTTAACTTCATCCACGCTTGTACACCTATCATGATGCGTCAAAAAGCTGGTAGTATTATCAATATGGCCTCTGTTGTAGGTGTTCACGGAAATGCAGGACAGGCTAACTATGCTGCTTCTAAAGCAGGTATGATTGCATTGGCTAAGTCTATCGCACAAGAGTTGGGCTCTCGCGGTATCCGTGCCAACGCTATCGCTCCGGGATTTATCCTGACAGACATGACAGCTGCTCTTTCTGACGAAGTAAGAGCTGAATGGGCAAAGAAAATACCTTTGCGTCGTGGTGGTACTCCTGAAGATGTGGCAAACATCGCTACCTTCCTGGCTTCTGATATGTCTTCTTATGTATCAGGTCAAGTGATTCAGGTAGATGGTGGTATGAATATGTAATCGAACAGAATGACTGTTGTATACGAAGACAACCATATCATTGTAGTCAACAAGACCGCTTCCGAGATTGTCCAGGCAGACAAGACGGGGGATACGCCGCTTTCGGAGACTGTGAAGCAGTACCTGAAAGAGAAGTATCAGAAACCCGGAAATGTTTTCCTCGGTGTGACACACCGGCTGGACCGCCCCGTAAGCGGTCTTGTTATTTTTGCCAAAACGAGTAAGGCGCTGACAAGGCTCAACGAAATGTTTCGCACCAGTGAGGTGAAAAAGACTTATTGGGCAGTCGTGAAAAATGCGCCGAAAGAACCGGAGGGGGAATTGGTACATTTCCTTGTGCGCAATGAAAAGCAGAATAAAAGTTATGCATACGACAAGGAGGTGCCGAACAGCAAGAAAGCGATCTTGCATTACCGGTTGATTGGTCATTCGGAGAATTACTTCTTACTCGAAGTTGATTTAAAAACCGGGCGGCATCATCAGATCCGTTGTCAGCTGGCAAAAATGGGATGCCCTATCAAGGGAGATTTGAAGTATGGTTCTCCACGCTCCAATCCGGACGGGAGTATTTGCCTGCATGCCCGGAGAGTGAGATTCATACATCCTGTCTCCAAAGAACTGATAGAACTTGAAGCTCCTCTTCCCGAAGGAAACTTATGGAAAGGATTCGCCATAGATTAACACGGATTTCCACAGATTCATCTATTATGTTATTTATAGACGGTACGCAGTTTTTCTGTGGAAAACCGTGTAAATTTGTGGTTGGAACTTGCCAAAAGAGTAAACCTGCCTGCCATTTTTCTTGTAAGCTCTAGCGACAGTTAGTTAATTCCTAAATAGGTAGTATATTTGCATCATTCGCTAACTATAATTTTCAATCATACCAAAGAAAAATACGAATGAAAGCATTTAAACTACTTGCACTTACTTCCTGTGTCTTGCTTGCAGCGGGAAATGGAGTAGCGCAACAGAACTATTCAAAAAGTGAAGGATTATTGCAGTACGTCGATCCGTATATCGGATCCGGTTATCATGGACACGTCTTTGTTGGGACGAGTGTTCCGTATGGAATGGTACAGCTGGGCCCTACCAATATCCATAAAGGTTGGGACTGGTGCTCGGGTTATCATTATTCCGATAGTATTTTAATCGGCTTTTCACATACCCATTTGAGCGGTACGGGTTGTACTGACTTATGTGATATTCTCATCATGCCATTGAATGAGATCCGTACCCCCAGAGGCAATCAGGATGATATACGTGATGGGTATGCTTCCAGATATTCTCATGCGAATGAAATCGCCCGTCCCGAATATTACTCTTTGCTTCTCGACCGTTATAATATCAAAGCCGAGCTGACAGCTACAGATCGTGTAGGCTTCCATCGTTATACTTATCCCGAAGGAAAACCGGCTTCCATATTGATCGACTTACGTGAAGGAAACGGATCGAATGCTTACGACAGCTATATCCGTAAGGTAGATGATTATACGGTAGAGGGGTATCGCTATGTGAGAGGCTGGAGTCCTTCCCGCAAAGTTTATTTTGTGTTGAAAAGTGATAAAAAGATAGAGCAGTTTACTGCCTATGACGATAATGCTCCGCAACCTTGGGACCAACTGAAAGTGGCATCGGTGAAGAGTGTCCTTACTTTTGGCAACGTGAAAGAAGTGAAGATAAAAGTCGCTCTTTCTTCTGTCAGCTGTGACAACGCAGCGATGAACCTGCAATCCGAACTTACTCACTGGGATTTTGATAAGGTGGTGGATATGAGTGCCGACCGATGGAACAAGCAACTGGAGAAGATGACAGTAGAGACTGATGATGAGGCTTCCAAGCGTGTATTCTATACCGCCCATTATCATACTATGATTGCCCCTACGCTTTTTTGCGATGTGAATGGAGAGTATAGAGGGATGAATGACATGATTTACACAGACCCGAAGAAAGCCAACTATACGACTCTTTCTTTATGGGATACCTACCGTGCATTAAATCCTTTGATGACTATTACTCAACCTGAAATGGTTGACCATGTAGTCAATTCGATGATTTCCATCTATCGTCAGCAGGACAAACTCCCTATCTGGCCTTTGATGAGTGGAGAGACCGATCAGATGCCGGGGTATAGCTCCGTGCCGGTGATTGCCGATGCATATCTGAAGGGATTTACCGGGTTCGATGCGGAAGAAGCATTGCAAGCAATGATAGCTACAGCTACTTATGAAAAGCAGAAAGGAGTACCTTATGTAGTCAAAAAGAGGTATATCCCTGCCGATAAAGTTCATGAAGCTACTTCCATAGCCATGGAGTATGCAGTGGACGACTGGGGAATTGCCGCTATGGCACGTAAGATGGGAAAGGCAGAAGATGCTGAAACTTTCTCAAAGCGTGCTCATTATTACAAGAACTATTTTGATTCTTCAATCCATTTCATTCGTCCGAAATTGGAAGACGGCTCTTGGCGTACTCCTTATGATCCGGCACGTTCCATCCACACAGTTGGAGATTTTTGTGAAGGAAACGGATGGCAATATACTTTCTTTGTACCACAAGACCCGTACGGGCTGATTGCCTTGTTTGGCGGTGACAACCCCTTTATTACTAAACTTGATAATTTCTTCACCAACAACGACAGTATGGGGGAAGGAGCATCGAGCGACATAACCGGATTGATCGGACAATATGCACATGGAAATGAACCGAGCCATCATGTTGCTTATCTTTATGCGTATGCCGGTGAACAATGGAAAACGGCGGAAAAGGTTCGTTTTATCATGAGCGATTTTTACACAGACCAGCCGGACGGCATCATCGGTAATGAGGATTGTGGCCAAATGTCTGCCTGGTATCTTCTTTCATCTATGGGACTCTATCAGGTGAACCCGTCGGATGGTGTATTTGTTTTCGGTAGCCCTTGTTTTAAGAAAGTAGAAATGAAGGTACGTGGTGGTAACACTTTTACTGTAGAAGCACTCAATAACAGCAAAGAAAATATCTATATCCAGAAAGTGTATTTGAATGGCAAGCCTTATGATAAGAGTTATATCACTTATCAGGATATAATAAATGGCAGCACATTGAAGTTTGTAATGGGGAAAAAGCCTAATAAGAATTTTGGTAAGGCTCCGGCAAACAGACCGGTTGTTTTGAATAAGATAAATGGATAAAGATGGCTTACTTATAAAAGACAGCTAATTGTTGAAAGGAGGAAGAAGCCTCCGACAATGAAAGAATAAAGCTGGTTCTCAATATTCAATTCAGTTTTCAATAGGTATTATAAGGCTTTCCGATTGTAGCATTTAATTCTGCTTCGGAAAGCTTTATTTTATACTAGAAACGGCTGAAAAGCAAATCCTTAACAAGAACTTACTGTTTTCAGCCGTTTTGGGGAATATAGTTTTAAGAAATAAGTTAGTCTTGATTATATCTTTCCTTTAAAAAAGAATGTAATCAAGACTATTTTTATAACTATGGAAGCGGATCAGCCTTTGCCGGTCGTTTCGGATCATAAACGGCTACTCCTACTTTGGAGTCAGCACAACCATAATACAAATACCATTTGTTTTTGAAGTAGACCATTCCTTCTATAAATACGGTTCCATCCACATATTGCCCGCTCTTTTCAAAGCTATCCATCGGACGGAAGAACGGTTCATCGAGACGGGTGATAAAGCGGGTAGGATTATTGGCGTCGAAGAGTGCTTGTCCGGCAGCATAGACATTGGCGGTATAGCGTTTGTCACCTCTTCCTGAATGGTTCTTACCATTATAAAGAAGGACGATTCCTTTCGGAGTGTAGATAGCCGGAGGTCCACATTCGGTGAGATGGCTGTCAAAGTAGCCGTCACGGGGAGAAAACAGCTTTTTTAGGGAGCCGTCAATATTGACAATAGGTGTCCAGTGGATTAAGTCATCGGAAGTAGCTGCGAATACATGCTCTTCTCCCCAGTACATAAAGTATTTCCCGTTGACTTTCTTGATAACCTGTTTCCCTTTAACAACTTCGGTCAGGATAGAGCCGGACTTACAACCCAGGTTGAAGAACTTTCCATCAAATGCTTTGGCAAAAGCAGGACCGTGTTTTGTCCAGTCTTTTAGGTTGCGAGAGGTCGCTACTGCCAGGCGAGGCACATGGCGATTCCATTGGGTGTACATCATTACATATAATCCGTCATCGGTTACGGCAATTCGTGGGTCTTCGCAGCCGCCGGGCCATTCCAACTCTTTTTGTGAATCATTATCCGGATAGAATACAGGAGTCTTTTCCCGTTGGAAATGTGTGCCGTCGGTAGAAGTGGCATAACCGAGGCGGGAAGTCCGGTGTCCGATACCGACACCTGATTTATCCTCTGCACGGTATAACACGACAATCTCACCATTGTAGAGTGTAGCAGCCGGATTGAATGTATCGTTCGATTCCCACGCAATAGAATCTTTGGTCAATGGACAGTAAAACTTGGTGTTTTCTATAGGAGATATTACCGGATTGACATTCTTTGGACGTTCGAAACCACCGAAAGCCCAATCGGGTAATTTGTTCTCTTTATGATTGGAGGACTGTCCGTAGGCAGTACAAGTCATCATGGTTGTAGCAAGTAGGAATAAAAAAGTTGATTTCATGTTGTTCATATTATATGGGTCATTTATTTTTTAGGAGTCATATACTCCCTACATATAAATTGGAAAATAAATTAAATGCTGTCATCTGTCACCTGACTGGGCATAAATGATTGATTATAAATATACTGCAGTGTGACAGCATGATGTGACGGCAAGGTGACGACAACTTTGCTGTCACCTTGTTGTTGAAAGCAAGGATTTTATTGTTTCTCTGCTATGTGGATACTTATTTCTCTATCCGGATTGGTATTCAAGGATTATCAGCCTATTACAGAAGAGAGAGTTTCAGTACTTGAAACTAAAAGTTCTATTGCTTGAAACTTTTGTTTCGTCAGCGGGAAACTTTGGTTTCACTTACTTGAAACTATGGTTTCAAAGGCGTGAAACTAAAGTTCTTCAACCTTGAAACTACTTTGGAAGCGTAAGCTTCAAGGTTAGAAACAGTTATCTCATAAGCGGGAATACAATAAAAAACATAATAGAAGACTATTGGATACTATTCAGTAAGTCTACTTTTCCTTCATTTACGAGTTTTAGGATTAGTTCTCCGAATAGCGTATTTTGCCATGCAAACCAGGAACGAGTAAAGTTCTTCGGGTCGTTCTTGTGGAAAGATTCATGCATGAACCCTGTTCCGGCATCCGTATCCATTAGCATTTTGATGCAGGTCTTGATTTCTGCGTCGTTTTGACTGGTAAATGCTTTCATCATAATACTCATGGGCCAAATCATGTCATATCCGATGTGCGGACCGCCAATTCCTTCGCCGGCAGTACCTTTGAAGAAGTAAGGATTATCTTCGCTCCATACAAACTTACGGGTATTCTGATAAATAGGATCGTTCACTTTCACATCTCCAAGATAAGGCAGGGCAATGAGACTCGGCACATTGGCATCATCCATTAACAGTTGGTTGCCGAAACCATCTACTTCGAAAGCATAGATTTTGCCATATTTCGGATGATTGTAAACCGCATACTGTTTCAGGGCTGCTTCCACTTCGTTCGACAGTGTAGTACATTCTTTAGCTAAATCAGGTTTCTTGTTGACCGTATTCAGAATTTCGGCAGCTTTGCGCAATGAAGTTACAGCAAAGAAGTTGGACGGAACGAGGAACTGGAAAGTTGTAGCATCATCCGAAGGACGGAAAGCAGAAGCAATCAGTCCGACCGGCTTTACAGGATTACCCCAGCCGTCGTTGGTCATCGTATCGAGTGCACGTTCCGTTTTACGTTGGAAACGATAAGGACCTTTCGGATCTTCTTTTCGTTGCTGTTCCTTAAACGTTTTCAGAACCTTGGCGATGGCTGTAAGCCATTCGTCGGAGAATATACTGGCATCTCCCGTCGTCTTCCAGTAATGATAAGCAAGACGGATAGGATAGCAGAGCGAGTCGATTTCCCATTTGCGTTCGTGCAGTTCGGGCTTCATGTCCGTAAGGTCGCTCATCCATTCGCCGCCTTCGGAATTCATGTTGAAAGCATTGGCATACGGGTCGATATTGATACACTTGAACTGACGTTTGATAACGCCGGCCAGCATCTTTTTCAGTTCCGCGTCTTTGTTGGCGAGTTGCACGTAAGGCCATACTTGTGCACCCGAATCGCGCAACCACATGGCGTGGATGTCACCTGTATAAACAAACGTATCGTCTTTACCGTCAAAATGAACAGTAGTGTCCAATGTGTTCGGGAAACAGTTTTCGAACATCCATGCCAAGCGGGCATTCGTCAGCAGTTGCTTGATATGCGCAATCTGTTGTTCCACAGCTTGCGAGACAAACAGACGTTTCGATGCTTCCGGGCGGTTCGTCTGATAGTTGTTGATTTGGGTATTATCTTGTTGGATGACAAAATCACTGTTCGTTATAGCCTGCATATTGCTAGCACCAAAGAGTGCTATGGACAAACAAAAGGCTTTAGTTATATTCATGGTAATAGTCTTTTTTTGTTGATTAGTATTGATTATGAAAGTGTTGCGGAGAAGAAGTGTTAAATCTCTGCAAAGAATTCAATAAGACAGGCATTGTCGAGCAGCCATTTATACTGTTCCTTGTTGTGTCCCGACCAATCCCTGCCTAATAATCCGTTTTCATCCCGGTAGTTTTCCCAGGCGTGAAGCGCATTTTCCACCATCGCATTGACATACGCCGGATTCTTGTCAATCTTATACAGAGCTTTCAGTCCTCTGAATAAGATCACGTTAAACCAGGCCATGTCTTTATGCACTTTGACAGTCGGGTCTTTCTTGTCGGCTTTTGTGCGGAAAAAGGCATCAGTTCCTGCGGCTGTCTGCTGTGCATCGCGCAAATACTGTTCATCTCCTGTTTCTTCATAGAGCAATACGCCCGCCTGAATCATCTGTCCACTGTTGTAGGCGTACTTCTCTTTGGAAACTTTCCCTTTCAGGTTGATGTTATCCCAGTAAAGATGGTCGGTAGGGTCGCACAGATGCTTTTTCGTCCAGGCATACGTCTCTTTTGCTTTTTCGAGGTATTTGGCATCCTTCGTCAGCCGGTACAACTTGACACCGAGCACAGTAGACGGTGCATTGGAACAAGTATGCTTCGCTTCCTTCTGCTGTTCACACCAAAAGATGCCACCGCCTATCTCATCGCTCCATCCACTGTAGATATATTGATACAATGCAACGGTTTTTTCCAAAGATGCAGGCTTGTGAGTCAGTTGGTAATAATCGCAATAGTCCAGTGCAATCCAGATGTTATCGTCATAATAACGTCCGTGCTGCCCGTACTTGGTGGGGTATGACTGATAACAGGCCGGCAAGCGACTGTTATCCCAATACTGCTCCATTCCCGGTAGAATTCTTTTCTCGAGAATCTTTTTGTACTTCTTGTTTCCGGTCGCTTTGTATAAAGCCACACAACCCGACATCATCCCGGAATACGGCCATAGAAAAGAAGCCTTCAGCGTTCCGTTCTGCTGCGTTCCGTCCGCCAGATAAGTAATTTTTTGGTCGGGATTGACAGGATACGTTTCTGTTAGTAGTCCGTCATTCGTCTGATAGAGATTCAATACATTAGATAGAATTGAGTCGGCAATAGAAAGATAACGGGTATTTCCCGGTGTCTTTCCCACTGCGGAGGTAAGGCAAAATAACATACAGGCTACAAAACATATATTTCTCATAGGAATATCGGGTTGTGTGGTGAAACTTTCAGGTTATAACTAGATACAAAGATTATTTCTGCTGACGCTGGTCGAACTCCAGTTCCACCTTTACGGGGAAATGGTCTGAAGGAGTGCGCGCCTGATAAGTCTTGATGTCGATTTCTTCCGGGCAATCGTTCGCCTGCTTCTTTTCTCCCTTGCCTACGATGCTGCGGTAAGTATCCGTCAGCACACCATATCTTTTCACATGGAAAGACGGAGAAACGAATATATGGTCGATACGGCTTTCCGTAAAGCTGTTCGGGTCGAAGTCGTTGAACGTGCCGTTGATAGCATAGCGGAAGCCGGCCTTCTCGTAAGAGTCGCACAACACCCCTTTGCTCACAAAAGCATCATAAGACTGGTGGGTCTGGTCGACATTGAAGTCTCCCGTCAGGATGGCCGGAAGCTCTTTGCCTTTGCCAAGTTCTTTCATCTTGTCCTGTACGAGGAATGCACTTTCCACACGTGCTTTCTTGCCGATATGGTCCATGTGCAGGTTGAAGAAAAGGAATTCGAAGCCGGTATCCTTGCATTTGAAGTGTCCCCAACTGCAAATACGCGGCAATACGGCATCCCATCCTTTGCTCGGCACGTCGGGAGTTTCCGACAACCAGAAATCACCTTTCTCTATCACGTCAAACTTGTCTGTGCGATAGAAAATAGCAGAATGTTCACCTTTCTCTTTGCCGTCGTCGCGGCCTACACCGATATAATCATAACCGGGTAATGCTTCTTTCATATCTTTCAGTTGATGAATAAAGCACTCCTGCGTGCCGAAAATATCGAAATCATGGTATTGCACTATTTGGGCAATGACCGGGTAACGTTGTCCCCAACCGTTTCCGTTGATTGAATCGCCACCGTTGGCGTTTCTCAAATTGTAGGAGGCAACGGTGATAGAAGTAGGCTGATAGTTACTTTGGCAACCGCAAAAGACGATCGCAACAAGGGCAATTAGTAAAAGGTTTTTCAGTTTCATGTTTTTATAGTTTGTTTGGTAGATAATTCATTGATCTCCAAAAGTACAATATTTTATTCAAACGAAAGAGAGTAAGGTACATCTTTTTCTGTGGTTCCCCGTTGTTTATTGGGCACGGGGCTCATTTGAAATTGAATATTAGCACCTTTAATCAGCTGGTCATGTGTAAGGAAATTACGGGTTTGTGATTTCCCGTTTACTTTCATTTCCTTGATGTAGCGGTTGTCAAGCTGGTTGTTATCTGCCTTGATAGTGATGGTCTTTCCGTTCTCCAAATGTAACTTCGCTGATTTGAAAAGCGGGGTTCCTATGATATATTCATCCGTTCCCGGGCAAACCGGATAGAAACCGAGTGCGGAGAATACATACCAGGCGGAAGTCTGTCCGTTGTCTTCGTCACCGCAATAACCGTCGGGACCGGCGGTATATAGTTTGTTCATAATCTCACGTATCCAGTATTGAGCTTTCCAGGGCTCGCTCGAATAGTTGTAGAGATATACCATGTGCTGAATAGGCTGATTGCCGTGCGCATATTGCCCCATGTTCATTACTTGCATTTCACGCATTTCGTGAATCATGCCGCGGCTTTCCATTCCCAGTTTACCTGGGATGACAAAGACGGAATCCATCATCGCGTTGAATTCTTTCTTGCCTCCCATCAGGTTGATAAGTCCTTGCGGGTCGTGGAATACGCAGAAGCTCCAGTGCCAGCTATTCCCTTCGCAAAATTCACCGCTCCAGTCCACTGCATCGAAATTCGGATTGAATACGCCTTTGTTGTCTTTGCCAACCATCAGTTTGCGTTCCGGATGATAGACATTTTGGTAGTTCAGCGCGTGTTTCTTATAAATGTCGATTTCGCTCTCCGGTTTACCGAGTTTCTTGCCTAATGTATAAATTGCCCAGTCGTTATATGCATACTCCAGTGTACGTGCAACGTTTTGTCCTATGCCGATATTGTTGGCAACATATCCCAGTTGGTTGTAAGACTCGTAACCGAGACGCCCCGAAGCAGTCCCGCGAAGATGTGCATTTGCTCCATGTTTCAATGCTTCCCAAAGAGTTTCGATATCATACCCGCGCAACCCTTTGATGTAAGCGTCGGCCACTACGGAAGCCGAGTTGTTGCCTACCATACAATCCCGATGTCCCGGGCTGGCCCATTCCGGCAGGAAACCGCTCTCTTTGTAAGCGTTTACCAGCCCCTCCTGCATCTTTTGATTCATTGACGGATACATCAGGTTGAGGAAAGGAAACAGACAACGGAACGTGTCCCAAAAACCGGTGTCGGTAAACATATAGCCGGGACGCACTTCACCGTTATAGGGGCTGTAATGCATGATTTCTCCCTTAGCGTCTATCTCGTAGAAACTGCGTGGAAAAAGCATGGAACGGTATAGACAAGAATAGAAGGTGCGCAGGTTATCAATGTTATCGTCTTCCACCTCTATCTTACTCATTTCACGGTTCCAGATCTCTCTTCCGTTCGCTACCAGTTGGTCGAAACTGTTTTTGCCAAGCTCTTTGAGATTCAACTCCGCCTGTTCGGGGCTGATAAAGGAGGAAGCAACACGTGCGTGTACGATTTCTCCCTTTTTCGTGGCGAATCCGATTACCGCACCTGTGTGGTTTCCTTTCGCTTCTGTTTCATTCGGAAGAATGTTGTTTTCGGAAACTGTGGAAACGAATGTGAACGGTTTGTCGAATTGAATCACGAAATAGTTTTTGAAGTTTTCCGGCACACCGCCGCTATTCTTGGTTGAATAGCCGATAATCTTGTTTTCTTCCGGAATCACTTTCACATAAGAACCTTTGTCGAAAGCGTCTACAATCACGTAGGCATTCTTTGTCTCCGGATACGTGAAACGGAACATGACGGCACGCTCCGTAGGAGCAAGCTCGGTTGTTACATCATGGTCGGCAAGGTACACCTTATAATAATAAGGTTTGGCAACTTCCGCTTTGTGAGAGAACCAACTGGCGCGTCGGTCTTGATCGAATACCAGTCCGCCGGTGATAGGCATGATGGCAAACTGCCCGTAGTCGTTCATCCAGGGACTGGGCTGATGTGTTTGTTTGAATCCCCGGATTTTGTCGGCATCATACGTGTACGCCCAACCGTCTCCCATTTTACCGGTCTGCGGTGTCCAGAAATTCATTCCCCACGGCAATGCCGTAGCCGGATACGTGTTTCCGGTAGACAGTTCAAACTTGGATTGAGTGCCTACCAGTGTGCTGACATAGTCTACCGGATTCTTAACGGCAGAAGATTGCAGGCTGTACAACACGGCACCTCCAAGAAATAGCAAGTGTTTAAATGAAAAATGTGTTTTCATGAACAAATGAATTTATAGATTTGAAAATAATTTCTACGACGAAAATAGGGAGAAAAGGAATGTGCTTCTAGTAATAGAGTGGTTAAATCGCCTCTTGTCGCTAAAATTAACTACTCTGGCACGGAACTTAACTTATATTCCGGCCAAAAAAAAGCTCGAAATGTTTTTTTGTTTACCTTTGTCATATAGCAAATCTAAGAATAATACACTATGGGAAAACAGTTGGTTTTTATTCTATTCTTTTTTCTTAATCTGTTGATACATAACGCTTATGCTTATAATTTGAAGCAAGTTGCAGATAAAGAGTATATGTCTAATAGTTCGATTACATCTCTGTGCCAGGATGAGCGTGGATTGATGTGGATCGGGACCTGCGACGGGCTGAATATTTATGATGGACAGGAGATTGAGGAATTTAAGACTCGTGACAAGGAGGATTACTTATCTGGTAATCTGATTGACAATATTGTGTATACGGGCGAAGATATTTACTGGATTCAAACCTACTATGGGCTGAACCGTTTGAACCGGAAAACCAATACAATCACTCACTATAATGAATTTCAGAAACTCTTCTTTATGAATAAGGATAGTCATGGTAATCTGTTCATTATCCAGGATAGTAACTGCATTTATTATTATCATAAAAAAGAAGGAGTCTTCAAGAAAATCAATATCACGGGAATCCCGATTTCCGATATCGTAAACTTCTTTATCGACGGTAACAACCGGATGTGGGTAGTCATGAAAGGATATAACCGCTGTTATGATATACAGCAGGAAGCCGCATCGGGAGATATCACCCTGTTACCCCAGAAAACGAACCTGATTTATCAGACTTCCTTGATTTATTGTTTCAATGACGAGCAATCTCTTTATTACATAGACAAGGAATTTAATTTCTATGCTTTCCATATTCCGACCCAGAAGAATGAGTTTATTGCCAATCTGGGTAAGGAAATACAGGAACGTGGCAAAATTTCGTCCATCGTTCATTATCATAACAGCTATTTTGTGGGCTTTTTGATGGATGGTATTCTGCTGTTGGAGAAACAGAAGGAGACGAATCATTATCAAATTCAGTCGTTACCTATCAACAGCGGTGTATTCTGTCTCAAGAAAGACCGTTTTCAGGATGTTGTTTGGATTGGTACCGACGGGCAGGGTGTTTATCTTTATTCGAACCCGCTTTATTCTATCAAATCAATGGTGCTTAGCAATTATACCGAGAAAATAGAACGCCCCGTGCGTGCCATCTATCTTGATGATGAACGTACTTTCTGGGTGGGAACCAAAGGAAACGGAATTCTTAAAATCTATGATTACGAATTCGATAAAAACATCTCCGACTGTCGGGCGGAGGTGTTGACTACCTCTAATAGTGCTTTGAGTAGTAATGCCGTTTATTGTTTTGCCAAGAGCCACCGGAATTTGCTTTGGATAGGAGACGAAGAAGGATTAACTTATTATTCATATCGGGAAAAACGTATCAAGAGTATACCAATACGGATCGGTAACGAAGATTTCAAATACATCCATGACATTTACGAAACAGCAGATTCCGAACTGTGGCTGGTGAGTGTCGGCATGGGAGTGGTGAAAGCTCGTATTGCCGGAACACCGGACAATCCGGTGATTGTGGATGCGCAACGTTACATCATCAATGACGGCGAACTGGGATCGAACTATTTCTTTACTATTTATGCGGAGAATGAAGCCAACCTGTTGTTTGGCAATAAAGGATATGGGGTATTCCGCTATAACGAAACGACGAATGGCCTGGAACCGGTGTCTACTCACAAATACGAAAACATGACCCTGAATAATATTCTCGCTATCAGTAAAGACAGCAGCAATAACTATCTTTTCGGAACGAGCTACGGATTGATAAAGTACACATCGGAAACCTCTTATCAGCTCTTCAATGCCAAGAATGGTTTCCTGAATAATACCATTCATGCAATTCTTAGAAACTCGTCCGACGACTTCTGGTTGAGCACCAATCTTGGATTAATCAATTTCGATACGAAAAGGAATGTCTTTCGTTCATACGGTTTTGGAGATGGTTTAAAGGTGGTAGAGTTTAGTGACGGAGCCGCTTTTCGGGATTCCCAGACTGGTACTCTGTTCTTTGGCGGAATCAATGGAGTCGTAGCTATCCGGGCGGATGGCCGTCCGGAGCAGCTTTATATGCCTCCTGTTTATTTTGATAAGCTGTCTATCTTCGGTGAACAATACAATCTGGGCGAATTTCTCACCCGGAAAAAAGAAACTGAAGTCTTGAATTTGCAGTATGACCAGAATTTCTTTTCTGTTTCATTTGCCTCTGTGGATTATCTGAATGGTAATAACTGTACCTATTTCTATAAACTAAAAGGATTGAGTGACCAATGGGTAAACAATGGTTCGGAAAGCGGAGTCTCTTTTACGAATATGGCTCCCGGCGAATATACCTTACTGGTGAAATATTACAATAGTGTCTTTGATAAAGAGAGTGATGTCTATTCTCTGGTGATTCGTATAGGTGATCCGTGGTATGCTTCCTGGTGGGCTTATTTGATTTATGCCCTGTGTCTGCTTTTACTGGCAGCCTTGCTGATACGTTCCTTTATCCTGCGCTCCAAACGTAAAAAGCAGGAATTGCTGAACGAGATAGAGAAACGCCATCAAAAGAATGTCTTTGAGTCCAAACTTCGTTTCTTTACTAATATCGCACATGAATTTTGTACTCCGCTGACTTTGATTTATGGTCCTTGCGGACGAATCCTTTCATCGAAGGGACTTAGTAAATTTGTCGTGGACTACGTACAGATGATTCAGACGAATGCGGAGCGTCTCAACAACCTGATTCATGAGTTGATCGAATTCCGTCGGATTGAAACGGGAAACAGGGAAGTGCGGGTTGAGTCATTGAATGTGTCTTCCATTGTGAAAGGAATAGCCAAAACGTTTGTTGAAATGGCTAAATCCAGAAACATCACTTTCTTGAGCAAGATACCCGAGCAGGTGATGTGGAACTCGGACAAAGGATTCCTGAATACAATTATTATTAATCTGATTTCTAATGCCTTTAAATATACTCCCGACGGACAGAGTATCAAGATTGAAGTGGATACGAGCCGGGAAAATATGCTGGCTCTTCGTGTAGCAAATGAAGGAAGTACCATCAAGGAAAAGGATTTTCAGTATATTTTTAATCGGTATGCCATTTTGGATAATTTCGAGAATCAGGATGAAAAGAACTTTTCACGGAACGGACTGGGGCTAGCCATCTCTTATAATATGGCAAAGTTGCTGAATGGTACGTTGAAAGTGGAAAATACTCCTGACGGATGGGTGATGTTTACACTAACCTTGCCGGTCGTGGAACTGACTACCGGAGTGGTGGAAACCAAGCGGCTCACAGCGGAATACATCCCTAAGATAGATACTCAATCGATACTGAAACTTCCCCAGTATGAGTTTGATAAGATGCGTCCTACGCTTTTGGTTGTCGATGATGAAATCGAAATGCTATGGTTTATTGGAGAAATCTTCTCGGCTGACTTCAATGTGGTAACCTTGCAAGATCCTGAACGGCTGGATCAGGTGATGAATGAGGTTTATCCGAATGTGATTATCTGTGATGTCATGATGCCGGGAATGGGTGGCATTGAACTGACCAGGCGGATTAAATCGGTGAAAGAGACGGCGCATATTCCTATTATTGTGGTTTCCGGACGACACGAGATGGAACAACAGATGGAAGCCCTTTCTGCCGGTGCGGAAATGTATATCACAAAACCGTTTAGTGCGGAGTATCTTCGTATCTCTGTCTGTCAGGTGATAGAACGGAAAGAGGTGTTGAAAAATTATTTCAGTTCGCCGATCAGTTCTTTTGAAAAGTCGGACGGGAAGTTGACGCATAAAGAGTCGAAGAAGTTCCTTCAGTCGGTTTTGAAGATTATCAATGATAATATAACGAACAAAGATTTGACTCCGCGTTATATCGCCGATCGACTGGCAATCAGTCCCCGGAGTCTTTATCGGAAGATGGAAGAGATAGGAGAGGATAGCCCGACCGATCTGATTAAGGAATGTCGTTTGCACATAGCGAAAGATTTATTGCTGACCACTAAAAAGACGATTGATGAAATTGTATTCGATTCGGGATTCTCGAACAAAGTTACTTTCTTTAAGGTGTTCCGTGAAAAGTATGAGTGCACGCCAAAAGAGTTTCGGATGAAACATTTGGAAGAGGTTCAGCAGTAGCCTGTGGCGGGAATTTTTAAAGAAAAAGAAGAAGTAAATATCCGTGTTAATATAGTAAATATCCGTGCCAAAAGGTAAAAAAGGATAGTTAATTTTCTTTTGGTAGAGTTTAGTGATTTTATCTTTGTCTCATCGAAGTTTTAAGTAGATAAACTTGAAAAGTATTAATTTATTAATCTTTAATCTAATGAAAAGGAAACTTAGTTTTTTATTTCTTTCAGCATTGACCATTCCATTTTTTATGGGTTCGTGCAGTGATGATAAAGAAGAACAGGAAGTGAAACCGGCAACAGATCTGGTTGTCGATAATAATTCGGTGACACTACTACAAGGAGACGAAATTACGGTGAGTATCACCTCCGGTAATGGCGATTATTATGTGAAGCCATTTGATGAAAACGTGGCGACGGCTACAATCAATGGTAATAAGGTGACTATTAAAGCTACCGAAAATAGCCAGTTGGAAGAAAATAACCGTACGGAAACTACTATATTAATAGTAGATGGACGTAAGAAAGTGGCTAGAGTGCTGGTTCGGGTAGCAAAACTCTGGGATTTGACGGTAGATGCACCGGAAGAAGGTTTTGACCTTTTTATCGGTGAAAAGAGACTGGTGAAGATTTTGACCGGTAACGGAGATTATCAGATTTCCATACCGGAAGGTGCTGATAAGTTTTTGGAAGTGGGTGAACTATCCGGACAAGTTATTCCGTTGACTGCCAAGTTCGAGACTGGAGCCGATCCGGTAAATATTACGATAACAGATAAGAAAGGTAAGACAATCACTATTCCTGTGGTAGTGAACATCGTGGATCTGACACTGAAAAGTAATGAAGCCACTTTTGCCGAACCGGATGCCGAATCTCAATATATCTCTATTGAGAGAGGTAATGGCGGATATAGTTTCACTTATCAGGTGGGAGACAGCGAGCCTACTACGGATGCAACGATTGTGGAAGCTACTGAAAAAGAGAACTTGATTACCTTGAAACCCAAAGCTAGAGGTGATGTGAAAGTGATTGTGACAGACCAGAAAGGTTCTGTGGAGGAGATTTCGGTGAAAGTGAATCCATATAACCTTAAACTGGAAAATGAAGCAACTTCTTTAATCATCGGTGGTTATGAGGCATCTACAGAAATAGCTATTACCAGAGGAAATGGTGATTATAAGTTGGCACAACTCACAGATGATAATAAAACCTATTTGAAAACCGCAGAATTGATTACGGAAGACGGGGCTACCAAGTTAAAACTAACAGGAAAGAAGCTCGGGGCTACCACACTGGAACTGTCTGATGCGGCAGGTCAGAAATTGACGTTACCAGTTTATGTGAATCCGGTATGTTATCGTATGGAATATGACGTATGCTTTAAAATTGATATTAAAAAGTATGCCGAATCACATTCAGAGGTGAAAAGTATGAATCAGCTTACTTTTGAGGTTGTGTTCTACCCGACTTATACTCGTTCTATGCAATCGTTTATAGGTTTGGAAAGTGTATTCCTGCTTCGTGCAGAAGCTAAGGATGTGAATCCGCGTTTTGAAATAGCCACTAAAATTAATGGTAAGAGTGATCCCCGTTTCCGTAGTCAGCAAACTATTTATTGCGATGATTCGGAAGGTGGACGTAAGACTCCGGGTAAATGGTATCATATAGCCATTGTATATGATGGAACGAAATCAAGTACTAAAGAGGCTTATAAAATGTATATAAACGGGGTGAGAGAAACGTTGACTCCTGCAGATAACTCTTATGAGGATTGTGCCCCTAATTCATCTCTCAATCTGACAGATGTAGGTGGAAATGATAAAGCACTGTTGATTGGACGTTCCGGAGATTCATATCGGGTAGGATATTGCAAAGTTTATCAGGCACGGATGTGGAAGAGAGCGTTGGACGAAAGTGAAATTAAAGCGAATATGTGCAAAATCCTTAATGCAGAAGAACACTCTGACTTGATGGGATATTGGGTATTCTCGAAAGGTGTCGGAGGTACTACAGTTTTTGAAAATTGGGGAAATGGCGGCAACGGATTGGATGCGCAAGTTTGTTTGCAGAATATAAGCGAAAATAAACCTGCCTGGGGAGCGGAACTTCCTGCAACTTATAATGGAGATAAGAGCCGCTTTGAACCAATTGAATGTCCTCATTCATACTAAAACTAGGAATATAATAATATGAGAAACAATATGATAACAAAAAAACTAATCAAATTTGCCCTGCTGTTTTTTCTTATCGGACTGACGGCTTGTGACAATAAACTGAATCCGGGATTTGATCCGGATGATTATGAACCGATTGTTCCGCCTGAACCTGTTAGAACCATGGATGCAATGGCTAGTGGCGAGCGGGTAGTACTTTCGGGTGCTTCGTTGACAGATATTGTTCTGAAATGGACGCCTACCGAAAAACACGGAAATACAGTATATCGTTATGAAGTATTGATTGATACGATCGGGGGCGACTTTACCAAACCGGTAGAAACGATCTTTTCTGACAATAACGGTTTGGAATCACAGTTGACTTTAACCCATTATCAGGCAAACACAATAGGTAAACTGGCTAAATTCCGTTGCAATACCAACGGCACACTGCGTTGGAAGGTGCGTGCTTATTGCGGATTGGATCAGGCTCTTAGTAGTCTGGAAGGCTATTTCGTGATCTTCATGATGGATGGCATCGATGATATGCCTGCTGAAAATGACCCGGTTTACATCACGGGTGTGGGTACGGAAGATGATGGTGATGAAGCGGAAGCACAACAAATGCTCCGTCAGAATGAAGGAATCTATCAGACTTTCACTCAATTGAAAGCCAACCAGCCGTTTGTCTTTATGTCTACTGTCGAAGGTCGTAAGTGTTATTATTATGTAGACGATAATGGAGTGCTGCGTGAACGTAACGATGGTGAAGAATATACGGTGACTGTCCCTCAATCGGGTATTTATCGTATTACCATCAATATGGGTGAACAAACCATCAGTTATGATGAGATAGGAGCCGTATATCTTTATAACCAGTCTGGAGGGTACAGACAAAACTTCGACTATCTGGGATATGGCAAATGGGGCGTGAAGAATTATACAGCACGTAAGCAAAAAGAGGATTGGGCAGGAAGCGGTGAAACCCGTCATAGCTTTAAGATGGAGATCAACGGAACGACTTACCGTTGGGGACATAAGGAAAGAGATAAGGGACAGCCTAATTTGGATACCGATAAGAGTTATTATAATCTATATCAATTAGCATTGGGTACTGATGCCTGGGATTATAGTTTCCGTTTCTGCGACGAATTACTGCAGTGGGGTGCTATACAGGGAAATGTATATTATGCTACGGTGAAAACCGATGTAACCCTTTATTTCAACGCAGAGCTTGGAACGTATACCCACCGTTGGGTAGCTTCGGAAACGAATGAAGATTAAAACTTAATAATAATATGAAGAACTATATAGTATCATTATCAAAAAGAGTTTTGCTGTTAAGCGGTGCACTGGCAATATTCGCAGCTTGTGACGATGGCGATTTGGGAGACATCTACAAAGGTAACTCATCCGGCGAATATGTGTCGGATGTGAACTGGACGGATGCAGCCGACAAAAGTACAGGAACATATATCAAATATTTCTATGAGAATGCCAGTGGACGGAATACCTTTTGCGGAAGCATCTATTGGGAAAAACCGAATACACCGGAAACCGGAGAACCAACAAGTACAGGCGGTAGCGGTGGTTGGTCACAGGGACATGCATTGGATGTTATCACCGATGCTTATATCCGCCATGCGAACAATCCCGAATATCAGACTTATTTGTATGAAAACATCATGAAACCTTTCCTGCCGGCTTTTGATGACTGGAATGAGCATTGCGGTTATGGTGGCAAGGATTTTTGGAATAACTTCTATGATGATATGGAATGGATGGCACTAGCTTCCCTGCGGGTATACGAGTTGACTGGTGATCCTGATTATTACAGTGCATTGATGAAGATGTGGAATCATATCAAGGGAGCAAAGAATGACTACAAAGGGGCAGGAGGAATGGCATGGAAAACGGATGCGCCGGCTTCGCGTATGTCTTGTTCCAATGGTCCCGGTTGCCTGTTGGCTATGAAGTTATATCAGCTCACCATTAAGGAGGCTAAAGACGGTTGGGAAGAGCAGGCTGCTTATTACCTGAACTTCGCCAAAGAGGTATACAACTGGATGACGGCTTATCTGTGTGATATTTCCACCGGACAGGTATATGATAATTTGAGTATTAAAGATGACGGTACACCGGGAGATCCTGATAAAGTAGCTTTGTCTTATAATCAGGGAACATTTATGGCGGCTGCCTTGGAATTGTACAATGCTACCGGTGAGGAGGAATATCTTCGTAATGCGGTTGCTTTCGGCTCTTATCAGGTAAATAAGAAAATGGACTCTAACTATCCGGTATTCAGTGGTGAAGGAAATTCGGGAGATAATCTTTTATTCCGTGGAATATTTGTCCGTTACTTCCTGGATATGGTGAAACAGCCGACTAACAGCCTTTATCCGGAAAAGACCAAGAATAAGTTTATCGCTGCATTGCGCAGCTGTTCTGATGTGCTTTGGACGTTGGCTCATCCCGAAGGCTATTATGTGTGGGAGTACGACTGGGCAAAAGCACCGGCCTTTGGTAATCGCGACAACAGGGAAGATCGCCTGACAATCTCCTTGAATGCGGAAGTCCCGGGAGCAACAATGATTGAAATCCGTGCCCGTTATGAAGACTGGGTGCAAGGTAAAGCAACGGAAAAGGCCAACTGGGTCGGACCGGATTTCGGTAAGAAAGCAGAGGAATAAGATTGATTTATTACACATAGAAAATCGAAAAGAAAGATGATACATATAAAAAGAAATATTTGTCTGGTGGCTGTTTCTTGCACTCTTCTTGCAGGTATACCTTTGCAGGGTGTGGCGCAAACGGGAAGAACGGCAAAGGTGCAGGCCACACAAAGCAATAAGATAACAGTGTCGGGTACGGTATTGGACAAGACGACAAATGATCCGTTGATCGGTGTGTCTGTTGTCGTGAAAGGAGTAGCCAATGCAGGTACGATTACGGATATGGATGGTAAGTTTACGCTTAAACTGCCTTATGCGGAAGCTCCGTTGGTGTTTTCTTATCTGGGTTACCAGCCACAGGAGATTGTTCCCGGTGCAAAGAAAGAACTGACTGTCTTATTGCAGGAAGATACGAAAGCATTGCAGGAAGTGGTTGTAGTTGGTTATACCAAACAACGTAAAGAAACGATGATCGGTTCTGTTGCTACCATCACGACAAAAGATCTGACGCAAAGTCCTACTGCCAATATCAACAATGCGCTTGCCGGACGTCTGCCGGGGTTGATTGTAAACCAGTATGCGGGTGGTGAACCGGGTGTGGATCAAAGTGAATTGTTTATCCGTGGTAAGGCAACTTACGGTAACCAGAGTGCCATTGTCATTGTCGATGGAATCGAACGTGACATGAGTTACCTCGCACCGGATGAAATTGAAACATTCACTATCCTGAAAGATGCTTCCGCCACTGCCGCTTATGGTATCCGTGGTGCAAATGGTGTAATCGTTATTACTACCAAACGTGGTAAGGCAGCGGAAAAGGCAACCGTGAACCTGAAAGCCTCTATCGGTATTAACCAGCCGATCGGTTTCCCCGAATATTTAGGCTCTGCCGATTATGCAACTTTATATAATGAAGCCAGATTGAACGATGCCAAGATGACGGGCGCAGACATCAGCAGTTTGAACCTTTTCTCTCAACAGGCGATTGACAATTTCCGCCGTGCGAAAGGAGACAACTCCGATGGTTTGGGATATGACTGGGATTATTATGATTTTGCTTTCAAACCCGGTTTGCAGGAAGATGTCAGCCTCTCCATCCGTGGCGGTACGGACAAGGTACGTTATTATGTATTGGCCAATTACTTTTCACAAGGCGGTAACTACAAATATTCGAATGCCGGTGAATATGACTCGCAAACCAAGTTCACCCGTTACAACTTCCGTTCGAACATCGATATCAACATTAATCGTTATTTGAGTACCCGTTTGGATTTGGGGGCCCGTATTACCGACCGTAATGCACCGGGTACAACAGCCGGTCGCCTGATGACCATCTGTGCTACCCAGCCTCCATATCTGCCCATTCTGGTGGAAGAAAATGCGCATCCGCAGAATGAGGAATACATTCAGCAAAATCCTCGTGGTATGCTTTATGGTGACAATATCTACCGTTACAATCTTCTGGGTGAATTGAGCCGTACCGGTTATCTGAATGAAAAGAACACGTATCTGAATGGTAGTTTTGCCATGAATCTGGATATGGAATTTCTGACGAAAGGATTAAAAGCGGAAGTGATGTTCTCTTATGATGCTTCTGAAGGACGATGGATTAATCGCAAACTGGATACTTACAAAGACGGTTATCGTGAATATCCGAAATATGCGACGTTTATGCCGATCGAAGGTTCGGATGCTTATATGGCAGGCGGACACTATACGGGTGCTTACAAAACGGGTAACAAATATGATATTGACCAGACTATCGGCAACGGATTCAGTCATAACGCTTCTGACGGACGTACTTATATACAGGCACGTTTGGATTACAACCGTTTGTTTAGCAACCGCCACGAAGTGACAGCCATGTTATTGGCAAACCGTGGTAACCGTACTGTTAACAATGAATTGGCTTATCATAGCCAGGGTATCACCGGACGCTTTGCTTATTATTATAATCAGAAGTATCTGATGGAATTTAACTTCGGTTACAATGGTTCCGAGAACTTCGCTCCGGGCAAACGTTACGGGTTCTTCCCAGCTGGTTCAATCGGTTGGGTAGTCTCTGAAGAGGAATTTATGAAAAAGGCTTCCTGGATTGACTTCCTGAAAGTAAGAGCCTCCTATGGTTTGGTAGGTAGTGACAACGTCAGCAGCCGTTTCCCATATCTGGCTTTCTACGGTGGTGGTAGCGGTTATGATTTCGGTAATAACTTTGGTACGAATGTAGGCGGAACTTCCGAAGGTAATTTGGCTAATGCGAATCTGACTTGGGAAAAAGCACGTAAACTGAATGTCGGTATCGACTTTACTACCCTGAATCAACGCTTGGCATTGACGATAGATGCATTTTACGAATATCGTTTTGACATTATTACAGATATGAACAGTGACGGTATCATGGGATATCCGGACATTGTAGGTAAAGATGCAGCTTTACAGAATCTGGGTGAAGTAAGCAACCGTGGTGTGGATATCGAATTGAGCTGGAATGATAAGATTGGAAAGGATTTCCGTTACTATATTCGTCCGAACCTGACTTTCTCCCGTAACCGTCTGGAATATAAAGCGGAAGTTGCCCGCAAGAACTCCTGGCGTAAAGAAACCGGTAAACGTTTATACGAAAACTTCGTCTATGTGTTCGATCATTTTGTAGCCGATCAGGAAGAGGCTGACCGTTTGAACAAGATCGGTTATCAGCCGTGGGGACAATTAATTCCGGGAGATGTTGTTTATAAGGATTTGGATCGTAACGGAGTGATTGATGATGAAGACCGTACGGTAATGGGAAATCCGCGTAGTCCGGAACTGATGTTCGGTATTCCTTTCGGTTTCCAGTATAAGAACTTTGATTTTAGTGTATTATTGCAAGGTGCGACAAAATCATCTATTCTGTTGAATGGGGCTGCTGTATTTGACTTCCCGCAATTTGAACAAGATAAGATCGGACGTGTGAAGAAAATGCATCTGGACCGTTGGACACCGGAAACGGCTGCTACTGCCAAATATCCGGCATTGCATTATGGAACACATGATAACAACAAGAATGGAAACAGTAGTTTGTTTTTGTATGATGCTTCCTACCTGCGTCTTAAGAATGTGGAATTTGGTTACAATGTATCACCCAAATTATTACGTAAATTCCATGTGCAACAGGCACGTATCTATGTACAAGGTCTGAATCTGTTGACTTTTGATAAACTGGGTGATGTGGATATAGATCCGGAAACGAAATCCGGAGACGGAGCTTCCTGGTATCCTATTCAAAAGGTATTCAATTTTGGTATTGATATAACATTCTAAATAAGATAGAAATATGAAAAAGTTATATAGATTTTCAGCAATTGCTTTATTGGTCCTGCCGTTGGTCTTTACTTCATGTAGCGATTACCTGGATCGGGACGATGATGATAATATTACGGAAGCGGACGTTTTTGCCCGTTACGAAAAAGTGAACGGACTGGTTTCCGACGTATACGCGGCTGCAAAGAAAGCAGACCGTCCGCTGGTGTTCTTCGAGCACTTCAGCAACAGTGCCATTACGGACGAATGTGAAGGAACCAACGTAGAGGGAAACATTACGAATAACTTCAATAACGGTGCCTGGAACCCGAATTCTTTGCCCGGTAGTGTAGGGCAATATTGGGAAGCTCTTTATGAAGGAATCCGTAAAGCGAACCTGATTATAGAAAATGTACAGAAGTATAACACGCCCGACAACCCACAGCAGGATGGTGATCTTCGCAACCGTATCGGTGAGATGTATTTCATGCGTGGTTATTTCCACATGCTGTTATTGCGTATGTATGGCGAAGCTCCTTATATTGACCGTGTGATTAATGCCGGAGATAATATGGACTTCAAGAAAGAATCTGTTCATTCGATGGTTGAAAAGATTGTGACGGATGCGCAAACTGCTTATGGCATGGTTCCTAATAAATATGTGAAAACTTCCGAGAATTTTGGGCGTGTGGATAAGGGAGCCTGTCTGGGATTGATTTCTTTTGTTCGCTGGGTAGCGGCTACTCCGTTGTGGAACGGTGCTTCTCAATATGGATACAACTTGCGTCGTGTGTTTGAAAATGAGTATGCTTATGATGCTACTCGTTGGAGAAAAGCCAAAGAAGCGGCTAAAGCCGTTCTGGATTTCGAAGTCGGCGGAACCAAGCGTTATTCTCTCTATACGAAACATGATGCAAATGATTTCAAGGATCCGGCTGACGGTAATCTGAATGACAGCCGTGTATATGCTCGTTTGTGGGATATGTTTTATGATATGGATGCCTTTGCCAATGAGTATGTGTTCTTTATGACGAAGAGCAAGGATCAGGCATGGCAGGGTGATATTTATCCGCCCAGCCGTGAGGGAAGTTCGCGCCAGCAACCGGTGCAGGAACAAGTGGATGAATACGAATATATCGTAGGTGATTATGGCTATCCGGTATATTCGGCAGAAGCCCGCAAAGGTGGCTATGATGATACTAATCCGTATGTGAAAGGTACTCGTGACCCGCGTTTCTATCGTGATGTAATTTATCACGGAGCTCCTTACCGTAATAATAAGAACGAGTCGAAAACGATCAATACGGCGAGTGGTTCCGATAAGATTGGTGCTACCAATGCAACTACTACCGGTTATTATTTACGTAAATTCCAACAGGAGTCATGGAACAAATCCGGTAACTTCAGTATCAATGCGCCCGCCATCTGGCGTCTTCCGGAGTTTATTTATATTTATGCAGAGGCTTGTAATGAATTGGGCGAGGATATCGATGAAGCTTATAAATTGGTGAATACGGTTCGTGAACGTTCTTTTATGAAACCGATGCCGCCGGAAGTAAAGACTAATCAACAGTTGATGCGTGAATACATTCAGCGCGAACGTCGCGTGGAACTTTTTTATGAAGGAAAACGTCCGTGGACTTGCCGCTTGTATCTGGAACCCACCAGTAAGGAAGAGCTAGCAAAGGAAAGCCTTTGGAAATCGAGCGGGAGTGACAATTCAAAACGTACACAGAAATACTGGGCTGCCAATAACGGTGCATTGCCCCGTTGCCAGCGAATGATTAACGGAATGCGTCCGGTGCAGGATGAGAATGGGGCCATTACGGTTGACGGTGTGAAATATAGAATGGAGCGTTTCTGCGTGGAAGAACGTACGTTCTCTATTCAGCATTATCTGTTCCCGATTCGCCAGAGTGAGTTGCAGAAGACACCGACCATTGAACAAAATCCCGGATGGTAAACCGGTAGGAATGTATAACTTTAAAAAGAAAATCAGATGAAACGAATCTATACATATATGTGTCTGTTGCTTTTGTCGGTATTATCGTTTGCCGTTACAGGTTGTGATGACGATGACGACGACGATGTGGCTAAAGACTTGATAGAGTTGATTGTGAACAAACCGGTAATACGTATCGGGCAGAATGAGGAAGCCAAAGTGAATGTAGTGGTTGGAAACGGAAACTATACCGTGAGAAGTTTCAACACTGCCATTGCAACGGCTACCGTTTCCGGCGAATTGATAACTGTAAAAAGTGGCTCACAGAATGGGGCCACTACCGTCGAAGTAATGGATGGAGAAGGAGTAGTTGCCAATATTTCTGTGAATGTAGGTGTATTTGAATTGGAAGTGAATGAACCGGAGGTGATCTTGGAAGTTGCCGGTGAAAAGCAACTGATTGTCAGCATGGGAAACTTTTCCAGCAATGATGAATTGTCTTATGAGGTGGAGGATGAAACGGTTGTCAGCATGGTTAATACAGATCAGTTCCGTCCTTTCTATACTTTGACAGGTTTGAAGAACGGACATACAACAGTGACTTTTACAGACCATAAAGGAAAACAGGCAGTGGTTCAGGTGACGGTAAATCCGATTTCTATCGATGTCTCCAATCTGACACCGAGAGTGGGAGTCAACAATAAGATCATGATTACGGTAGAAAAAGGAAACGGAGGTTATAGTCTGACAGCAGAGAATGAAGAGATTGTAGCTATTCAGCAGGTGGATGACACTCGTTTCAATTTAATAGGTAAGAAAGCGGGTATCACTACCGTGTTTGTCAGAGACGAAGCGGAACAGGAATTAAGTCTGACCGTAACGGTGGTACAGGCAGATAAAGTGGCAAACCTGGGTAGCGGTAATTACTTTAAAGTACCGTTTGAATATAATGGTACGGCAGATGAATCGCTAAAGAATTTGAGTACGCTCACATTTGAGGCTCGTTTCAACATTGAGTCGTTGAATGGCAATGACAATGGAAATGCCCGGATTAATACGGTGATGGGTATAGAGAAGAAATTCTTGCTGCGTGTCGATGTGCATAAGGGAGGAAGCAATGATGAGGAACGTTTCCTTCAGCTTGCTGCAGATGATAAAGGTAGTATTCGCTATGAGGGCTCTACTAAGATAGAAACCAATAAGTGGTATGATGTGGCTGTGGTATTGGATAATAGTAAGAGCGGAAGCGAACGGATTGCATTGTATGTAAATGGTGTCAGAGAAACGCTTCAATTATCAAACGGTACGCCGGATGATTTGAAAGAGATCAATCTTACTTCTGATTTCTACATCGGCCAGTCTGATGGTAAACGCCGGTTGAACGGAGCTATCAGTTATGCCCGTATTTGGACAAAAGCCTTGTCGGATCAACAGATCTCCGAGCAGAGCGGCAAGTTGTTGAGTGAGGATAAGGATGGAATGGTAGCTAATTGGTTATTCAATAATGGAAATGGTAATACCAAGACATTTGTGTCCTTGGCAGGAAAGAGCTTCGAAGCAGAGGCGGCAAATATTGTTTCAAGTTGGAAAACAGATCCGATATTGGAAACAAGTACTCCTACAGAATGATTGTAAGAAGATAGGATAATAAAAAAGCCATCCCCGGAATAGACGAAAGTAGGGATGGCTTTTTTTGTAGTGTGCTTACTATTCTTCGGCAGACTATGTCCTGCATGTTGTTGGCAAGGTTATTCCTTGACAGGCTCAGCCGGTTTGTCTTTTGATGTAGTGTCTGTGACAACTGTATCATTGACATTGGCGGCGAGTGCAACCAGTGATGCCTTTGCAGGCGCGTCTTCTTTAGTTACAGTATCTTTTACTACTGTATCATTGACAACTGTTGCATTGATTTCTGTCGGGGCTGTCACAGCTTCTGCAGAACTCTGAGCCTTTACAAGGAATGAACCACCACAAACAAACATAAACATTGCTACTACTAATACTAATTTTTTCATAATCGTTTGCTTTAATGATTATTAGACATATGTTTTCAATTCTCTACCTTTGTGTTAAGGAATCGGTTATTGCTTTTCGCTAACGTCTAATTAAAGATCAAAGCGCGTGCCAAAATTAGATAATGTATGATAAGTGATTGATAAATAAGGGAATGAGGAAGATGATGCCAATTAGGATAGTGGGGAAGTATGTGTGGAGTGTGTGGAAACTGTGGCGGGGAGTG
>NZ_QTNF01000001.1:3924-45123 GCF_003603455.1 Bacteroides sp. AM37-9 | reverse complement strand
GGAGTGTGGAATTATTCCACACTCCCCGCCACAGTTCTTTTATTTAGGTAATCTATTTACTTAATTTCATCCGGCCAGGGACAAGGTTTACCTGTCGCTTTGAAAGTCGGTCGTTGTGCATCTACTTTTCTTAGAAAGTTGCCCAGCTCTTTAGAAAGTTTCTTCACGATGTCCGGATGCTGTGCACTAAGGTCGTTGCTTTCTCCTATATCATCAGGTATGTTGAATAACTCTTTCTTTCCTGTTCCATAGTAATAAATCAATTTCCAGTCACCGTTTCGAACGGCACAATTAAAGTTGATTCCGGGACCGTCATTTCCCCAGTTGTTAGGCATATTCCAGAAAAGACTCCGACCCTTAGCTGGGTTGCCTGTCTGTTTCAGCAGAGGGATGAAACTGATACCGTCTATCGGTTGAACTGTCTGGTAGTTCTTGACACCTGCCATTTCAAGAATAGTAGGGTAGAAGTCTTCTATCAACAAGTAGTTGTTGCATTTGCTTCCCGGAGCTACTACTCCCGGCCAGCTGATAATCATCGGTTCGCGGATACCGCCTTCATAAGTAGAACCTTTACCACTGTTCAATGGATAATTCTGTGTATGCAGCTTGCCGTCACGCCATCCGGATTCGGATGCAAGTCCTCCGTTATCACTCATAAAAATGATAATAGTGTTGTTGGCTTCTCCATTCTTTTCCAGCCAGTTCATTAAATCACCTAAACTTTTATCCATTCCTTCAATCAGTGTGGCATAAGCAGCTTCATGGTCTGTCATTCCTTTTTTCTTGTACTTCTCATAGAAGCGCATATCTTTGTTCAAAGGAATGTGGATGGCATATTGCGACATATACAAATAGAAAGGCTGATTATACTTTTTCGCTTTATCCAGTGCTTTAATGGCTTCCAACGTCAATGCTTCAGTTACAAAGGTTTCCGTTCCCCAATATTTCTCTAATCCGGGAACAGACATCAGTGATACCGCTTTCCCATCTTTGGTATGTCCGTAGTTCTCTTCTCCCAGGTAACTGGCAAGTCCACCGGCCGCATGTCCGGCAATATTTACCTCGAATCCCCAATGATGCGGATCTTCCCCTGGAGTATCTATCGCTCCGAAATGGGCTTTTCCACAATGTATAGTATGATAACCGCTGTTCTTTAGCAGTTGCACGAAGGAGGTTCCTACGAAAGTATGATTAGTGCCGGACACTTGACTTACTCCATTGTAATTCCAGTCAGGGACTGCCAGAATGCTATCTTTACGGTCTGTCATTGTATTCTTTTGCAGCGTCCAGTTAGTTACTCGGTGACGTGCGGCGTTTGTTCCGGTGATGAGGCTGCACCGGGTAGGAGAACTGATACTGTTGGCATACGCTTGAGTAAACATCATTCCCTGTTTGGCTAACCGCTCCATATTGGGAGTCTCGTACAATTCGTTATAGTGTGTTTTCTGTGTCCAGAATGGGAGTGAAGTATCCTGCCATCCCATATCGTCTACCATAAAGAGAATGATATTCGGACGTTTGTCCGCGTGTTCTATTTGCATATTGCTTTGTGCTTGCAGATTGGTTGCAGCGAGTGGCACAAATGCAAGGGGTAATAATGTTTTTTTATTCATGGGGGTCATTTTATTCTATGGAATATGCATTAAAATTAATAATATCTGGTAATGCGATAGATTCGGTTAAAGATAAGTTCGAGCACTACAAAAAGGAATCATTTCTCACCGTGATGAGAATAAATACTCATAATAGTGAGAATCTTTTCTCATTGCATTGAGAAAATTTTCTCATAGGCATGAGAACACTTGAGAAAATGCAAGAATGTAACTTGTTACAAATCAATATTGTATAATTTCAATTTATTATATAAAGTCTTTCGATCAATATTCAGTAATTGCGCTGCTTTACTCTTATTGTTTCCTGTTTGGCGTAGCGCCTCCAAAATATGCTCTTTTTCAGTCTCTTCATTGCGTAATGCAATGCTCGTATTGCTGGATGCAGGAGTTTCTAAAAGCTCGGTCCCCAATTCCAATAAAGTAATGAAACTGCTTTGTGCCAATAAAGTTGCTCTTTTGACGATGTTCTTCATTTGGCGCAAATTTCCCGGCCAATGATAATTCATTAAAGCTTGCGATGCTTTTGCATCGAAACCAATCAGGTGTTTATCCAGTTCCTTGTTTGCCTGATCGAGGAAGAAATTGGCAAAGAGCAGAATATCTTCTTTCCGTTCTTTCAGATCGGGCATACGGAGGGTAAATTCATTGATACGATGATAAAGGTCTTCACGGAAAGTACCTTTTTCAATGGCTTGTTCCAGATTCTCATTGGTGGCAGATACCAGACGAATATCTACCGATATCTCCTGTGTAGAACCTACCGGACGTATTTTTCTCTCTTGCAAGGCACGAAGCAGTTGTATCTGCACTTCATAACTAAGGTTTCCGATCTCATCCAGAAAGATAGTACCACCGTTGGCTGCAACGAAAGCACCCGTTTTATCTGTCAGAGCACCTGTAAACGAACCTTTCACATGACCGAAAAATTCGGAAGCAGCCAGTTCTTTGGGGATAGAACCACAATCTACGGCAATAAACGGTTTATCGTTTCGTTTGCTAAGTTGATGAATACGGTGCGCCACATACTCTTTTCCTGTTCCGCTGGAACCGTTGATAAGTACGGACATATTGGTCGGAGCTACCAGACCTACATAATTGTAGAGTTGTTTGGCTGCATCACTTTCTCCTTCCAGATAAGCACGATGATTTTCTGTTGAATCTTTAGATGAAGTAGAAGCACCTTTTTTAGAAGAAGATTTAGCAACGTTATGAGTAGCAGGACTCTTTTCAGACTGTAGACATTCAGAAATTTTCTTCAGTAATTCTTCCGGATTTACCGGTTTGGCTATATAATCACGTGCTCCCAGTTTCATTGCCTGTACGGCGGATTGTATATCCGCATAGCCAGTCATGATGATTAAAGGAATGTCCATGCCTTGTTCATTCATCCATTTCAGCAGATCGATACCTTCGTGGTCGGGTAGTCGCAGGTCTGATAAAATCAGATCGACGTTTTGGCTTTCGATATGTTTTCGGGCGCGGGCAATATTACTCACTGATGATACTTCAAAGCCCTTTTTGCCTAGCCAGGTTTTTAGCATCATTCCAAAAGTGATATCATCTTCAACGATCAATATGGAGCTCATCATGTCAGGTTTTGATTCTTTTAAGTCACAAAGGTAAGAGGATTTAGGCGAAAGTGGTATATTTGCAAACTTAAATTAAATAAAAGTGTTATGAAAAAGATTCTATTGATAATATTAACCATATCGTTTTGCGGACTTACTGCCTGCAAAACCGGAACAAAAAAAGGAGGAGACATGGATAAAGAAACGTTGGTAAAGATTGAAACAACTTTAGGAGACATTGAGGTGAAACTGTACAATGAGACACCGAAACATCGTGATAATTTTATCAAACTGGTGAAGGACGGAGTTTATGAAGGTACACTGTTTCACCGTGTTATCAAAGATTTTATGATTCAGGCCGGTGATCCGGACTCAAAAAATGCGCCGAAAGGAAAAATGCTGGGTACCGGAGACGTAGGTTATACCGTTCCCGCTGAATTTGTATATCCTAAATATTTCCATAAGAAAGGTGCCCTGTCCGCTGCCCGCCAGGGGGATAACGTGAACCCGAAGAAAGAATCTTCCGGTTGCCAGTTCTATATCGTGACAGGTAAAGTGTTTAACGACTCTACTCTGCTGGGAATGGAAAGCCAGATGAATGAGAATAAGATAAATGTTATTTTCAATACATTGGCACAGAAACACATGAAGGAAATCTATAAGATGCGGAAAGCAAACGATGAAAACGGTCTTTATGATTTGCAGGAAAAACTGTTTGCACAGGCACAGGAGATGGCTGCCAAAGAACCGGAATTCCATTTTACTCCGGAACAGATTGAAGCCTACACCACGGTGGGTGGTACTCCGCATTTGGATGGCGAATATACCGTGTTTGGCGAAGTGGTGAAAGGAATGGACATTGTGGATAAGATCCAGCAGGTGAAAACAGACCGCAGCGACCGTCCCGAAGAAGATGTAAAGATAACAAAGGTGACAATACTTGACTGAATCGTATGAAAATCAACAGGCATATTCTTGATAATGGGTTACGTCTGGTACATTCGCAGGACGAGAGTACGCAGATGGTTGCCCTTAATATATTATATAATGTGGGAGCTCGCGACGAAGATCCCGAGCATACCGGCTTTGCCCATCTGTTCGAACACCTGATGTTCGGAGGGTCGGTGAATATTCCCGATTATGACATGCCGCTTCAATTGGCGGGTGGAGAGAATAATGCCTGGACGAATAATGATATAACCAATTACTACCTCACTGTACCTCGTCAGAATGTAGAAACCGGCTTTTGGCTGGAATCCGACCGGATGTTGAGTCTTGACTTTAGCGAACGGAGCCTGGAGGTACAGCGGGGAGTGGTCATGGAAGAGTTCAAGCAGCGTTGTTTGAACCAGCCTTATGGAGATGTCGGACATCTTTTGCGCCCTTTGGCTTATCGAACGCATCCTTATCAATGGCCTACGATCGGAAAAGAGTTGTCGCATATTGCCAATGCTACGCTGGAAGAAGTAAAGGCATTCTTTTTCCGTTTTTATGCTCCTAATAATGCAATATTGGCTGTGACCGGCAATATCTCTTTCGAAGAGGCAGTTGCTTTGACGGAAAAATGGTTCGCTTCTATTCCTCGTCGGGAAGTTCCTTTGCGGAACCTGCCACAAGAACAGGAACAGACAGAAGAACGGCGGTTGACGGTAGAGAGAAATGTGCCTCTCGATGCTTTGTTTATGGCCTATCACATGCCCGACCATCGGCATCCGGATTATTATGCATTTGATATCCTGTCGGATGTGTTGAGCAACGGACGTTCCAGCCGGTTGAACCAGCGTTTGGTACAACAGAAACAATTATTTTCGAGTATAGATGCTTATATTTCCGGCAGTGTAGATGCGGGGTTATTCCATATTAGTGGTAAACCTTCGGCAGGTGTCACCCTGGAACAGGCGGAAGCGGCAGTGCGGGAAGAACTGGAACTGTTGCAGCAAGAATTGGTTGACGAACAGGAACTGGAAAAAGTGAAGAACAAATTTGAGTCCACCCAGATATTCGGCAACATCAATTATTTGAATGTGGCAACCAACCTGGCTTGGTACGAATTGCTTGGCCGGGCGGAGGACATGGAAAAAGAGGTCGATCGTTATCGGTCTGTCACGGCTGAACAATTGCGGGCGGTAGCTCAATCTGCTTTCCGTAAGGAGAACGGAGTAATACTATATTATAAGAAACAACAAAATTAAATTCTCCCTTTTTTATAATTTATCAGTGAAAGGGGAAAGTCCCTTTGCCTGAAAATGGAGATACGTTTAGGTAACGGAAAAGTAAATGAGACATATTTATAGTACATATAAAGAGCATTATAAAGCACTAATTTTTCTCGGACTACCGATTGTGATCGGGCAAATAGGAGTGATCGTTCTCGGATTTGCGGATACGTTAATGATCGGACATCATAGTACGATTGAGCTGGGAGCAGCTTCCTTCGTAAATAATGTGTTTAATCTGGCGATTATTTTCAGTACAGGGTTTTCGTATGGACTGACTCCCATTGTAGGAGGGCTGTATGGGACTCATCAGTATGCTCCTGCCGGACAGGCATTGCGCAACAGCTTGTTGGCAAATCTGATGGTTGCATTGCTGCTGACTATATGTATGACTGTTCTTTATCTGAATATCGAGCATCTCGGACAGCCGGAAGAATTGATTCCTCTGATTAAACCGTATTACCTTGTTTTGCTTGCTTCATTAGTGTTTGTCATGCTTTTCAATGGATTCAAGCAATTCACAGACGGAATAACGGATACCCAAACCGCCATGTGGATATTGCTTGGAGGAAATGTCTTGAATATCATAGGAAACTATATCCTGATTTACGGTAAACTCGGATTGCCCGAATTAGGTTTGTTGGGAGCAGGTATTAGTACGTTGTTTTCGCGTATTGTGATGGTGATTGTATTTATAATCATCTTTATGCGTAGTCCGCGTTTCGTCCGTTATAAGATTGGCTTTTTCCGTTTGGGATGGTCACGTGCAGTATTTGGACGCTTGAATGGACTAGGATGGCCGATTGCTTTCCAGATGGGAATGGAGACAGCCTCCTTTAGTTTGAGTGCTATCATGATCGGTTGGCTAGGTACGATCGCTTTGGCTTCTCATCAGGTGATGTTGGCTATTTCGCAGTTTACCTTTATGATGTATTACGGTATGGGGGCTGCTGTTGCTGTTCGTGTCAGCAATTTCAAAGGCCAGAATGACATCGTCAATGTACGCCGTTCAGCCTATGCCGGTTTTCATCTGATGATGACATTGGGTGTCGTGCTTTCCTTGATTGTCTTCCTTTGCCGGAATTACTTGGGAAGCTGGTTTACCGACAGCCAGGAAGTGGTTGCTATGGTGACATCTTTAATTTTTCCTTTCCTTGTCTATCAGTTTGGCGACGGGCTTCAAATCACTTTCGCCAATGCTTTGCGTGGAATTTCAGATGTAAAACTAATGATGGTTATCGCCTTTATCGCCTATTTCGTTATTTCGCTTCCCGTAGGATATTTCTGCGGCTTTGTAATGGGATGGGGGATAGTAGGTGTCTGGATGGCATTTCCTTTTGGTCTGACGAGTGCGGGACTAATGCTCTGGTGGCGTTTCCACTACATGACAAAACTCCCCGAACCCCACCCCAAAACCTAATACTTAATACTTAATACTTAAAACTTTTATCCCAATGGCTTCCTTCCGTTTTACAAAGTTGAAAATAACCGCCGGTTACACTTTGTTACTGGCGATCCTCCTTTTCTCGCTGGTGTTTGTACATCGTGAGATGGAAGCATTGTCGGCAGCCGACGATCAGCAGAACTTAAGAACTGATAGTCTATTGACCCTTCTCCACGAGAAAGATCAAAACACGATTCAGATGTTGCGGGTGTTAAGTGAAGCAAACGACAGCCTTCTCTCTGCTTCGGAGATTGAAGAAATCATTTCCGAACAAGATTCTGTCATTACCCAGCAACGGGTACAACATCGGGTCATTACCAAGCGTGACTCGTTAATAACTACTCCTAAAAAGAAGGGATTCTTCAAACGGCTCGCCGAAGTGTTTTCCCCTTCTAAACAAGACAGTGCCGTATTAGTTAATACATCGCTGGAAGTAGCCACTGATACCATTCTTCAACCGACTACTTCTAAAGATTCTCTTCAGCAGAAAATCCGCATGGCTACCGAAGAAAAACGGTTGCAACGGAAGAAAACCATCCGGCGTACCAGTACGAAGTACCAGCGGATGAATACACAGTTGACGGCACGAATGGATAGTCTGATTAAACAATATGAGGAAGAAATGACCCTGCGTGCCCGTCAGGATGCCGAGCTTCAGCAGGAGGTAAGAATGCGGTCGGCGCGTATCATCGGCGGTATCGCGGTTGGTGCCGTACTATTATCTGCTTTTTTCCTGATATTGATTATGCGGGATATCTCTCGCAGCAACCGTTATCGTCAGCAATTGGAGGTGGCGAATAAACGCGCGGAAGATTTGCTTGTTGCCCGTGAGAAATTAATGCTGGCCATTACCCATGACTTTAAGGCGCCGCTGGGGTCAATCATGGGATATACCGAACTTCTGTCCCGGCTGACAGAAGATGAACGGCAACGGTTCTACCTCGACAATATGAAAAGCTCTTCGGAACATTTGTTGAAACTAGTCAGTGACTTGCTCGATTTCCATCGGCTCGATCTCAATAAAGCGGAAGTGAACCGTGTAACCTTTAACCCTTCCCAGCTGTTCGACGAAATTTATGTCAGTTTCGAACCTTTGACCGCTGCCAAAGGTTTAGCCTTGCAATGTCACGTCGCCCCGGAACTGAACGGAAGATATATCAGTGATCCTTTGCGACTCCGGCAAATAGTGAACAACCTTTTGTCTAATGCCGTAAAGTTTACTCAAAAAGGAGAGATTAGCCTGACAGCCGGTTATGATTCTTCTAAGTTAACCATTGCTATCGCCGATACAGGAAAAGGAATGGCATCAGAAGATCGTGAACGTATCTTTCAGGAGTTTACACGTCTTTCCGGTGCGCAGGGAGAGGAAGGTTTCGGACTCGGACTCTCTATTGTGAAGAAACTGGTAACCTTGCTTGAAGGAACCATTGACGTGCAAAGCACATTAGGAAAAGGAAGCTGTTTTACTGTAACTCTGCCTCTTTATCCGGTAGGTAAATCCATTGCGGAAAGTGAATCTCCCGAAAGCGAAAATGTGGATATAACAGAGGAGTCGGCCGCGATTCCTCCGATGAAAGTCATCCGTGTTCTTTTGATCGATGACGATAAGATTCAGTTGAATCTGACTGCTGCCATGTTGAAACAACATGGTATCGATGCGGTATGTTGTGAACAGCTGGAGCAGTTGATCGAACAGCTTCGCTCTTCCGTCTTCGATGTATTGCTGACAGATATACAAATGCCTGCTATTAACGGTTTTGATTTGGTAAAATTATTGCGGGCTTCTAATATACCACAAGCAAAAACAATCCCCGTCATTGCTGTGACCGCCCGTAGCGAAATGGATAAGGCAGCTTTACATGAACATGGCTTTGCCGGTTGTCTGCATAAACCGTTTACAGTAAAAGAATTATTGATGACGGTAAATGAAGGGCAACTCTCCGCTGATGAAGCGCATATCACAGAAGATATGGCAACAGCCGGAATAAATTTCTCTGCACTTACTGCTTATTCTGAAGACGATCCGGAAGCAGCATCCTCCATTATTCAGACTTTTATTGAAGAAACAGGTAAGAATATCGAACGGATGCAACAAGCGCTGAACGATAAAGAGGTGGACGGGATAGCTGCTATGGCGCATAAGCTCCTCCCTCTCTTTACAATGATTGGAGCGGATGAAACCATAACTCCATTAAAATGGCTGGAAGCTTGTCGTGGAGAAAAATTCTCGGAAAAAATAGAAGAAACAACACTTAATATATTAGAGGCTGTCCATAAAATAATAAGTGAGGCAGAGCGCTATTTGATAGTGATGAAAAATACCCGATAAGCTATTTTCTTCTACTCCTTGGCTAGTATCTGTATCTTTCTTACTATTAGCCAAACCTTTTTTCAAAATAATTTGTTTACTTTGTGTCACCTTATTTACACTGACACATTTTACATGAAACGAAAATGGATACGCTGGGTAAGCTGGATACTGCTTACTCCTATAATACTCTTTGTAATACTAATGGTATTGCTTTATGTTCCTCCCGTTCAGAATCTTTTGCGTCGGGAGGTTACTGCATACGCCTCTAAGGCAACCGGTATGCAGATTCAGGTGGAACGGATAGACCTTCGTTTCCCGCTTAATCTGTTGGTTCGTGGCGTAGAGGTTATTCAACAGCCGGATACTCTTTTGTCTTTGGAAAGCCTGAATGTCCGTGTGCAGGCATGGCCGTTAATAAAAGGAAAAGTCGAAGTGGATGAAGTCACTTTGAGCCGGGTAGCCGTTAATTCAGCCAATTTGATGGAAGGAATGAAGATTAAAGGCGTTTTAGGACGTTTCTTCCTGCAAAGCCATGGTGTTGACTTGTCCAATGAAATAGCGATTATCAATCAGGCCGAACTGTCTGATACCCATGTGCAGTTGCTGATGAATGATACTACCACCACTCCTAAAGATACCACAGCCTCTGCTCCTGTAAACTGGAAAGTGGATCTTCATCAGTTGAAATTAAAGAATGTATCATTCAGTATGCAACTTCCTGTTGATTCCATGCGGATGGCAGCTCATATCGGGGAGGCTGCTATTGATGATGCACAGGCTGATTTGAAAAATCAGTTTTATGGTTTGAAGAAGTTTCTGTTGTCGGGAACTTCCGCCAGTTATGATACAGGAACTGCGCAACCAATAGAAGGTTTTGATGCTTCCCATATTGCCGTTCGTGATGTTCGCATCGCTTTGGATTCCCTGTTGTATAAAGGCAGGGACATGAATGCGGTCATTCGTGAGTTTACAATGAATGAACGTTCCGGATTAAGTGTTGTTTCACTGACAGGTAGAGCATACTCTAACGATTCAATCATTAGTGTTCCCGGTTTAAAACTAAAAACCCCTCATTCTGAAATCGATTTATCTGCCCATACTTATTGGGAACTTGTCAACATCCCGACTACAGGACGTTTGTCCGCCAATCTCAATGCCTATATCGGCAAAGAAGATGTTATGTTATTTGCAGGAGGATTGCCTGATAGCTTTAAAGAAGCCTATCCATTTCGTCCGCTTGTCATTCGTGCCGGTACGGACGGTAACTTGAAACAAATGCAGATTTCCCGTTTTACGGTAGACTTGCCGGGTGCTTTTGCTTTAGAAGGCGGCGGTATGATAGAAAACCTGGCTGACAGCCTGACTCGTACCGGAACCATTGGGCTGAAAATGACAACTCAAAATTTGAACTTCCTGACCGCTCTGTCAGGAGAGGCTCCCAATGGTACGATTGTAGTCCCTGACAGCATGAATCTGGTGGCGAAAGTTGATATCAAAGGTCCTGAATACAAAGCAGGCCTCCGTCTGAAAGAGGGGAAAGGAGCTATGGACGTGAATGCAGCATTAAATACATCTACCGAAGTTTACAAAGCTGATCTGAAGATAGACAATCTGCAACTCCATAACTTCCTTCCGAAAGATTCTATCTACGAACTGTCTCTTTCGGCTGCGGCTAATGGTCGTGGACTGGATGTCATGTCTTATCATTCTTTTGCCAAACTGAATCTTTCATTAGATCAGCTTCATTATGCAAAATATCATCTCTCCAATCTTAATTTGACAGGAGACCTTAAAGGCGCACTGGTCACCGCACATCTGACAAGTGACAATGCTTTATTGAAAATGACAACCGATGCGGAATATAATTTGGCGCACAGTTATCCTGATGGTAAGATAACGGTTAATGTCACTCAACTGGATTTACATGAATTAGGAATCATGCCACAGCCAATGAAGCGTCCGCTTACTTTTAATTTAGCTGCCGAAGCTCGTCGGGATTTAGTCTCGGCACATTTCGTTTCCGGAGATATGAAACTCGACTTGAACGCACGTTCCGGCGTTAATCCTTTAATTCGCCAATCTACTCACTTTGTGGATGTATTGATGAAGCAGATTGATGAGAAAGCATTGAATCACGCTGAACTGCGTAAGGCGTTACCGACGGCAGTTTTCTCTTTCTCTGCAGGACAAGAAAACCCTTTGGCATATTTTCTGGCTACTAAAAAGATAGCTTACCATGATGCTTCTGTGAAATTCGGAGCAGCTCCTAATTGGGGAATTAATGGAAAAGCCGCTATTCATGCTTTGAAAGTAGACACCTTGCAACTGGACACGATTTTCTTTACAGTCAAACAAGATACCACACTCATGAAATTGCGTGCCGGTGTTATTAACGGACCGAAGAATCCGCAATTCTCCTTCTCTACTACACTGACAGGAGAGATTCGTGACCGGGATGCGGAACTGCTGGTAGATTTTAAGAATGGAAAAGGAGAAACGGGCGTACTGCTCGGTGTCAATGCGCGTCCTTTGTTTGAAGGGCAAGGAAAAGGCGATGGATTAGCTTTCACATTAATCCCGGAAGAACCGATTATCGCCTTCCAGAAATTCCATTTTAATGAGAATCACAACTGGATTTATGTGCATAAGAATATGCGTGTATACGCTAATGTAGATATGTGGGATGATGAAGGAATGGGATTCCGTGTACATTCGGTGCGGGGGGACACTGTTTCTTTACAGAATATTGATGTCGAAATCCGAAGAATCAGTTTAGCCGAATTGAGCAAAGTACTGCCTTACTTCCCGGAAATAACCGGTTTATTCTCTGCGGAAGCACACTACGTGCAGACTGAAAAAGATCTTCAACTCTCGGTTGAATCATCTATTGACGAGCTGACTTATGAACGTCAACGAATTGGTGATGTGACATTAGGAGCTACCTGGTTGCCGGGTGAACAAGGAAAACAATATCTTAACGCTTATCTGAATCATGACAATGTGGAAGTGATGGTGGCAGATGGCAAATTGGTTCCAACCCGGACAGGAAAAGATAGTTTGGAAGTAAATGCTACTCTGGAACACTTCCCACTCCGTGTAGCGAACGTATTCATTCCCGATCAGATGGTTACATTAGCCGGTGATATGGATGGTAATCTGAACATTACCGGTAGCACCGAACAACCTTTGATTAATGGCGAACTGATATTGGATAGTGTTACTGTCCTTTCCCGGCAGTATGGTGCTAACTTCCGGTTCGATAACCGCCCGGTGCAGATAAAGAATAATCGTTTGGAATTTGATAAGTTCGCTATTTATACAACAGGAAAGAATCCATTTACGATTGACGGATCTGTTGATTTCAGAGATATGTCCCGGCCGATGGCAAATCTGAATCTGCTGGCGCAGAACTATACGCTTCTGGATGCCAAACGTACCCGTGAAAGTCTGGTTTACGGAAAAGTATATGCTGATTTCCGGGCAACGGTGAAAGGGCCGTTAGACGGATTGAATATGCGTGGAAACATGAGTTTGCTGGGCAATACAGATGTTTCTTATATATTGACCGATTCACCGTTGACTGTGCAGGACCGTTTGGGAAGTTTGGTAACCTTTACTTCATTTAGTGACACCACGACGGTTGTTCAGCAAGAAGTTCCGACCGTTTCTTTAGGCGGGCTGGATATGGTGATGATGGTGCACATCGATCCGTCCGTTCGTTTGAAAGTCGATTTGGACGCAAGCAATGACAATCGTGTTGAATTGGAGGGAGGAGGTGATCTCTCAATGAAATACACTCCGCAAGGAGATCTGACATTGACCGGACGCTATACGTTGAGCGGCGGTTTGATGAAATATGCTTTGCCTGTCATCGCTGCCAAAGAATTTGCTATCGACAACGGCAGCTATGTGGAATGGACGGGAAATCCTATGGACCCGATGCTGAACTTCAAAGCAACCGACCGTATCCGTGCTTCTGTCTCCGAAGGAGAGAATGGCGGAACACGTATGGTTAATTTCGATGTGTCCATCGTCGTCAAGAACCGACTGGATAATCTGTCTTTCGCCTTTGACGTATCTGCCCCCGAAGACGCAACCATACAAAATGAATTGACGGCTATGGGAGCGGAAGAGAGAGGTAAACAGGCTCTATATATCATGGTTATGAAAACCTACCTTGGCACCGGACCGATTGGTGGCGGAGGTGGTGGACTGGGTAAACTGAATATGGGTTCTGCATTGAACTCCGTATTAAGTAGCCAAATCAACTCATTGATGGGGAACCTGAAAAATGCCAGTGTTTCTGTCGGTATCGAAGACCACGATCTGTCGGATACGGGTGGTAAGCGTACGGATTACAGTTTCCGTTATTCACAACGTCTCTTCAATAACCGTTTCCAGATTGTAATCGGAGGTAAAGTTTCTACGGGTGAGAATGCGACCAATGACGCAGAATCTTTCATCGATAACATCTCTCTGGAATATCGTTTGGATAGAACCGGAACCCGTTATGTCCGTCTGTTCTACGATAAAAATTACGAAAGTGTACTCGAAGGCGAGATTACGGAAACCGGAGTCGGTTTGGTACTTCGCAAGAAGCTGGATAAACTTAGCGAACTGTTCATCTTTAAGAAAAAGAAGTAAACATGAAAGGTATATATAGTAACATATTAATAAGTTGCCTGATGGGTATCATCTTATTCTCGGGTTGTTCGGTGACAAAGCATCTGCCCGAAGGGGAGGTACTTTATACAGGAGGAAAAACTGTCATACAGAATAAGTCGACAACACCGGTAGGAGGGACGGCTCTGACAGAGATTGAGGCGGCCCTTGATAAAACTCCCAGTACGAAGATGTTGGGAGGGCTTCTGCCTATTCCTTTTAAGATGTGGATGTACAATGACTTTGTGAAATATAAAAAAGGATTTGGAAAGTGGATGTTCAACCGTCTGGCTGCTAACCCTCCGGTATTTATTTCCACTGTCAATCCGGAGGTCCGCATCAAGGTGGCTACAAACTTGCTCCGTGATTATGGTTACTTCAATGGGAAAGTGACTTATGAAACATTGGTCGATAAGAAAGACAGCCTGAAAGCAAGTATCCTGTATACGGTAGACATGAAGAATCCTTATTTTATAGATACGGTCTATTATCAGCGTTTCACTCCCCAAACGTTGCGCATTATGGAACGGGGACGTCGAATGTCTTATATAAGTCCCGGCGAGCAGTTTAACGTGGTCGATCTGGATGAAGAGCGTACCCGTATCAGTACGCTGTTGCGTAACCGGGGATATTTTTACTTCCGTCCCGATTATATGACTTATCAGGCAGATACGACATTGGTTCCCGGTGGACATATCAGCCTTCGTCTGATTCCCGTTCCGGGATTACCCGCTGCGGCACAACGTCCTTACTATGTAGGAGATGCTTCTGTTTACCTGTTTGGCAAGAATGGTGAGGCGCCCAATGACAGCATGATGTATAAGAATCTGAATATACATTATTATAAGAAATTGCAGGTACGTCCGAATATGCTTTATCGTTGGTTGAACTATCAACAGTTTGTGCGGAATGCACAGATGCGGGCTTCCAATCGCACTCGTCTTTACAGTCAGTATCGACAGGAGCAGGTGCAGGAGAAACTTAGCCAGTTGGGAATCTTCAGTTATCTGGATTTACAATATGCTCCGAAAGATACGACAGCCGTTTGTGATACGCTGAACGTAACCATGCAGGCCACGTTTGCTAAGCCGCTGGACGCCGAACTGGAATTGAATGTCGTAACCAAAAGTAACGACCAAACCGGTCCCGGGGCATCATTCGGCGTCACCCGGAACAATGTATTCGGAGGTGGCGAAAGCTGGAACGTGAAGCTGAAAGGCTCTTATGAATGGCAAACCGGCGGAGGAGAAAAAAGCTCTTTAATGAACAGCTGGGAGATGGGAGTTTCTACCTCTCTGACTTTCCCGCGCGTGGTTTTCCCGCATTGGGGGAAAAGGGAGTTTGACTTCCCGGCTACCACTACATTCCGTTTATACATCGACCAGTTGAACCGTGCCAGGTATTATAAACTGTTGTCATTCGGCGGAAATGCTACCTACGATTTCCAACCGACACGTACAAGCCGTCATAGTATTACCCCTTTCAAACTGACATTCAACGTCCTTCAACACCAATCGGAAGAATTCAGGGAAATTGCCGATGCTAATCCTGCATTATATATCAGTTTGAAAGACCAGTTTATTCCTGCTATGGAATATACCTATACCTATGATAATGCTTCCGCACGCGGTATTAAAAATCCGATTTGGTGGCAATCGACTGTAACCTCTGCCGGTAACCTGACCTCGGTGATTTACCGTGCTTTCGGTCAGTCTTTCAGCAAAGAGGACAAACGTTTGCTGAACGTCCCTTTCGCGCAGTTTGTGAAACTGAATACGGAATTCCGCCATTTGTGGAATATGGACAAGAATAATAAGATTGCTTCCCGTGTAGCTTTGGGTGCTCTCTTCGCCTACGGTAATGCAACGATAGCCCCTTACAGCGAACAATTCTATGTGGGTGGTGCCAACAGCATCCGCGCTTTTACGGTACGTAGCATCGGCCCGGGCGGATACCATCCGGCAGAAAGCCGCTACTCTTACCTCGACCAGACGGGTACTTTCCGTTTTGAGGCAAATGTAGAATATCGTTTCCGTATCTTTAAGAGCATTTGGGGAGCCACTTTCCTGGATGCAGGAAACGTCTGGTTGATGCGCAAGGATGAGGCCCGTCCCAATTCACAACTCGAACTGAAAACGTTCCCGAAACAGATCGCTTTGGGCACCGGTGTCGGTATTCGTTATGATATGGATATTCTTGTGTTCCGTCTTGATTTCGGTATTCCTTTGCATCTGCCTTACGATACAGAACGAAGCGGATATTACAATGTCACAGGATCCTTTATGAAGAATCTGGGAATACATTTTGCTATCGGTTATCCCTTCTAACGTTCTTTCTTTGTCTTGAAACAAAGAAAGAACCAAAGAAAATTCAAGGCTGCGTTTTTCCGGCTACTCCGGTGTTCTCTCCGGCTAAAGGGCAGAAACTCGCTTCGCTCAAACAGTCTGCCCTTTTTAACGCTGGAGAAAACGCCTGCGCTTAACGCCGGAAAAACGAGGCCGATCCCCTTTCGGCGTGTTTGCTGCATAGGTTAATGAATTACCGGATTTCTAGATTTGTCATTGATGTACTTTTGATTCTGCATAGGTTTACATGCCGAAAGGTTTTCCGACCTACTTTTTTCTCCGTTAAGCGAACACCCGTAACGAAGTGTTAAAAGGGCAGATTGTTTGAGCGAAGCGAGTTTCTGCCCTTTAGCGTAGTGAAGGGTGTGAGTAGGAGAAAAAAGTCAGTCTTGAATTTTTCTTTGTTTCTTTCTTTTGTTTCAAGACAAAAGAAAGAAAGTTTTTGTAAATTTGCAACGAAATCTGATGCCGTTGACATCACTAACCTTTTAATATTACACAATTTATGAAACCAACTTTATTCTTATTGGCGGCCGGTATGGGTAGCCGTTATGGAGGCTTGAAGCAATTAGACGGACTGGGTCCTAATGGCGAAACTATTATGGATTACTCAATCTATGATGCTATCAATGCCGGATTTGGCAAACTTGTATTTGTAATCCGCAAAGATTTTGAACAAGATTTCCGTGATAAAATTATTTCCAAATACGAAGGTCACATTCCTTGCGAACTGGTATTTCAATCAATCGACGATCTTCCGGAAGGCTTTACTTGCCCGGCAGACCGTACCAAACCTTGGGGTACTAACCATGCAGTAATGATGGGTGCTGATGTGATTAAAGAACCGTTTGCAGTGATAAACTGTGATGACTTCTATGGTCGCGATTCTTTCCAGGTAATGGGAAAATTCCTTTCTGCTCTTCCTGAAAATTCAAAGAACGTTTATTCGATGGTAGGTTTCCGTGTAGGAAATACATTGAGCGAAAGCGGTACGGTATCTCGTGGTATCTGTAGTACAGATGCTAAAGGATTGTTGACATCTGTAGTAGAACGTACGAAGATTCAGCGTCTGGACGGTGAAGTGAAATATATTGATGATAATGGTGAATGGACGGCTACTCCCGACACGACTCCGGTAAGTATGAACTTCTGGGGATTCACTCCTGATTACTTCGCTTACAGCCAGGAATTCTTCAAGACTTTCCTAAGCGATCCGAAGAATATGGAAAATCTGAAGAGCGAGTTCTTCATCCCATTGATGGTAGATAAATTAATTAATGACGGAACTGCTACTGTTGAAGTACTGGATACTACCAGCAAATGGTTTGGCGTCACTTATCCGGAAGACCGTCAGAGCGTAGTAGACAAGATTCAGGCATTGGTAGATGCCGGTGAATATCCTGCTAAGTTGTTCTAAAGAAGAGCCATTGATTAAGATAGAGAGCAGTCATTCATAAGAATGACTGCTTTTTTTGTTTTTCATAACGTATCATACTAAGTAGTATCTAATAAATATTCAGTATCTTTGCAGTCCAAAATGTTATAAATCAGAAGCAGAAGTGATTTCAGTAGAAGGATTATCAGTAGAATTTAATGCGACGCCGCTTTTTGAGGACGTCAGCTATGTAATTAATAAGAAAGACCGCATTGCGTTGGTTGGCAAGAACGGTGCCGGCAAATCGACCATGCTGAAAATATTAGCCGGCTTGCAGTCGCCGACACATGGCATTGTAGCCACTCCGAAAGATGTAACCATCGGATATTTGCCACAGGTCATGATTCTCTCCGACAACCGGACGGTGATGGGAGAGGCAGAACTGGCATTCGAACATATATTTGAGCTTCAGGCGAAGTTGGAACGGATGAATCAGGAACTGGCGGAACGGACAGACTATGATTCGGAAGAATATCATCAGTTGATAGACCGTTTCACGCATGAAAACGACCGCTTCCTGATGATGGGCGGTACGAACTTTCAGGCGGAAATCGAACGGACACTTCTTGGATTGGGATTCAGCCGGGAAGATTTTGAGCGCCCTACTTCGGAGTTTTCCGGTGGATGGCGTATGCGTATCGAATTGGCAAAACTGCTTTTACGACGCCCGGACGTGCTTTTGCTCGATGAGCCGACCAATCACCTTGATATTGAAAGTATCCAATGGTTGGAAAACTTTTTGTCTACACGTGCCAATGCAGTCGTATTAGTCAGCCATGACCGTGCTTTCCTGAATAACGTAACTACCCGCACCATCGAAATTACTTGCGGTCAGATTTACGACTACAAAGTGAAGTACGATGAATTTGTAGTCTTGCGTAAAGAACGCCGTGAGCAACAGCTCCGTGCTTACGAAAATCAGCAGAAACAAATACAAGATACGGAAGATTTTATTGAACGCTTCCGTTATAAAGCAACGAAGGCCGTACAGGTGCAAAGCCGTATCAAGCAACTGGAAAAGATAGATCGCATCGAAGTGGACGAGGAAGATAATTCCGCCTTGCGTTTAAAATTCCCTCCAGCCAGTCGTAGCGGAAACTATCCCGTGATTTGCGAGGATGTGCGCAAAGCGTATGGCACCCATGTCGTTTTCCATGATGTCAACCTGACTATCAACAGGGGAGAGAAAGTGGCTTTCGTCGGAAAGAACGGAGAGGGTAAGTCTACCTTGGTGAAATGTATCATGGACGAAATTGATTTCGAAGGCAAACTAACGATCGGACATAATGTACAAATCGGTTATTTTGCGCAGAATCAGGCACAAATGTTGGATGAGAACCTGACTGTATTCGATACGATTGACCGGGTAGCGACAGGAGATATCCGTCTGAAGATACGTGATATACTGGGAGCTTTCATGTTTGGAGGCGAAGCTTCGGATAAAAAGGTGAAAGTCCTTTCCGGAGGAGAACGTACGCGATTGGCGATGATTAAACTTCTGCTGGAACCCGTAAATCTACTGATTCTGGACGAACCGACCAATCATTTGGATATGCGTTCGAAAGATGTTTTGAAGGAAGCTATCCGCGAATTTGACGGAACAGTGATTCTTGTCAGCCACGACCGTGATTTTCTGGATGGACTTGCGACTAAAGTATATGAGTTTGGTGGTGGACTTGTAAAAGAACACCTTGGAGGTATCTATGAATTCTTGCAAAAGAAAAAGATAGATAGCTTGAACGAGCTTCAGAAAGGAGCGGGACTGTCGGCTTCTCCTACGGCTTCAGCTAAAGGTAATGAACCTGAAACCGGTCAGCCTTCGGAGAATAAGCTCTCTTACGAAGCCCAGAAAGAACTTAATAAGAAGATTAAGAAACTCGAACGCCAGGTGGCGGACTGCGAAGCCTCAATAGAGGAAACCGAATCCGCGATTGCTATCGTAGAAGCGAAGATGGCAACTCCCGAAGGAGCTTCGGATATGCAGCTCTATGAACGGCATCAAAAACTGAAGCAACAGTTGGATGGCATTGTTGAAGAGTGGGAACGGGTTTCGATGGAACTGGAAGAAACGAAAAATTAGAACAAAATGCATATTTCCGGGCACTATGTGAGAGAAACGTTATACCTCGGTAGAAGGTATTCCTGGCGGGTATCTGTTTCTCGGTGTCGAAACAGGTGTTTCTCGTTGAGGAACGAGGCGTTCCTCGGTGTCGGTCACCTTCTTCCTCGGTGCCGGACTGCGGGTAGGATGATTGTTGATTAGAGAGACTATTTAATTATTTATACAATATGAAAGTAACCAAGTATTTACCAATTCTTGCCGTATGCCTTATGACAACAGGATGTAACAGTAAGAAAGAGGCCGTGCTGACGTCCGGTATCGACCTTGCTAATCTGGATACCACGGCTATGCCGGGTACAAGTTTTTATCAATATGCCTGTGGAGGTTGGGTGAAAGATCATCCGCTGACAGACGAGTATTCACGTTTCGGTACATTCGACATGTTGCGCGAAAACAGTCGTGAACAACTGAAAGCATTGATTGCCGAATTGGCAGCGAAGAAAGATAACGCACCGGGCAGTGCTGCGCAGAAAGTAGGCGATCTTTATAATATCGCAATGGATAGCGTGAAGCTGAACCAGGAAGGTGTAGCTCCGATCAAAGCAGAACTGGCAGCCATTGACGCTCTCAAGGATAAAGGAGAAATCTATGCATATATCGCCGAGAGCCAGAAGAAAGGCATCCGTCCTTACTTCACCATGTTCGTAAGTGCAGATGATATGAACAGTTCCATGAATATCGTACAGACCTATCAAGGTGGTATCGGAATGGGACAGCGTGACTATTATCTGGAGAATGACGAGCAGACTAAAAATATCCGTAATAAATATCAGGAACATATCGCCAAAATGTTCCAGTTGGCAGGTTATGATGAGGCTACTGCACAGAAAGCTGTGAAAGCAGTGATGAACATCGAAACTCGCCTGGCGAAAGCGGCTCGTTCACAAGTGGAATTGCGTGATCCTCATGCTAATTATAACAAGATGGATAGGGCGACGCTGAAAAAGAACTTCCCGACTTTTGACTGGGATACTTATTTCACCGTTTCCGGTTTGAAAGATTTGGAAGAAGTGAACGTAGGTCAGCCTGCTGCCATGAAGGAAGTAGCCGATGTGATAAACACCGTATCACTGGACGATCAGAAACTGTACCTCCAATGGGGATTGATAGATGCTGCCGCTTCTTATCTAAGCGATGATTTTGAAGCACAAAACTTCGACTTCTACAGTAGGACAATGTCTGGTAAGAAAGAAATGCAACCTCGCTGGAAACGTTCCGTGAGCACCGTAGATGGTGTACTTGGCGAAGTGGTAGGACAGATGTATGTAGAGAAGTACTTCCCGGCTGCTGCCAAAGAACGTATGGTTACACTGGTGAAGAACCTGCAAACTTCTTTGGGAGAACGTATCAAAGGTTTGGAATGGATGAGTGAACCGACCAAGGAAAAAGCGTTGGAGAAACTGGCAACCTTCCATGTAAAAATAGGTTATCCTGATAAATGGAAAGATTACTCCGCACTGGAGATCAAAGATGATTCTTACTGGGCAAATATCGAGCGTGCCAACGAATGGGATTATAACGAAATGATTGCCAAAGCCGGCAAACCGGTAGACAAGGATGAATGGTTGATGACTCCTCAAACTGTGAACGCTTATTATAACCCGACTACTAATGAAATCTGTTTCCCGGCAGCTATCCTGCAACCTCCGTTCTTCGATATGAATGCGGACGATGCTATGAACTACGGTGCAATCGGCGTGGTAATCGGCCATGAGATGACTCATGGATTTGACGATCAGGGACGTCAATATGACAAAGACGGAAACCTGAAAGACTGGTGGACAGAAGAAGATGCTAAAAAGTTCGAAGAACGGGCACAGGTGATGGTTAACTTCTTTGACAGCATTGAAGTAGCTCCGGGCGTACACGCAAACGGTAGCCTGACACTTGGAGAGAACATTGCCGACCACGGAGGTTTGCAAGTTTCTTTCCAGGCATTCAAGAATGCAACAGAAGCCGCACCACTGGAAATTGTTGACGGATTTACTCCGGAACAACGTTTCTTCCTGGCTTACGCTAATGTGTGGGCAGGAAATATCCGTCCGGAAGAAATTCTCCGATTAACCAAACTTGATCCTCACTCATTAGGCAAATGGCGTGTGGACGGTGCTCTTCCTCATATCCAGAATTGGTATGAAGCATTCAAAATCACCGAACAGGATTCGATGTTCGTACCTAAAGAAAAACGAGTATCTATCTGGTAATAGTTTTTGAATAGAGAACATATATGCGAAGAGGCGTTGATTTTCCGTTGAGGAGAGTCAACGCTTTTTTTTATTAATTCACACCTTATTTATTACGTACGATAAACAATATTTCGTAACTTTGCACACCAAATACTTAATAAGCAATTCAATGTCAGAGTCTAAAAGAATAAAAACTGCATTGGTATCTGTATACCATAAAGAAGGTTTGGATGAAATTATTACCAAACTTTATGAAGAGGGAGTAGAGTTTTTGTCGACAGGCGGAACTCGTCAGTTTATTGAATCATTGGGATATCCTTGCAAGGCAGTGGAAGATTTGACCACTTATCCTTCTATTCTCGGTGGTAGAGTAAAGACATTACATCCGAAAATTTTCGGAGGTATTCTTTGTCGTCGTGGTCTGGAACAGGATATGCAACAGATTGAGAAATATGAAATTCCCGAGATAGATCTGGTTATTGTTGATTTGTATCCGTTCGAAGCTACCGTAGCTTCCGGTGCATCTGAAGCAGACATTATTGAAAAAATCGATATAGGCGGAATCTCACTGATTCGTGCCGCAGCCAAGAACTACAACGATGTAATCATCGTAGCTTCTCAAGCTCAATACAAACCATTATTGGATATGTTGATGGAGCACGGCGCTACTTCTTCACTCGAAGAACGTCGCTGGATGGCTAAAGAAGCATTTGCCGTTTCTTCTCACTACGATTCGGCTATTTTCAACTATTTCGATGCCGGCGAAGGTTCTGCTTTCCGTTGCTCTGTTAATAGCCAGAAGCAACTTCGTTACGGTGAGAACCCACATCAGAAAGGTTATTTCTACGGAAATCTGGAAGCAATGTTCGACCAGATTCACGGAAAAGAAATCTCTTATAACAATCTTCTCGACATCAATGCAGCCGTTGACTTGATCGACGAATTCGATGACCTCACTTTCGCTATCCTGAAACACAACAACGCTTGCGGATTAGCTTCCCGTGCTACAGTTTTGGAAGCTTGGAAAGACGCATTGGCCGGTGATCCGGTTTCTGCTTTCGGAGGTGTATTGATTACGAATGGTGTCATCGACAAAGAAGCTGCGGAAGAAATCAACAAGATTTTCTTCGAAGTGGTTATCGCGCCGGATTATGATGTGGATGCACTCGAAATCCTGGGACAGAAAAAGAACCGCATCATCCTCGTTCGTAAGGAAGCTAAATTGCCTAAGAAACAATTCCGTGCTTTGCTGAATGGCGTATTGGTGCAGGATAAAGATACTAATATTGAAACGGTAGCCGACCTGAAAACCGTGACAGACAAAGCTCCTACTCCGGAAGAAGTGGAAGATATGTTGTTTGCCAACAAAATTGTAAAGAACAGCAAATCCAACGCCATCGTATTGGCAAAGGATAAACAACTTCTTGCAAGCGGTGTAGGACAGACTTCACGTGTAGACGCATTGAAACAAGCAATTGAAAAAGCCAAATCATTCGGTTTCGACCTGAATGGTGCAGTCATGGCTTCCGATGCCTTCTTCCCGTTCCCCGACTGTGTGGAAATTGCAGATAAAGAAGGTATTACGGCTGTTATCCAACCGGGAGGTTCGGTAAAAGACGATTTATCATTTGCTTATTGCAATGAGCACGGTATGGCGATGGTGACTACCGGTATCCGTCATTTTAAACACTAAAAACAAGAATTAAGAATGGGATTATTTTCTTTTACACAAGAGATAGCAATGGACTTGGGCACAGCCAATACTATCATCATCACGAACGGAAAAATCGTGGTGGATGAGCCTTCGGTTGTAGCTCTGGATCGCCGTACAGAAAAGATGATTGCCGTGGGGGAAAAGGCGAAGTTGATGCATGAAAAAACCCACGAAAACATACGTACCATCCGTCCGTTGAGAGACGGAGTGATTGCCGACTTCTATGCTTGCGAGCAGATGATGCGCGGTTTGATAAAGCAGGTGAATACTCGCAACCATTTGTTTTCACCTTCTCTTCGCATGGTGATTGGCGTTCCTTCGGGAAGTACGGAAGTTGAACTCCGTGCTGTCCGTGACTCTGCGGAACATGCCGGCGGTCGTGATGTTTATTTGATTTTCGAGCCGATGGCTGCGGCAATCGGTATCGGCATCGACGTAGAAGCTCCGGAAGGAAACATGATTGTCGATATAGGTGGTGGATCTACGGAAATTGCCGTTATCTCTTTGGGAGGTATCGTTTCCAACAACTCCATCCGCACAGCCGGTGATGACCTGACAGAGGATATTCGCGAATATATGAGCCGTCAGCACAATGTGAAAGTCAGCGAGCGTATGGCAGAACGTATCAAAATCAATGTAGGTGCTGCTTTAACCGAACTGGGTGATGATGCTCCGGAAGATTATATCGTTCATGGTCCGAACCGTATCACAGCTCTTCCGATGGAAGTGCCTGTATGTTACCAGGAAGTAGCTCACTGTCTGGAGAAATCAATTTCAAAGATCGAAACTGCTATCTTGAGTGCATTGGAAAATACACCTCCTGAACTGTATGCTGATATTGTGCACAATGGTATCTATCTCTCCGGAGGTGGTGCATTGCTTCGTGGACTGGATAAGAGATTGACCGATAAGATCAATATTCCTTTCCATATTGCGGAAGATCCTTTGCATGCAGTTGCCAAAGGTACAGGAGTGGCATTGAAGAACGTAGACCGTTTCTCTTTCTTAATGAGATAAACCGGGGATGAGGAATTTATTAAACTTCCTTCTGAAATACAATTACTGGTTCCTCTTCATCTTATTGGAGGTAGCCAGTTTTGTTTTGTTATTTCGGTTCAACCGTTATCAGCAGAGTGCATTCTTCACTTCTGCCAATACGGTTGTGGGGGCGGTTTATGAAGTTTCGGGAGGGATTTCCTCTTATTTTCATCTGAAATCGGTCAATGAAGATCTGTTGGATCGCAACATGGTGCTCGAACAACAGATCACTAATCTGGAAAAAGCATTGAGAGAGCAGCAGCTCGATTCTATGGCCATCAACAGCATCCGGCAGGTGCCGCAAGCGGATTATCAGTTGTTTAAAGCGCATGTGATAAAGAACAGTTTGAATCTGGTTGATAATTATATCACGCTCGATAAAGGTTCCTCTTCCGGTATTCGCTCCGAAATGGGAGTGGTGGATGGTAATGGGATTGTAGGGATTGTTTATGAAACCTCTCCTTCCTACTCGGTGGTGATTTCGGTACTGAACAGCAAGTCGAATATCAGTTGCAAGATTATCGGCAGTGATTATTTCGGCTACCTGAAATGGGAACATGGAGATTCGCGCTATGCTTATCTGAAAGACTTGCCTCGTCATGCAGAGTTTAATTTGGGAGATACAGTCGTTACCAGTGGTTTCTCCACCGTCTTTCCCGAAGGTATAATGGTGGGAACGGTAGATGATATGTCCGACTCTAATGACGGACTTTCCTATCTGTTGAAAATCAAGCTGGCTACTGATTTCGGTAAGTTGAGTGACGTTCGGGTGGTAGCCCGGACAGGTCAGGAAGAACAGAAGAAACTTGAAAACAAGGTGATGAAAGAATGATTATTACTTATATACATAGAATCGGATGGTTTATCGGCTTGGTACTTCTTCAGGTGCTAATCCTTAATAGTGTACATATTGCCGGCTATGCTACTCCTTTTCTCTATATCTATTTTATTCTGAAATTCAGCTCCGGCACTTCCCGGAATGAACTGATGTTGTGGGCTTTTTTCTTCGGGCTGACCATTGATATATTCTCCGATACTCCGGGAATGAATGCGGCAGCTACCGTATTGCTTGCCTTTCTTCGTCCCTCTTTACTTCGTCTGTTCACGCCCCGTGATAATCCGGATAGCTTTATTCCCTCTTTTAAGACGATGGGAATCAGTCCTTTCTTAAAATATACCACTGCAAGTGTTTTTGTGCACAGTCTGGCATTACTCTCCATTGAGTTCTTCTCATTTACCAGCATTTGGCTGTTACTGTTGCGAGTGCTTCTTTGCACTATTCTGACTGTAACCTGTATCATAGCTATAGAAGGGATTAAGAAGTAACGATGGCAAAAGATTATATCTTAGAGAAGCGCAAATTTGTAATCGGAGGCATTGCTATCTCCATTGTTTTGATTTATCTGATACGTCTTTTTGTATTGCAGATCACGACCGATGACTACAAGAAGAATGCTGACAGTAACGCTTTTTTGAATAAGATCCAATACCCCTCGCGTGGTGCTATTTATGACCGGACCGGTAAATTGCTGGTATTCAACCAGCCGGCATACGACATAACGATCGTGCCAAAGGAAATAGAGAATCTGGACACACTCGATTTATGCCAATCGTTGAATATCACCCGTGCGCAGTTTCTCAAAATAATGAGCGACATGAAAGACCGTCGTCGCAATCCGGGCTATTCCCGCTATACCAACCAGTTGTTTATGTCGCAACTTTCGGCGGAAGAATGTGGTGTCTTTCAAGAAAAGCTGTTTAAGTTTCGTGGTTTTTATATCCAACGGCGTACCATCCGCCAATATTCGTACAATGCTGCCGCCCATGCTTTGGGAGATATCGGAGAAGTCTCCGCAAAAGAAATGGAAGCGGATGAAGAAGGATATTACATCCGTGGGGATTATGTCGGCAAGTTAGGAGTCGAGAAATCGTATGAAAAGTATCTGCGTGGCGAGAAAGGAATTGAGATTCTGCTTCGCGATGCGCACGGTCGTATCCAGGGACATTATATGGATGGTGAATATGACCGTCCTTCCGTTCCCGGCAAGAACCTGACATTGAGTTTGGATATTGACTTACAGATGCTGGGCGAACGTTTATTAAAGAATAAGATTGGAAGCATTGTGGCTATTGAACCGGAGACCGGAGAAATCCTTTGTCTGGTATCCTCTCCCAATTATGACCCGCATTTGATGATTGGGCGCCAGCGTGGCAAGAACCATCTGGCCTTGCAACGTGATATGACCAAACCGCTTTTGAATCGTGCCCTGATGGGAGTGTATCCTCCGGGATCTACGTTCAAAACAGCGCAAGGACTGACGTTTCTGCAAGAAGGAATTATCACCGAACAAAGTCCGGCATTCCCTTGCTCACATGGATTCCATTACGGAAGATTGACAGTAGGCTGTCATGCTCACGGATCTCCCTTGCCATTGATTCCGGCTATTGCTACATCGTGCAACTCCTATTTCTGTTGGGGATTGTTCCGTATGTTTGGCGATCGTAAATACGGTTCGCCACAAAACGCCATTACGGTCTGGAAAGACCACATGGTTTCGCAAGGATTTGGCTACAAACTGGGAGTTGATTTGCCGGGAGAGAAACGGGGCTTGATTCCGAATGCGCAGTTCTACGATAAAGCCTATCGCGGACATTGGAACGGACTGACAGTAATCAGTATCTCTATCGGACAGGGGGAAATTCTATCCACTCCCCTTCAGATTGCTAACCTGGGAGCAACGATTGCTAACAGAGGATACTTTGTGACACCGCATATTGTAAAGGAAATCCAAGATAATCAGTTGGACAGCATCTATCGCGTACCACGTTATACCACTATTGAGAAAAGACATTATGAATCAGTCGTAGAAGGGATGCGTGGCGCAGCCACCGGAGGAACTTGTCGTATGCTGTCAGTGATGGTTCCGGATTTGGAAGCCTGTGGAAAAACGGGTACTGCGCAGAACCGCGGACACGACCACTCGGTATTTATGGGCTTTGCTCCGATGAACAAACCGAAGATAGCTATTGCCGTCTATGTAGAGAACGGCGGATGGGGGGCTACTTACGGAGTTCCTTTCGGCGCACTGATGATGGAACAGTATTTGAAAGGCAAGCTCTCGCCGGAGAACGAGTTGAGGGCGGAAGAATTTAGTAACAGAGTGATATTATATGGTAACGAGGAACGATAGTTTGTGGAAAACGCTGGACTGGGTAACGATTTTTATTTACCTGCTCCTGATTGTTGGCGGATGGTTTAGCGTCTGCGGAGCCAGCTATGACTATGGCGAACGCGACTTCCTCGACTTCTCGACCCGTGCCGGCAAGCAGTTTGTATGGATTATCTGTTCCTTCGGACTCGGATTCGTGCTGTTGATGCTGGAAGACCGTATGTATGATATGTTCGCGTACATTATATATGTGGGGATGATTCTCTTGCTCATTGTTACCATCTTCATAGCGCCGGACACCAAAGGATCACGCTCCTGGCTTGTCATGGGGCCTGTGAGCCTGCAACCCGCCGAGTTTGCCAAGTTCGCTACGGCTTTGGCGTTGGCCAAATACATGAATTCTTATTCATTCAGTATCAAGAAAGAAAAGTGTGCCTTTATCCTGGGATTCATCATTCTTCTCCCGATGTTATTGATTATCGGGCAGCGGGAGACAGGGTCTGCATTGGTTTATCTTGCTTTTTTTCTGGTGCTTTATCGTGAAGGAATGCCGGGAGTAGTGCTTTTTGCGGGCGTATGTGCGGTAATCTACTTTGTGGTCGGCATTCGTTTTGATGAAGTCTTTATCGCCGATACTCCTACACCACTGGGAGAATTTATCGTATTACTATTGATCTTATTATTTGCCGGTGGTATGGTGTGGGTATATCGTAAGAAATGGTCTGCTACCCGCAATATCATTGGTGGAAGTTTGGCTATATTACTGATTGCTTATTTAATATCCGAATATTGGGTGCATTTTAGCCTCGTTTGGGTGCAATGGACGCTTTGTATTGTGGTGATAGGCTATCTGATTTATTTGGCATTAAGTGAGCGGCAGCGTACTTATTTCCTGATTGCCCTGTTTACAATCGGTTCTGTCGGCTTCCTGTATTCCAGTAACTATGTATTTGATAATGTGCTCGAACCTCACCAGCAAGTCCGTATCAAAGTAGTGCTCGGTTTGGAAGAAGATTTGACCGGTGCCGGATACAACGTGAATCAGTCCAAGATTGCCATCGGTTCCGGTGGGTTGACAGGAAAAGGGTTCCTGAATGGTACGCAAACAAAATTAAAGTACGTGCCCGAACAGGATACCGACTTTATATTCTGTACAGTGGGTGAGGAGCAAGGATTTGTCGGTTCGGCTGCTGTCCTGTTGGCTTTCCTGATTTTGATCTTACGATTAATCTTCCTGTCCGAACGGCAGACTTCCAACTTTGGGCGGGTTTATGGATATTCGGTCGTCAGTATTTTCCTTTTCCACTTATTTATTAATATCGGTATGGTGCTGGGGTTAACCCCGGTTATCGGTATTCCATTGCCTTTCTTCAGCTATGGAGGTTCTTCTTTATGGGGATTTACGATATTGCTGTTTATCTTCCTGCGCATTGATGCAGGACGTGGCAGAAGACTTTAATCTTACTGCTTCTCAATACGGATACCTACATCGCTCAATCCTTGTAACTTTTCATCTTTCATTCCGCTCATAATTTTAATAGTATAATTTGCAGGATGTAAAGGGCGGACAGATGTAATAAAAGTTTCCGATTGGTAAATGCTTCCCCATCCGTGTCCCGTCCATCTTCCGGTAGAGTCAGCCAGGCAGAAAGCAATAGTATCAGTGCGCCATACCGTAGAATCCTGTAGATTCTGACTGATAAATAAATGGAGGTCATGATAAGGATATTCGATACTGTTGCGGACTTCCGCAAAAAGCCGGAGAGTAGTGGGAACGCTGTCAGTTATGGGAATATGAAAAGAGAGTGTATCACTCTTTCCCCATCCCTTGTTGGGAAGGGATTGATAAGAGTGATACACTGTATGTTCATTGCAGGCTGTCAGTAAGCAAGCGCTGAATAGACTCAATATACTATTCTTGAGTAGGCTTTTCATTAGTTGACTGTTTCTCCTGATTCTGATTTCTTTCCGGTCTGGAAGGACGCTCGTGGTTGGGACGACGTTCTTGACGTTCCTGTCCTTGCTGTTCGCGTTGACGGTCTTGCTGTTGCGGACGTTCCTGACCTTGCGGACGTTCCTGATTTGATCCTCTTTCCGGACGTCTGTTTTCGTTGTTCCGTCCCTGGTTCTGTCCTCTGTTCCGGTTGTTGTTATTGTTATTTCTCGGGCGGTTGTCTCTTTCCCCTCTGTTGCCGTTTTCTGACTGTTGCGGGCGGTTTTCATTTTCCCGTTGAGGTTGTTGCGGACGATTGCCGCCTTCTGCTTGCTGTTGCGGGCGGTTTCCGTTATTATTGTTTCCTTTTTTCTTCTTTTTATTATTCCGGTTAGCGTTATTGCCGCCCTCTTTATTATTCCGGCTGCGGTCGAAACGGGTAACACTTTCCTGTTCCAGCAAGTCAACTGGTTTTCTCGGTTCCGGTTTCTTTTCTTCTTCGAGCAAGCTGTCCGGTTTCATCCCTTTCTTATTCATGGAGATTACTTCAAACGCACGTTTTCCGCTGATGGTGACCAGGTTGGCTGGGAAGTTTTTATCCGTAGAATAAGAAACTTGATTGCTTAGAATATCCGCTTTGAAGAAATAGAAAGTACCATCTTTCGTTTCCAACTCTATCTCTCTCGATGGGAGACGTTTTTGAGCTTCCACATAACAGTCCACTTCGTAGTTCAGACAGCATTTCAGCTTAGCGCACTGTCCGGCAAGTTTCTGCGGATTCAATGAGATGTCCTGAAAACGGGCTGCACTGGTAGAAACAGAGACGAAGCTCGTCATCCATGTAGCGCAGCAAAGTTCGCGTCCGCAAGGGCCGATCCCGCCGATACGTCCTGCTTCCTGACGGGCACCGATTTGTTTCATTTCGATACGTACGCGGAATGCTTCGGCCAATACTTTAATCAGTTGCCGGAAGTCTACCCGCTCATCGGCGATATAGTAGAAAATAGCTTTGTTGCCATCTCCCTGATACTCCACATCACCGATTTTCATATCCAGATTGAGATTCAACGCAATCTGACGCGCACGAATCATCGTTGCATGTTCTTTGGCTTTGGCTTCGTTGAATTTTTCCATATCTACCGGCTTAGCTTTCCGATAGACACGTTTGATTTCCGTATCTGCTTTGAAGTTTGCTTTCTTCATTTGCAGGGGAACGAGCCGGCCGGTCAATGTAACCACGCCGATGTCATGGCCGGGAGCCGCTTCAACGGCAACTACATCTCCTTTTTCCAGTTTAATCTTGTTGCTGTTTCGAAAATATCCCTTCCGGGTATTTTTGAATTGCACTTCCACCATGTCACTCTCTTCCGCATTGCCCGGAATGTCCGCCAGCCAATCGTAGGTGTTCAGCTTTTTATCTTGTCGGGAGCATCCTTTGCAGCAAAGGCCACCGCTTCCATTATGAAGTTTATATTCCATAAGTTTATATATTTATTATTGCTTCAACAGTACAATCATCTTCAGCGAGAAGTCGAAGAATACCATTTTAGCATTTACATTCTGTTCTATATGTAGTTGCGCTTCGCTTAATTCGTCCATGATACCCATCACATTCCGTTCGTTGACAAAAGGCGCAAAGCGGGTTGCAAAATTCTGTTCATTAATCGTCATATACGTCAAATTGCGCTGGTGCAGGTTGAAGATAAAATTCTCCCGAATCATGCGCTGGCAATATTCCAGGAAGTTCTTCTGACGTTCACGTCCCATGCCCGCCACTTGCTCGCTCCACATTTTCATTTCCTTGATTTTCCGTTGGTAAGACAACCGCATCAGGCTGACAAACAAGTCAAAAAACAACTGGTTCTCTTCATTCAAATGAATTGTTTCGAGTGCCTTGATAAAATTCCCGTTTGCCAGATGGGCAATGGAAATACTGTCGGCAGGCAAAATGTTATATTTCGTCTGTAATACCCGGTCGATGCTGGCTTCATCAATCTTCCGTACATTCATGCGCTGGGTACGGCTTAGGATAGTGGGCAGAATCATGTCCGGCGCTTCCGATACCAATAAGAAAACCGTTTTTTCGGGCGGTTCCTCAAGCAACTTCAGCAGTTTGTTGGCACACACCGGATGCATTTTTTCCGGCAGCCATACAATCGTAATCTTAAATCCCCCTTCACTGGATTTCAAACTAAGTTTTTTCAGAATCTCGTCACTCTCTTTGGCATAGATCAATGCTTGTGAGTTCTCCGCATCCATCTCTCCCAACCAGTGATTGAGATTAAAGTAAGGATGATTGATAACAAACGGTCGCCAGTCGGCTATATAATCATCGCATACTTCCTTTTTCCCCTTTGCGCTTTTCACGATAGGGAATACGAAATGTACGTCGGGATGCACCAGTTTATTGAATTTCACGCAGGACGGACACGTTCCGCAGGCATCAGTCTCCCCCCGATTAGTGCAACTGATGTAACGTGCGTATGCAATAGCCAACGGCATTTTCCCGACCCCTTCCGGGCCGCAAATAAGCTGGGCATGTGGAATACGCCCCTCATTCACTTCCTGAATGAGCCGTTGCTTGATTTCTTCCTGTCCGATTACGTCTCTGAAAAACATATCAATAAATGATTTTGGCTACTTCTTTGATACTGTCTACTGCTCCGATAGAGTAGAAATGAATACTCGGCACTCCGTGAGCCATCAACTCCTTGCACTGGGCTACACACCATTCGATACCTACCTGCTCGGCTTCCGCGTCATTCTTGCATTTCAAAGCCTCTTTCACCAAGTCTTCCGGCAAGTCCACTTTGAAAGTCTTTGGAATCATGCTCAATTGAGACAGCTTCTTGAACGGTTTGATTCCCGGAATTATAGGTATATTGATACCTGCCGCCTTCGCCTGCTCCACAAATTCAAAATATTTCCTGTTATCGTAGAACAACTGTGTCACGGCATATTCCGCCCCGTTCTCCACTTTTTTCTTCAGCCAGTAAAGGTCAGTCTCGATATTAGGCGCTTCTTCGTGCTTCTCCGGATAACAAGCCACCCCGTAAGAAAATGGCGTACTGCTGACTTTCATCTCCGAACCATCCACAAAAATACCTTTATTGAAATTATTGATTTGTTCCTGCAACTCGATAGCATGATGATAACCGTCACCTTCCGGTGTAAATACCGACTCATGTTTCGCTTTGTCACCACGCAATACCAGTAATTCCGTGATATTCAGAAATTGCAGGTCGAGCAACACATACTCGGTTTCTTCACGTGTGAATCCGCTGCACAAAATATGCGGGACTACCGTAATATTGTATTTGTTCTGGATGGCGGCAGCCACGGCAACCGTTCCTGGACGCCTTCTCAAGCGGTTTCTCTGAAACAATCCGTTACCGAGGTCTTTATACACATATTCGCTGCGGTGAGTAGTGATATTGATATATTTCGGGTCAAATTCCCGAAGCGTATCGATTGTTTGATATAACTTTTCTATTCCCGTTCCTTTCAGCGGTGGAAGTATCTCGAAAGAAAAAGCAGTTTTCTTGTTGCTATGTATTAAATCAATTACTTTCATTCTTTTTTTGCTAATGTTCGTTATCTACTTGGATTAAACGTGCATATTGGGACAAAAATACGAAAAAAGAAAGATTTCTTCTTGATTTACTCTAAAATAGTTTTGTTTTTATCGTACTATAATAGATAAAAGAGGGAATATCCCCTGCAGGATACACCCTCTTTTGCCTAATTATTATATTAGAATTTACTTGTCGAGGAATGATTTCTTCATTCTGGCGATGTCCGTCAGATAATCTTGTAAATCCTGTTCATGTTCTTCCTCTTCGGCAAGAATATGTTTGGCGATGTCGCAGGTAGTGAAATCTTTCCCATTGGTAAAATCTGCAATTTCCTGATAACGAAGGATTGCGCAGCGTTCGGAAGCTACATTGTCTTTCAGCAAACTGACAGAGTCGAACCCCTGCGGAGCATCATATTTGCATCTTGCCAACTCAAACCATTGCTTAGGGTCAAGCACCGGAACTCCTTCCAACTCGATGATACGGTCAGCGAGCAGTTGCGCATGTCTGCGCTCTTCTTCGGCATGTTCCTCAAATTCACCCTGTACATCGGCGCGCATGGCACCTTCCACTACTAATGCACCTACCCAATATTGATAGTATGCCAACCATTCTTCAGCTAATGCTGCGTTCAACTGTGCGATCAAACTTTCTACATCTAGTTTCCCTTGTAGAATTTTTACACTTTCTCTAGCCATAATTTTTATGTTTAGGTTACTATGTTTAAGTTGCCTATGTAACAGGCAGGGGAGATTTTTGTTTATGGCTCATTGAGAATTTAACAGAAAGATAGCTTTACCTACACATAAGTTTGTAAAGTGCTGTTTTATCTGCCACCTGCAACGAAATTGAATTATCTTATTGAAAATAAACGTATTACATCGTTGCAGATACCTGCTGCAGATACGTTGCAGATGTAGTATCTGCAACGCATCTGTTGGTCTTATAAAACTCGTACAACATGGTAGACAGTACCTCTGTGTACACGTTTCGACGGGATTTCATGTTTACGGAGAACTCGCCCGAACACACTTACCCGCTTGTTTGACAACGGTATGGCACTGTTTTTCTTTATATCTTCCAAAATCTCCGCCGGTGAGAGCCATTCACCGTCCTCTTTCTCTTTGGCCGGACGGAAATAACGGTAAAACAACTGTTCTTCGAGTGAAACTTGTTCAAATTCACGGTTGCTTTTGGTCATAATCTGTTCTTCGGACTGGTCGAACCAGTAACGTTCGCCGTGGTCGAGCTCATACATGGCCTGCGCGTAAAGCTGTTCATAATCTATCGCCTTGTTTGTATCTATCGTTCCGATTACTTCGATACAGATAAAGCGACGGCTGCCCGTAGGGTCGGTCAGCAAATCCTTTTGGTTGCTCGTTGCGATGAATGAAGCATAACGGCGCATTTCAAGTACGGCGTTTCCATAAGGTTTGCGCATATTTACAATCGGTTTTTGCAGGATATGTTTCAGGTATCCTTGTTGGGTGGCGCTGATCTGGTCGAACTCGTCAATGTTGATGAGCGCAAAACGATTGAGATACAATTCGGCATCCGTCTTTCGTGAGAAATCGATGCTGTCCGTATAGTATGCACGCATGGCGGGCGGGATGAGGCTGCGGCAGAATGTCGATTTACGGCAACCTTGCGGGCCTACCAGCAGGGGCGAAACATTATTCGCATATTTCTTATCCGTCCCACGCCAATGCATGACCATGTTGAGAAACCAGCGGTGAAACAAGTCGACCCAATGCTTGTTTTCGCAGGGAACGGTTTGCGCCAGTCCGCGGATACGGTCTTTGCCGTCCCAGACGGGGAGATGGTAGAGGAAATCTTCCAACGGATTGAATACGGGGATGCGGTTGGAGTAGATATACCGGCTTATGTCCCTGTCCCATAGTGGAATACCCTCTGCTTGCGCATCTAGTGCGATACTGTTCAGCACCCGTTTGTTGATAGGATTGAAGTAAAAATGGAATGAGTTCCGCTCGCGGTATTCCACTTCTCCCACTTGGGTGTTGTAACGGAATTCGTAGCGCCTGTTCATAAACTCCTCTGTCTGGAGTGACAGGTACTGTTCTTTCCCTAAGCTACTCTTCTTTCCGAACCCTTTTTGTTCTTCATATACATTCTTAACCAACTGGCGGATGAGCACCTCTTGACGGCGCAGGTAATAGTGGAAAATAGTACGTTTCACCGTTTCCTCTTCGGGAATGCCCGAATGGAAGCAGTTGACAGCCAGTTGTGTCACCATAGCCTGAAAGTCTTCCCCTCTTTCGGGGGCACCTTCATCTTCCGCTTCGTAGATTTCTTCATGGGTCTTTCTCAAAGCCGCTTCGAAAAGCATGAATACAGCGCGCTCCGTGTCATATCCCGGTACGGCCCGTGTCAACGGTGACTTTTCCGAGCGTACCGCTTCCCGATAAGTCAGTTCTTCGGGCATCCCTGACGGTTGCGACAGATAAAACGGAACGGAATCCGGTCTGTACATAAGTTCCGGGTCGTGTGATAGCCGTGAGTACTGTTCCAGACTAGGCTCTTTGGGTAAAATGCTGAACGGAATTTGCGGCTGATAGCATTTCACGGCCAAACGATAGGCATGCGCATGAAATATCTCCGCTTCTTCTCTTTTCTGTGGAAGCGAATTGTCAGGGCGTGTAAATTTCGCCCATATTTTCACTGTCCGTCCGCTCGAACCGGTAAAGACGCAGTGAGTCTGCGGCTGTTCCCATGCCAATTGTTTTACCAATGTAATCTCCGGGCCGCCTGACAACGGTCCGACGGTCAGTTCAACTATTCCGTTATAACTTTTCATTTGTTTTCCACCTTCCGTCCTGCGGAATTCCGCAGCCGGAAGAATCTTCGGCAGCTTGTCTGCTTCGTAGCAGCGTGAGTCGGGCAGGGAATATCGCAACACTTCTCTGAAGGCGGACACAGGCTGTGTCTTTGTTTCTGTCCGTGTTTTTCCTATCCACGTTTCCATATCCATTGTAGTCAGCGCAGTAGTTTTGTCCTTGTCTCTTAATTGAGTGATTTTCATCTTTTGTTTTGTTAATAATATTCTGCTAAGTTAGTCATATTTGCCCGTTCTTGCAAATAAACATGGATATTTTATCTGTTTATCCTTTTTATCCGTACATTTGTAGAATTTAATAACAATAAAACCGATAAACAGCAATGAAAGAACCATTCGATTATTCCATCGTTCCTTATACTTTCGGCTTGTGTGCAGCCGAAGAATGTCCGCGTGCCACGACTTGTCTGCGGCATATCGCCTTAGAGTATGCTCCGGCGGAGCGGGTTTTCCTGTCAATAATGAATCCCAACCGGCTGAAAGCGATGAAAAGTGCTTGTGATTATTACCGTTCCAATGAGAAAGTGCGTTATGCACGCGGCTTTATGCGTACGATTAGTGCTCTTACGGTTCGTGTGGCAGATACCTTTCGCTATCGTATGATTGAATATATGGGTAGAAAGAACTATTATTTGAAACGTAGGGGAGACATGAACCTTAGTCCGGTCGAACAACGGCGGATTATTGCCGTAGCCAAGGAGCTTGGCGTTAGTCTGGATGAGTATTTCGACGGTTACGTGGAGGATTATAACTGGGGTTAGTCTTGTATATCTCCTTCTCTGAAAATCTTTAGCTACGGTTTCGCTGTCGTTTCTCTATATGGAAACTCCAGTGTCTCTAGCGGGAAACGCTAGTATCTCTGGCTGGAAACTCTCGTTTCCATGCGCGGAAACTGTAGTTTCCCGCCTGGGAACCGGAGTTCTGACGCAGGAAACGAGCGCTTCAATGATAGGAAAATAAACTTTGATGCTTGGTGTGCAACATTTCTTCTTACCGCTGTGTTGCAGATGTTTTTATCTGCAACGTATCTGCAACGGTATCTGCAACGCTATAATTGTTTATCAGTCAGTTTGTTATTTCGATTTTGTTGCAGGTGGCAGATGTTTTTTTATTTTTCAAACTTTATTGTAGGGAAAATTAGAGGTAATAGTGGCTTGAGGAAAAGAATCTTTTAACCTTGCGTGAGAAGGAGTTCTATTAAAAATATATATCTTTGCAAGACAGGTGACTGGCGTTAATTTATAAAAGCAGAGATTATGAGCAATAAAATTTATCCTATCGGCATTCAGAATTTCGAAAAGATTCGTAATGACGGTTATTTCTATATTGATAAGACGGCATTGATGTATCAAATGGTCAAGACCGGAAGTTATTACTTCTTGAGTCGTCCGCGCCGTTTTGGAAAGAGTCTGCTTATTTCTACCTTGGAGGCTTATTTCCAAGGGAAAAAGGAACTGTTTGAAGGATTGGCTGTGGAAAAGTTGGAAAAGGATTGGATAAAGCATCCTATATTGCATCTCGACCTGAATATCGAGAAGTATGACACGCCGGAAAGTCTGGATAAAATATTGAATGATAATCTTGAATATTGGGAAAGTCAATACGGCACCCGTCCGTCTGAAACATCCTTTTCCCTGCGCTTTGCCGGTATCATTCAGCGTGCTTGCGAAAAGACGGGGCAACGTGTAGTTATTCTGGTAGATGAGTATGACAAACCTATGCTGCAAGCCATCGGCAATGAAGAACTTCAAAAGCAATTCCGAAATACCCTAAAGCCATTTTATGGCGCTTTGAAAACGAAGGACGGGTATATAAAGTTCGCTCTGCTCACTGGCGTGACAAAGTTTGGCAAAGTCAGTGTATTCAGTGACTTGAACAATTTGGATGATATTTCAATGTGGAATGAGTACGTCGAAATTTGTGGTGTCAGCGAGCGTGAAATCCATGAAAATCTGGAAACAGAACTACATGAGTTTGCTGCAGCACGTGGAATAACGTATGACAAACTCTGTGAAGATTTGAGAGAGTGTTATGACGGCTATCATTTTACGCACAATTCAATCGGCATGTACAACCCGTTCAGTCTGCTGAACGCTTTCAAGCGTAAAGAGTTTGGTAGTTATTGGTTTGAAACGGGCACGCCTACCTATTTGGTGAAATTGCTAAAAAAACATCATTATGACCTGGAGCGGATGGCACATGAAGAGACCGATGTCCAAGTGTTGAACAGTATAGATTCTGAATCCACCAATCCCATCCCGGTAATTTATCAGAGTGGATACCTAACCATTAAGGGATATGATGAACGTTTTGGCATGTATCGCTTAGGCTTTCCCAACCGTGAAGTAGAAGAAGGGTTTGTCCGTTTTTTGCTTCCCTATTATGCAAATGTAAATAAGGTCGAGTCCCCGTTTGAAATTCAGAAGTTTGTCCGTGAAGTGGAGGCGGGTGATTATAACTCTTTCTTCCACCGCCTGCAAAGTTTCTTTGCAGACACTACTTACGAAGTGATTCGGGAACAGGAACTACATTACGAAAATGTTCTTTTTATCGTTTTTAAACTGCTAGGTTTCTACACCAAGGTAGAGTATCATACGAGTGAAGGGCGCATTGATCTTGTCTTGCAGACTGATAAATTTATTTATATAATGGAATTTAAACTGAATGGCACGGCAGAAGAGGCTTTGCAACAGATTAACGATAAGCATTATGCTTTACCTTTCGAGACGGATGGGCGAAAACTTTTTAAAATAGGAGTAAATTTCAGCGCAGAAACTCGTAATATCGAAAAGTGGATCGTGGAATCTTAAATGTATATAGAATTTCTGTTAGGTATAGGAAAATAGAACTTACATTTGGGTACGCTATATAATAATGTATAGGTGTTCCATATAAGGATGTGTCTATCTGAAAAAACATACTCTATGACATCGTTATCAATCAATGAGTTACAAAAAAGTTTCAAGAAAGAGCCGAAAAATAGTCAGATATATTTGGATGTTATTGATAAGTTGTCTACTTTTGCACCCGCTTTGCTAGAGAGACAGAGCCTAATGGTTGACATTCTGCTACAAGATTAAGGCATCAGAAAATAAAAACAAAAAAACCTCGAAAAAGTTTGGAAGTTATCTGAAAAAGTCCTTATCTTTGCATCCGCTTTCGCAAAGAAAGCAGGCGCGGCGGAAGCCACGTTAGTTCTTTGAAATATTGATAAACAATACAAGTAGTACAAGTAAAAAAATAGAACCGTCAATACTTGTTTTTTAGAGCAGCAATGTTCGAAGAAACGATAGGTATTTGAATAAGGTCAATAAATTTACGGCATCCTGAACAGAGCAAAAAAATCATCTTAACAGATGAAAAAGATACTTTTACAATGAAGAGTTTGATCCTGGCTCAGGATGAACGCTAGCTACAGGCTTAACACATGCAAGTCGAGGGGCAGCATTTTAGTTTGCTTGCAAACTAAAGATGGCGACCGGCGCACGGGTGAGTAACACGTATCCAACCTGCCGATAACTCGGGGATAGCCTTTCGAAAGAAAGATTAATATCCGATAGTATATTAAAACCGCATGGTTTTACTATTAAAGAATTTCGGTTATCGATGGGGATGCGTTCCATTAGTTTGTTGGCGGGGTAACGGCCCACCAAGACTACGATGGATAGGGGTTCTGAGAGGAAGGTCCCCCACATTGGAACTGAGACACGGTCCAAACTCCTACGGGAGGCAGCAGTGAGGAATATTGGTCAATGGACGAGAGTCTGAACCAGCCAAGTAGCGTGAAGGATGACTGCCCTATGGGTTGTAAACTTCTTTTATATGGGAATAAAGTATTCCACGTGTGGAATTTTGTATGTACCATATGAATAAGGATCGGCTAACTCCGTGCCAGCAGCCGCGGTAATACGGAGGATCCGAGCGTTATCCGGATTTATTGGGTTTAAAGGGAGCGTAGGTGGATTGTTAAGTCAGTTGTGAAAGTTTGCGGCTCAACCGTAAAATTGCAGTTGAAACTGGCAGTCTTGAGTACAGTAGAGGTGGGCGGAATTCGTGGTGTAGCGGTGAAATGCTTAGATATCACGAAGAACTCCGATTGCGAAGGCAGCTCACTAGACTGCAACTGACACTGATGCTCGAAAGTGTGGGTATCAAACAGGATTAGATACCCTGGTAGTCCACACAGTAAACGATGAATACTCGCTGTTTGCGATATACAGTAAGCGGCCAAGCGAAAGCATTAAGTATTCCACCTGGGGAGTACGCCGGCAACGGTGAAACTCAAAGGAATTGACGGGGGCCCGCACAAGCGGAGGAACATGTGGTTTAATTCGATGATACGCGAGGAACCTTACCCGGGCTTAAATTGCATTTGAATAATCTGGAAACAGGTTAGCCGCAAGGCAAATGTGAAGGTGCTGCATGGTTGTCGTCAGCTCGTGCCGTGAGGTGTCGGCTTAAGTGCCATAACGAGCGCAACCCTTATCTTTAGTTACTAACAGGTGATGCTGAGGACTCTAGAGAGACTGCCGTCGTAAGATGTGAGGAAGGTGGGGATGACGTCAAATCAGCACGGCCCTTACGTCCGGGGCTACACACGTGTTACAATGGGGGGTACAGAAGGCAGCTACCTGGCGACAGGATGCTAATCCCAAAAACCTCTCTCAGTTCGGATCGAAGTCTGCAACCCGACTTCGTGAAGCTGGATTCGCTAGTAATCGCGCATCAGCCATGGCGCGGTGAATACGTTCCCGGGCCTTGTACACACCGCCCGTCAAGCCATGAAAGCCGGGGGTACCTGAAGTACGTAACCGCAAGGAGCGTCCTAGGGTAAAACTGGTAATTGGGGCTAAGTCGTAACAAGGTAGCCGTACCGGAAGGTGCGGCTGGAACACCTCCTTTCTGGAGCGATGTCGTAAGACGATGCAATTCTACATGAATAATGTAAAACGGCCATCGTTAAAAATAATGACTTTAAAGGTTCTGTTTTTTGTACTACTGGTACTTGTTTAT
>NZ_QTNF01000001.1:3548-3914 GCF_003603455.1 Bacteroides sp. AM37-9 | reverse complement strand
ACTGTCACAACCGTGACAGTCACTTATAGACTTTAAAGGTTCTGTTTTTTGTACTACTGGTACTTGTTTATTTATAAATATAGATCAACCATCTATAGTATTATAGATAGAGATAAACAAGAGAAAAAAGAAGCCGAGTCTAGACGAAAGGTAGACAAGGTTGAACTAGTCCTATAGCTCAGTTGGTTAGAGCGCTACACTGATAATGTAGAGGTCGGCAGTTCAACTCTGCCTGGGACTACCAAGCTCAAGAACGAGGAATAGTGACAGCTAAAAGCTAAAAACTAAAAACAACATTCTTGAACAACCTCTTGGGGGATTAGCTCAGCTGGCTAGAGCATCTGCCTTGCACGCAGAGGGTCAACG
>NZ_QTNF01000001.1:1950-3538 GCF_003603455.1 Bacteroides sp. AM37-9 | reverse complement strand
GGGACTACTTCGAGAATGTTGATGATTGTGTGGTAGTTGTAAGTTTCACTCTCAACTCTCCATTCTCCACTCTCAACTTATTCCGGGGGATTAGCTCAGCTGGCTAGAGCATCTGCCTTGCACGCAGAGGGTCAACGGTTCGAATCCGTTATTCTCCACGATCTCTGAAAAGAGAAACGATCTTTGACATGATGTACAAAAAGTAAAATTAAAAGTAAGAGCTAAAAGTATATATCAAACCGTACGTGTTCGAATATGCAATATTGACAGCCGGAAGCAATTCCCAAGTCAATACCAGTATGAGAATAAAACGTTTGAAAGAAAGTAAGCAAGGGCGCATGGCGGATGCCTTGGCTCTCGGAGGCGATGAAGGACGTGATAAGCTGCGATAAGCTTCGGGTAGGTGCAAATAACCTTTGATCCGAAGATTTCCGAATGGGACAACCCGTCATTCTGAAGGAATGACATCTTGCATAGCAAGAGGCTAACGCAGGGAACTGAAACATCTTAGTACCTGCAGGAAAAGAAAATAATAATGATTCCCCAAGTAGTGGCGAGCGAACGGGGATTAGCCCAAACCAATGTTGTTACGGCAATATTGGGGTTGTAGGACCACGATGTCGCAAGAACTTTAGTGAGAAGAATTCTTTGGAAAATGAAACCATAGACGGTGATAGTCCGGTATTCGAAGCTAAACGAAGCGTAGTGGTATCCTGAGTAGCGCGGGACACGAGGAATCTTGCGTGAATCTGCCGGGACCATCCGGTAAGGCTAAATACTCCCGAGAGACCGATAGCGAACCAGTACTGTGAAGGAAAGGTGAAAAGCACTTCGAATAGAAGAGTGAAATAGTCCCTGAAACCGTGCGCCTACAAGCGGTCGGAGCAGCGTAAGTTGTGACGGCGTGCCTTTTGCATAATGAACCTACGAGTTACTTTTTCCGGCAAGGTTAAGCATTTTAAAATGTGTAGCCGAAGCGAAAGCGAGTCTGAACAGGGCGATTAGTCGGAAGGAGTAGACGCGAAACCAAGTGATCTACCCTTGGTCAGGTTGAAGGTTAGGTAACACTAACTGGAGGACCGAACCGATAAGCGTTGAAAAGCTTCCGGATGAACTGAGGGTGGGGGTGAAAGGCTAATCAAACTTGGAGATAGCTCGTACTCCCCGAAATGCATTTAGGTGCAGCCTTGGGAATTACTACTGTGAGGTAGAGCGACTGATAAGATGCGAGGGCTTCACCGCCTATCAAGTCTTGATAAACTCCGAATGCGCAGTAGTTCGATCCCAGGAGTGAGGGCATGGGTGCTAAGGTCCATGTCCTAAAGGAGAAGAATCCGGACCATCAGCTAAGGTCCCGAAATAATTGCTAAGTTGAACTAACGAAGTCAGATTGCTAAGACAGCTAGGATGTTGGCTTGGAAGCAGCCATTCATTTAAAGAGTGCGTAACAGCTCACTAGTCGAGGAGTTTGGCGTGGATAATAATCGGGCATTAAGCAATTTACCGAAGCTATGGGATGTTAACTAAACACTAACATCGGTAGGGGAGCATTCCACTCTGCGTCGAAGGTGAAGCGTGAGCTTTGCTG
>NZ_QTNF01000001.1:0-1940 GCF_003603455.1 Bacteroides sp. AM37-9 | reverse complement strand
TCAAGCAATTTACCGAAGCTATGGGATCAGTAATGATCGGTAGGGGAGCATTCCACTCCGCGTCGAAGGTGAAGCGTGAGCTTTGCTGGAGCGTGTGGAAAAGCAAATGTAGGTATAAGTAACGATAAAGGGGGTGAGAAACCCCCTCGCCGAAAGACTAAGGTTTCCTGATCAACGCTAATCGGATCAGGGTTAGTCGGGTCCTAAGGCTCAGCCGAACGGTGAGGCCGATGGCAGAACAGGTTAATATTCCTGTACTACCTTAAGGAGTGACGTGGAGACGGAGCAGTGATAGCGCCGCGGACTGACGGAATAGTCCGTTGAAGGGTGTAGATGTTGATCTTTGCAGGCAAATCCACAAAGAGAGTCGAACCTGATAGTATGGAACGTTCTTCGGAACAATCCAATAGTGCGTGTAAACATACTCCCAAGAAAATCCGCTAAACTTAATCTTTAAGGTACCCGTACCGCAAACGGACACACGTAGTCGGGTTGAATATACTAAGGCGCTTGAGTGATTCACGGTTAAGGAACTAGGCAAATTGACCCTGTAACTTCGGGATAAAGGGTCCCAACGAGAGTTGGGCGCAGAGAATAGGTCCAGGCAACTGTTTAACAAAAACACAGGGCTGTGCAAAATTGAAAGATTACGTATACAGCCTGACACCTGCCCGGTGCTGGAAGGTTAAGAGGAGATGTCATCGCAAGAGAAGCATTGAATTGAAGCCCCAGTAAACGGCGGCCGTAACTATAACGGTCCTAAGGTAGCGAAATTCCTTGTCGGGTAAGTTCCGACCTGCACGAATGGTGTAATGATCTGGACACTGTCTCAACCGTGAGCTCAGTGAAATTGTAGTATCGGTGAAGATGCCGATTACCCGCGATGGGACGAAAAGACCCCGTGAACCTTTACTATAGCTTAACATTGAATTTGGGTAATTGATGTGTAGGATAGGCCGGAGACTTCGAAGCAGGTACGCCAGTATTTGTGGAGTCGCTGTTGAAATACGGCCCTTTGATTATTTGAGTTCTAACTCGTAGTTGCGAGGACACTGTTTGGTGGGTAGTTTGACTGGGGTGGTCGCCTCCAAAAGTGTAACGGAGGCTTCTAAAGGTGCCCTCAGGACGATTGGTAACCGTCCGTAGAGTGTAATGGCATAAGGGCGCTTGACTGGGAGACAGACAAGTCGATCAGGTAGGAAACTAGAGCATAGTGATCCGGTGTTTCCGCATGGAAGGGACATCGCTCAAAGGATAAAAGGTACTCCGGGGATAACAGGCTGATCCCTCCCAAGAGCTCATATCGACGGAGGGGTTTGGCACCTCGATGTCGGCTCGTCACATCCTGGGGCTGGAGAAGGTCCCAAGGGTTGGGCTGTTCGCCCATTAAAGTGGCACGCGAGCTGGGTTCAGAACGTCGTGAGACAGTTCGGTCTCTATCTATCGTGGGCGTATGAAATTTGCGTGGCTCTGACACTAGTACGAGAGGACCGTGTTGGACTGACCGCTGGTTTACCAGTTGTGCCGCCAGGTGCATCGCTGGGTATCTAAGTCGGGATTGGATAAGTGCTGAAAGCATCTAAGTACGAAGCCAGCCACAAGATTAGATTTCTTAGGGTCGTTAAAGACGATGACGTTGATAGGATGCAGGTGTAAAGGTGGTAACATCAAAGCCGAGCATTACTAATTGCCCGTTCACTTTCTTTCAAATATGTACCGGTTGGGTATATACGTTTAGCGGATTACTGATACAGAAACTGGAAACAGAGAACAGAAACATACTAGTAATGAACTTGAGATTTTACTTTTCATCATGTCATAACCTTATTCAGGTGGTTATAGCACGAGGGTTCCACCTCTTCCCATTCCGAACAGAGAAGTTAAGCCTCGTCACGCCGATGGTACTGCGTAACAGTGGGAGAGTAGGTAGCCGCCGTTTT